>NZ_LDQC01000163.1 GCF_001475545.1 Curtobacterium luteum | reverse complement strand
CGAGTCACTGGTCATCATCCCGACGTACGACGAGGCGGAGAACATCCGTCCGATCGTGGGCCGTACCCTGGCCGCGACCGACGACACGGTGCACGTGCTGGTCGTGGACGACAACTCACCCGACGGCACCGGGGAGATCGCCGACCAGCTCGCGACCGAGACCGACCGGGTGCACGTGCTGCACCGGACCGTGAAGGACGGCCTGGGCGGGGCGTACCTCGCCGGGTTCGCCTGGGGGCTCGAGCACGGCTACGACAAGCTCGTCGAGATGGACGCCGACGGCTCGCACCACCCCGAGTACCTGCCCTGGATGCTCGAACTCGCCGACAGCAACGACCTCGTCCTCGGCTCCCGCTGGGTCAAGGGCGGGCAGGTCGAGAACTGGCCCTGGTACCGCGAGGCGCTCTCCCGCGGCGGGAACCTGTACACCAGGGTCGCGCTCGGGATCGCGGTGCGGGACGCCACGGGCGGGTTCCGGGTCTTCACCCGCAGCGCGTTGGAACGGATCGA
>NZ_LDQC01000162.1 GCF_001475545.1 Curtobacterium luteum | reverse complement strand
GACAGCGGCTTCGTCGTCCCGCAGCGGCAGGACCCTAGAGCTCGATGGTCCCGTGGTCACCCGTGTCGGGCTGGCTCTGCTTGCCGAGTGCGGCCTTGAGGGTCTGCACGAGGCTCCCCACGGGGCCGGTGTCCTGGGTCCAGTACTCGACCGAGTCCCCCTCGACCGTCAGGAGCCGGATCGACGGGTCCTGGCGTCCCTCGGGGAACCACGCCTCCGCGAACGGCGACCACAGCTCGTCGATGACGCTCTCGTCCCGCGTCACGGTGGCGGTGCCGGCGATCGACAGGTACCCGCCCTGCGACTCGATCGCGACGTTGACGTGCGGGTTGCGAGCGATGTCCTCGACCTTCTCGCTGCCGTCCTGCACCAGGAAGCGGAGCGTCCCGTTGAACGCCTTGTCCTGCACCGCCAACGGCCGCGCGTGCAGTGCTCCGTCGGCGTTGACCGTGGTGAGGAGCGCCGTGCGGGCTCCGTGGACGATGTCCGAGATGGCTGCTCGCTGGTCGGCCTGGGTGTCGGTCATGGTTGGTCCTCCTCGTCGTGCGCCCCGTTGTGCCCGACGTGCGGCCGGGTCTCCCCCGGGGCGCGTTCCGTTCGGACCAGTGTGCTCCGGGACGCTGGGACGCGTCTGCCCGGAGGCACGGCTCCCGCGGGCCCACCCCGCAGAACCGGTCGTACCCCGCAGAACCGGGCGTCCCTGGCGGAACCGGGCGTACCTGGCGGAACCGGGCGCACCTGGCGGAACCGTGCGCACCTGGCGGAACCGGGCGCACCTGGCGGAATCGGGCGTACCTGGCGGAACCGGGCGTACCTGGCCGAACCGGGCGTACCTGGCCGTGCGGCGGCGACAGGTACGCCCGGATCGACAAGCCATCGCGCCGGCAATGGGAAAGAACGCGCGCGGGGAACCGCCGGCGCGGCTCCTCAGACGGCGGGCTCGCGGATCGTCGTCTCGACGTCGACGACCTGCGGGATCCGCGGCATGGACGCGAAGCCGAACGCGACCGGCGGGTCCAGCGGCGCGATCGACCCGAGTGGCGTCCCTGCCCAGGTCCCCCGCACGCCGGTGACGTCGTGCGCCCCGGTCACGCCGTAGTACTCGCGGCGACCGTTCCCCGCCGTGCCCGCCGTCCCGGCGCCTGGCGCGAGGAGCCGGGCGACCGGGTCGATCACGGTGAGCCACCGCCAGTCCCGGGCGATCGGCTTCGGGACGATGCGGAGCACCCGGCCGAGCGGTGAGATCGCGCCGACGTCGATCGACGCCTGCAGGGGTCCGGCGTCGAGCTCCAGGCCACGGGCGGTCCGACGCGTCCGGACGTCGACGACCGACACGGTGTCGAAGCGGTAGGTGCCGGAGACGTAGGCCGCGACGAGCTCGTCGGGGGCGAGGAGCACCGAGCTGCCGTCTGCCTGCTCGAGGAACACGTCCGTGAACGGGCCGAACGGGGACCGCTCCCACATGCCGACGACGATCCGGACGCCGGACGTGCTGCCGACGCCGAGGATCTTCCCGCGGAAGCGTCGTTCGGTGGGCTCGGGGTTCCGGGACATGCGCCGGACGCTACCCGGGGACGCCGAGAGCAACGTGACGGGGGTGCGCCGTGCCTCCAGGCCGGACCGGGGGCTGTCCCTTATACTCATCTGCCCCTGCCGTCGCA
>NZ_LDQC01000161.1 GCF_001475545.1 Curtobacterium luteum | reverse complement strand
CGCGATCGCGACCGGCACCGAGCGAACCCGGCGCCGGGCGGATGCAGCCGCCAGTTCGCGACTCAGCAGATCAAAACCACTTCTCGGCGCGGTGGTCGGCCTGGATGCGGCGGATGGTGTTCGAGCGGCTGCGGAGCACGAGCGAGTCGGTGTGGATGACCCCCCGGGAGCGGCGGACCCCGTCGACGAGCACACCGTCGGTGACACCCGTGGCGACGAAGAACGTGTTGTCGCCCGTGACGAGGTCGTCCTGGTCGAGGACCTTGTCGAGATCGTGGCCTGCGTCGAGCGCCTTCTGCCGCTCATCGTCGTCCTTCGGCTGGAGCTTGCCGAGGATCACCCCGCCGAGCGCCTTGATCGCGCACGCGGTGATGATGCCCTCCGGGGTCCCGCCCACCCCGACGCACATGTCGATCTTCGAACCGGGCAGCGCCGCCGAGATGCCACCGGCGACGTCACCGTCGAGCAGCAGCCGCGTCCCGGCACCCGTGGCACGGATGGCGCGGATGAGCTCGTCGTGGCGCGGCCGGTCGAGGACGGCGATCTGCATGTCCTCGATGTCCTTGTGCTTCGCCTTCGCCAGCGCCCGGATGTTCTCCCCGATCGGCTTCTCCAGGTCCAGGACCCCACGCCCCTCCGGCCCGGCAGCGATCTTGTCCATGTAGAACACGGCGCTGGGGTCGTACATCGACCCGCGGTCCGACACGGCCATGACCGAGATCGCGTTCTGGCGGCCGGCGGCGGTCAGCGAGGTGCCGTCGATCGGGTCGA
>NZ_LDQC01000160.1 GCF_001475545.1 Curtobacterium luteum | reverse complement strand
GTTCGGGGCGACGCCTAACGTCCCCGCGCACGGCGGCCGACAGGCCCGTACGAGCAGGGATCGCTCGCCCAACCGGCCACGGATCGGCCACCGCACATCGACGACGTCAGGGGACGCGTCGACCGAGGGGACGGTCCAACTGTGTTCGATTCCGTGACGAGCGCCGCGCTGCAGAGCGCCCTCGACGGCCTGTCGATGCGCCAGCGGGTGATCGCGAACAACGTCGCGAACATCAACACGCCGAACTACCACGCCGAGAAGGTGCAGTTCGAGGACGCCCTCGCGAAGTCGATCGTCGACGGGAACGGTGCGACGACCCCGACGGTGGCCCGCAGCCTCGAGCCGACGAACACGAACGGCAACAACGTGAACCTCGACGAGGAGACCCTCTCGAACGTCGACACGGTGCTGCGCTACCAGTTCGCGACGCAGGCGATGAACGCCGAGCTCACCAGCGTCCGCGCGGCGATGCGGACGAACTCGTGACCACGTTCGACGCGATCGGCATCGCGAGCACCGGCATGACCGTCCACCGGAAGTGGCTCGACGCGATCTCGGACAACATCGCCAACGTCAAC
>NZ_LDQC01000016.1 GCF_001475545.1 Curtobacterium luteum | reverse complement strand
GTCCGCGACGACGCCCATGTCGTGGGTGATGAGGAGCACTGCGAGGGACCGCTCGCGGCCGAGCCTCCGGAGCAGGTCGAGGATCCCGGCCTGCACCGTGACGTCGAGCGCGGTGGTCGGTTCGTCGGCGATGAGCGCCACCGGGTCGCCTGCGAGCGCCATCGCGATCATCGCGCGCTGGAGCTGTCCGCCGGAGAGCTCGTGCGGGTAGGCCTTCCGGATCCGCCCGGGGTCCCGGAGCCCGGCGGAGCGGAGCAGCTCGTCGATGCGGGTCGAGACACCGGCGCGGTCGAGACCGGTCGGGTGCGCCCGCACGGCTTCGGCGATCTGCGTCCCGATGGTCAGGACCGGGGTGAAGGAGTTCATCGGTTCCTGGAACACCACGCCGATGCCCGCGCCCCGGACGGCACGCAGCTGCTCCGCATCGGCGCCGATGAGCTCCTCACCGCGGAACCGGGCGCTCCCGGACACCCGGGCCTCGGGTGGGAGCAGGCCGAGGAGGCTCATCGCCGAGACCGACTTGCCCGAGCCGGACTCCCCCACGAGGGCGAGTACCCGGCCGGGCGTCAGCGTGAACGAGACGTCACGGACGACGGGCTCCGCGTCGCCGAACGCGACGTGGAGCCCCTCGACCTCGAGCAGCGGGTCGGTCACTGCTTCAGCGACACCGTGAGGTAGTTCGGGTACGCCGGGAAGTCCGCGATGCGGAAGTTCTCGACGTTCGAGCCGGCCAGGAAGGACTGCTTCGCGTACATCAGCGGGACGACGGGTGCGTCCTCCATGATCTTCCGGTCGGCCTGCGCCCAGATCTCCTGCGCGTCACTCTGGTCGACCGTCGCGCTCGCCTTCGCGATGAGGGCATCGACGTCCGCGTTGCTGTACTTCGAGATGTTGTAGCCGCCGCCACCGATCTGCGACGAGTCGAAGAGCGGCTGCAGGTTGGCGTTCGCGCTCGGGAAGTCGGGCTGCCAGCTCGAGAGCGAGAGGTCGAAGTCCGAGCCGTTGGTGGTCGCCTGGTTGAACGAGTCGTCGTCGAGCGGCTTGAGCGTCACGGTGATCCCGGCGCGCTTGAGCCCCGCCTGCAGGGCCTGGGCCTGCGCCAGCGTCGAGGAGTCGTTCGGCGTCACCAGGGTGAGCTTCAGGTTGCTGACGCCGGCCTCCTTCAGGAGTGCCTTCGCCTTGCCGACGTCGCCCGTCGCGCTCGTCTCGTACAGGTCGTAGTCCTGGCGACCGGCGATGCCCGGCGTGATGAGCGTCGAGGCGTACGTGCCGGCGATGGCGCCACCCGCGGCGATGCGGAACGACTTGCGGTCGACCGCGTACTGCAGGGCCTGGCGGACCTTGAGGTCCTTGAGGTCACCGCGCTGCGTGTTGATGGCCATGTAGGTGATCGGGCCGGCCTTCGAGGTGGCGAGCCGGTCCTGCGCGGCCGGGTTCGAGCGCACCTGGTTCAGCTCGGCGGCACCGAGGTAGATGGCCCCGAACGAGTCCTTCGCGTCACCGTTGTCGGCGATCAGGGTCTGCGTGACCGTCGAGGGGTCCTGGCTCTCCTTGAAGACGACCTTCGACGGGCCGGCGGTCCGGACGGAATCGGTCTTGGCGCTCCAGTACTTGTTGCGCACGAGGGTGACCTGCGAGCCCTGCGTGTTCGACTGCACCTGGTACGGGCCCGACGAGACCGGCTTGAGGTCGTACTCACCGGTGTTCGTGCCTTCGCCGTCGGGAACCGGGGCGAACGCCGGCATCGAGGCGATCCACGGCCAGTCGCCGTAGGCCGCGTTGAGCTTGAAGACGATCGTCTTGTCGTTCGGCGTCTCGATGCTGTCGAGCGTCTTCCCGTCGAACGGCCCCTTGTACGAGTCGCCGCCGACGAGGAGCGACTTGTGGTAGCTCAGGCCACCGGTGAGCGTCGGCGCGAACGAGCGCTCGATGCCCCACTTGATGTCCTTGGTGGTGATCGGCGTGCCGTCCTGGAACTTCAGCCCGTCCTTGAGCGTGTAGGTCCAGGTCTTGCCGCCGTCGCTCACCTTGCCGGTGGTGGTCGCGAGGTCCGGGACGACCTTCGCCGTCTTGCCGGGCTCGACGTCCCAGGTGGTGAGGCGTCGGGCGACGAGCGCCATCGAGGTGATGCCGAGGCTCTGGCTCGTCGCGGGGTCGAGGTGGAACGCGGTCTGCGTCGTGAGGATGTTGAGCGTGCCGCCCTTGGAGGTGCCGCTCGCGTCGTTCGACGATCCTCCGCCCGAGCAGGCGCTGAGCGCGAGTGCTGCTGCGACGGCGACCGCCGCGGTGGTGATCAGGCGCGTGGGGCGTCTCATGACGGTACTGCTCCTCGTGGGGTGTGGGTGGGGCACGCGCGTGGGGTGGGCGTGCCGCTGGCCGGCGTCGAGCGTTCCGGCGGCGTCCATCCTGGCACCGCGGGCGAGGGCCGGCCCAATCTCGTCGCGCTCCGGATGTCGCACGACGTAACGGTCCAATCATCGTGTTGCGCCGTGCATTCCCGCTTCGCACACATCGATCCCGGGCCGCGAGTCCCGGCTCGGCGGACACCTTCGCGCTCGCGTCGCCGCGAACGTGTCCGCGGAGCCGAGTCTCGGCGTCCGCACCCTCCCGGATCAGCGGTCGAAGAGTCCCCCGAGGAGGTCGTTGCCGAGGTTCGACGCCTGCTCACTGAGGCCCGACGCCTGCTCGCCGAAGCCACCGAGCAACTGTTCGCCGTCGCCGAGGAGACCCGTCGCGCCCTCACCGAGGTCGGCGAGCCCGGCGTCGCCGATCCCCGACGCGATGCCCTCGAAGTCGACGCCCGAACCGACGGCCTCGGCCAGGACCGGCCCGGCGGCGGCACTCATCACCGCCGCTCCGGCGACCGCGACGCCGATGCCGCCGACCGCCATCGCACCGGCGCCCACCGCAGCTCCTCCGGCGAAGGCTCCCCCACGGCCGCCGAGGACCCGGCGCAGGAGCCCGGGACGCTGGACCTCGCTGCGGGTCGCGGCGCGCGCGAGCCCGGCGGCGGAGTCGTCGCGCAGGTGCTCGTTCGGCGGGAGGTGGGAGTTCAGGCGGTTGCGCACTTCCTGTCGCTGCGCTGGCGTGAGGCGCGCGAAGGCATCGTGGTGGACCTGCTCGAGACGCTCCGGCTGCGCGGTGCGGAGCAGGTAGTCGTACTTCGCGATGGCCACCTTGTCGGCGTCGACGGCCCCACGCTGCCACCCGTACGGCTGCTGGGCCTGCGGCTGCTGCCCGTACGGCTGCGCCACCGGGGGCTGTTCGACCTGGCGGTTGCGGTCGTCACCGGTGAGCTTGTCGGCCGCCGAACGGACGACGTCGCGCCAGTCGGTCCCACCGGAGCGTCCGCCGGCCTGCTGCTGGCCGGAGCCGTGCGCGGACCCGTGCCCGCGCTTCTGGAGCTGCTGGTCGATGACCTTCGAGGCCATCCCGAGGATGCGGTTGAGGTTCGCCATGACCCAACCTTCGAGATCACACATGTGGGCACTCAGCACACACCCGGTGCGTACGCCGGACGACTGGTCCCAAACCGCTGGGAGCCGAGGTCCTCAGCTCAGGATGCGCGCGAGGAAGGCGTTCCGGAAGCGCCCCGCCGGGTCGAGGTCCCGCGCGAGCGCCGCGAAGTCACCGAGCCGCGGGTACGCCGAGTGCAGCCGCTCGGTGCTCGCGACCGAGACCTTGCCCCAGTGCGGCCGGGGATCGAAGGGCGCGAGGACGTCCTCGATCCGGCGCACCGCGGCCTCGACCGCCTCGGGCTCGCGGCGGAAGGTGAAGTGGATGCCGACCGACTGCCGCTCGGACGACGGCGCGAGCCAGGCGGTGTCGGCGGCCACGGTGCGGACCTCGGCGGCGATGAGGATCGGCGCGAGCAGGTCCTGCAGCGGTCGCAGGGCCTGCAGCGCGGACACCGCGTGGGCCGCGGGCAGCAGGTACTCCGACTGGATCTCCGCTCCGGTCGACGGGGTGAACGCCGAGCGGAAGTGCGGCAGCCGTTCGGACCACGGGCCCGGGACGCCGCCCTGTTCGGTGACGCCGGCCGGGTCGTTCTCGCCGGGGTGCACCGGTCCGGTCGCGGCCCGGGCCCCGAGGGCGACGAGGTCGACCGTCGGCGAGGGCTCGTCCACGCGGTGCTTCACCCAGACCTGGCGGGCGCCGCGGTCGTCGAAGGACGTGAAGAGCGACACCGAGTAGGCGTCGGACACCACGGCGTCGAAGTGATCCGTCACCGCGTCCCACGGCAGGTCGAGGAACACCGTCGTGGCGACCTGGAACGAGGGCTCGATCGCGAGCTCGACCGCGGTGACGACGCCGAGCGCGCCGAGGGCCACCCGGTGTGCGTCGAGGGCGCCGTCCGGCGTCGACGCGTCGACCCACGCGAGCGAGCCGTCTGCCCGGACGACCTCGAGCCCGACCACCGCCTGCGCGAGCGACGGGTTGCGGACGCCGGAGCCGTGCGTGCCGGTGGCGACCGCGCCCGCCGTGGAGATGTGCGGCAGGGACGCGAGGTTGGCGAGTGCCCAGCCACGGGCCTCCAGGCCGGCCGCGACCTGCGCGTGCGTCATGCCGGCCGCGACCCGCACGACCTGACGGTCGCTGTCGACGTCGAGCACGGGCGGGAGCCCGGCGAGCGTCAGCTGTGCGCCGTCGGTGTCGGCGATCCGGTTGAAGGAGTGTTTCGACCCCAGTGCCGTGAGGCGCGGGGTCGCCACGACGACGCGACGCACCTCGTCGACGGAGGTCGGCGAGAGGAGTCCGGACGCCCCGTAGCTGACGTTCCCGGCCCAGTTCGTACGCGTCGTCGCGGTCACGGTCACGAGCCTAGAACCCCCGGTCGAGTCGGTGCCAGGTCTGCTGGAGCCGGAGCTCGTCGCGGAAGCCGCGCGCCGTGGTGTGCTCGTCGATGACGAGGAACTCGGTGCCGACCATCGTCGCGAAGTCCTCGACCACCTGCGGGCCGACGGCGGTCGTCATGACGGTGTGGTGGGCGGCGCCGGCGGTGAGCCAGGCCTCCGCGGCGACCGGGAACGACGGCCGCGGTTCCCAGACCGCGCGGCCGACCGGCAGCTTCGGCAGTGCCTCGGTCGGCGGGACCACGTCCACGACGTTCGCGGTGAGGCGGAAGCCGTCCCGGGTGTCGGACAGCGCGACGACGACGGCCTCGCCCGCGTCCGCGGTGAAGACCAGACGGACCGGGTCGTCCTTGCCGCCGATCCCGAGCGGGTGGATCTCGAGGGTCGGCTTCGTCGTCGACAGGGTCGGCGACACCTCGAGCATGTGCGCGCCGAGGATCTTCTCCGCACCCGGGGTCAGGTCGTACGTGTAGTCCTCCATGAGGGAGGCGCCTCCGGGCAGTCCCGCTCCGGCGACGTTCATCGCGCGGACGAGGACGGCCGTCTTCCAGTCGCCCTCAGCGCCGAAGCCGTAGCCGTCGGCCATGAGTCGCTGCACCGCGAGGCCGGGGAGCTGCTTGAGCGTGCCGAGGTCCTCGAAGTTCGTCGTGAACGCGGCCGAGCCGTTCTGCTCCAGGAGTGCGCGGAGGCCGAGCTCGATCGCGGCCCCGTCGCGGAGCGCCGTGCGGCGCGACCCGCCGTCACGCAGGTCGTCCACGACGTCGTACTGCTCGTCGTACTCCGCGACCAACGCGTCCACTGCGGCGGTGTCGGCTGCAGCAGCGTCCACCGCTGCCGCGAGCTCGTTCACCGCCCAGGTGTTCACCTGCACGCCGAGCTCGATCTCCGCCTCGGTCTTGTCGCCCTCGGTCACGGCGACGTAGCGCATGTTGTCGCCGAAGCGGGTGAGCTTGAGCTCCCGCACGGCCGCGGCGCCCGCCGCGGCACGGGTCCAGTTCTGGATGCGAGCGACGACCCGCTCGTCGGAGACGTGCCCGACCGCGGTGGCGTGCCGGACGCCGAGTCGGGCGAGCGCGTAGCCGAACTCGCGGTCGCCGTGCGCGGCCTGGTTGAGGTTCATGAAGTCGAAGTCGATGTCACCCCAGGGCAGCGCGACGTTCGCCTGGGTGTGCAGGTGCAGCAGCGGCTTCGTGAGTGCCTGCAGCCCGCCGATCCACATCTTCGCGGGGCTGAACGTGTGCATCCAGGTCGTCACGCCGATGACCTTGTCGTCCGCGCTGGCCTCGATGAGGGCGCGGCGGATGCCGTCGGCGTCCTTGAGCACGGGCTTCCACACGAGCTTCACGGGCACGTGCGGCGCCAGCGTCTCGTGCACGGCCTTGCTCTGCTGCTCGACCTGGCGCAGGGTCTCCTCGCCGTAGAGCCCCTGCGAGCCGGTGAGGAACCAGACCTCGTAGCCCGCCAGCGTTTCGGCGGGGTCGACGACGTGCGTCATGAGAGCGCTCCTTCGGGGTTCTGTCCGTAGACGTTCTGGTAGCGATCGAAGAGTCGATCGATGTTCTCCTGGGCGATGGGCACGAGCTCGCCGCCCTGCTTCGCGATGTGCACGGTCCGCGCGACGTCCTCGCACATCACGGCGGCCTTCACGGCGTCCTTCGCGTCGCGTCCGATCGTGAACACGCCGTGGTTCTGCATGAGCACGGCACGGCTCCGGTGTCCGCTGAGGGTGTCGACGATGCCGTGCCCGATCGAGTCGTCGCCGATGATCGCGAACGGGCCGATCGGGATCGGACCGCCGAACTCGTCCGCCATCGCCGTGATCACGCACGGGATCTCCTCGGCTCGCGCGGCCCAGGCGGTCGCGTAGGTCGAGTGGGTGTGCACGACCCCGCCGACCTGGGGCATGTTCCGGTAGACGTACGCGTGCGCGGCGGTGTCGGAGGACGGACCGTGTTCGTTGCCCCACCCGTCCGCCGGCTCGCCGTCGAGCGTGCAGACGACCTGGTTCTCGGGGCGGAGGTCGTCGCTCGACACCCCGCTCGGCTTGATCACGAAGAGGTCCGTGCCCGGGACCCGCTCGGACACGTTGCCGCCGGTCCAGATCACCAGTCCGTAGCGGACGAGCTCGCCGTGCAGGGCGGCGACGCGGGCGCGGGTCGCCGCCACCGCCTCCCGGGTCGTCGCGTCGGCCTGTCGGCTGCTGTCGGTCATCGTGTCGGCTCCTTCTCGGTGCGTGCGTCGTCCGCGTGGCTGCTGGGATCGGCCGGGAGGCGCGGCTCGGCGCCGTCGGCAGGCTCGCCCTGGTCGGCGGTCGCGCTGGCGCGGGTCGCCGCTGCCGCAACGTCCTGGACGGGCAGCGCGGCGCGGTACCGGTCGAGGTAGTCCCGGAAGCCGTCGACGTCGCGCGCGTCGGGCTCGGCGACCTGGACGGCGTCGCCCCGGAACACGGTGTCGGCGAGGAAGTCCGCGAGTGACCGGTCGGTGTGCTCGAGGTACGCCGCGAGGACCGCGATCCCCCAGGCGCCGCCCTCGCCCGCGGTCTCCTCGAGTGCGACGGGCACGCGGAGGGCGGCGGCGAGCAGGCGCTGCGGCGCACCCGGGGTCCGGAACAGACCGCCGTGCGCGGTCATCCGGTCGACGGCGACGTGCTCGCCGTGCAGGACCTCCATGCCGATCGCGAGGGTGGCGAAGGCACCGTGCACCTCGGAGCGGACCAGGTTGCCGAGGGTGAAGCGGGCGCCGGGCGTGCGGAGGAGCAGCGGTCGACCGTCCTCGACGCCGGTCACGGGCTCACCGGCGAGGTAGTTGAAGGAGAGCAGGCCGCCGGCGTCCGCGTCGGTGTCGTCGCTGACGGCCTCGCTGAGCAGGACCGCGTAGACGTCGTCGACGCCGACGGCCGGCCCGCCCGTGCGCTCGCTGGTCGCCGCGGCGAACCGGCCGAACACCCGCGCCCACGCGGCGATCTCGCTCGCCCCGTTGTTGCAGTGCACCATCGCCACGGCATCCCCGGACGGGGTGGTGACGACGTCGAGTTCCTCGTGCGGGGTGCTCAGCGGGCGTTCGAGGACGACCATCGCGAAGATGCTCGTGCCCACGCTGACGTTGCCGGTGCGCGGTGCGACGGCGTTCGTCGCGACCATGCCCGTGCCGGCGTCGCCCTCCGGCGGACAGAACGCGACGCCGGCCTCGAGCGTGCCGGTCGGGTCGAGCCACGCTGCTCCCTCGGGGGTGAGCGCCCCCGCTTCCTCGCCGGCGACGAGGACCTCGGGCAGCAGCGCGCGGAGGTCGGGCACCCGCGCCCCGAGCAGCTCCTGGGTGGTCGCGAGCATGCCTGCGTCGTAGTCGCGACGGCCGGGATCCCCCGGCGCGCTGTCGACCGGTGCGGAGTCGATCGGGAACAGCCCGCTCGCGTCGCCGACGCCGAGGACGTCACGTCCGGTGAGGCGTCGGTGGACGTACCCGGCGAGCGTCGTGATGCCGGCGATCTGCGCGACGTGCGGCTCGTCGTCGAGGACCGCCTGGGCCAGGTGGGCGATGGACCAGCGCTGCGGGACGTTGAAGTCGAGGGCGGCGCTCAGTCGCTCGGCGGCCGGGCCGGTGGAGGTGTTGCGCCACGTCCGGAAGGGCACGAGCAGCTCGCCGTCCGCGTCGAACGCGAGGTAGCCGTGCATCATCGCGGAGACCCCGGCGGCGCGGAACGTGGTCGGACGGACGCCGTACTGCCGCTCGACGTCGGCCACGAGGGCGGCGTACGCGGCCCGGAGCCCGGTCTCGACGGCGTCGAGCGAGTAGGTCCACCGCCCGTCGACGTACTCGTTCTCCCACTCGTGGGAGCCGCTCGCGACGGGACGGAGGTCCTCGTCCACCAGCACGGCCTTGATGCGCGTCGAGCCGAGTTCGATGCCCAGGGTGGTCCGGCCGTCCAGGACCTGCCGAGCGGCGTCGTCACCCATGTCGTCCTCCAGACGTCGTCGTCCTGCGTGAGCGCTCACATCCTGGCACGTGAGCGCTCACTCGCGCAACGCGGCGCGCCCCGAGGACCCGTCTCACGCCCGGCGGTCGCCCCACCTCGCAGGCGGAGCTCCGAACGGTCGCGGTGACTCGGCGGAGCGCGCCCCGACGGCCACGGCATCCCGCACGCGCGGGGCCCGACGGTCCGGACGTGTCGCTCGCCCGTGCCGGTCCGGACCGGAGGTGACCGGCCGCCGCAGCTGCACGGGACGCCGCAGCTGGACGGGGCGCCGCAGCTGCACGGGGCGCCGTGACCTCGCGGCTACGCGCCGACGGTGCTCTCGCGCACCACGAGTGACGGTGTCACGGTCGCCGAGGCCACCGTCCCGCCGTCGATCAGCTCGAGCAGGGCCCGCCCCGCCACCCGTCCGAGCTCCTCGAGCCGGAGGTCGACCGTGGTGAGCGGCGGACGGGACGCCAGCGCCATCACGTCCCAGTCGTCGAACCCTGCGACGGCGACGTCACCCGGGACGGACCGCCCCGTCTCGCGCAGTCGGTCACAGACGCCGCGGGCGATCTGGTCACTCCCGGCGATGATCGCGTCGACGTCGGGGGCGGTCCGGGCCAGCAGGTCGACGGCCTGCCTGCCCCACCGTTCCGACCACTCCCCGTACGACGCCGGGCCGACCAGGTGCTCGCCGAGGACCGGGGCGGCACCGTCGACGCGGCGCACCGCCGAGGCGTGCCGTTCCGGCCCCGTGACGATCGCGACGCGCCGACGACCGAGGCTGAGCACGTGCTCGGCGACCATCGCGGCTCCGGCGGCATCGTCGAGCGTCACCGACACGTCGGTCGGGTCGGTCGAGGGCGTGAAGGCGTAGACGACCGGTACCGGGACGTCGATCGGCGGGCGCGAGTCCGCGGACCGGCCGGTCACGATCACGCCGTCGACGCCGCGGGCTGCGAGCGAACGGAGGTAGTGCGCCTCGCGGACGTGGTCGTCGCGGGTGTCGCAGAGGAGCACCGCCATCTGTCCGGCGGAGAGCGCGTCCTCGGCGCCGAGCAGGACCGGGATGGTGAAGCGTCCGAAAGAGTCGGTGGTGATCATGCCGACGGTGTACGTGCGTCCGGAGGACAGCGCCCGCGCACGCGCATCGCCGACGAAGCCGAGCTTCTCGGCGGCCTGCTTCACCCGTACCCGTGTCGACTCCCGGAGCTGGCCGGTGTCGTTGAGCGCCTTGGAGGCCGTGCCGATCGACACCCCGGCGAGCGCCGCGACGTCGCTGATCCGGACGGGCGGTGCAGCGCGATCGGTGGTCACGGCAACTCCTTTCCGGATCGGCTCGGACAACGCGATCATACGCAACACGCGATGGTCCGGGGTTGCGCGGTGCCGGAGCGTGACGTACGGTCGGCGCCAGAAACCGTTTTCCGGCGTGATGAGCGACTCGGCTCCGCGATCGGAACGGCATCGGCATTCGCAAGGAGGCGACATGACCACCACGCTCGCGACCGACGTCCGTCCCCGGACGGCGACGCCGGTCCTCCCGACCGACGGCGCGCACCTGACGTACCGTCCGCTCCCGACCGGGTCCGCGCGGATCTCCGGCGGCTTCTGGGCGCTCCGACAGGGCCGGAACGGACGGGACGCGATCCGCAGCGGGTACGACCAGCTCGAGGCCGCGGGCAACTTCCGGAACCTCCGGATCGCGGCCGGTGACGAGCAGGGCGAGGCCGTCGGACCGATCTTCATGGACTCCGACGTGACGAAGTGGCTCGAGGCGGTCGCGTGGGAGTACGGGCGTGCTCCGGCCGAGGACCTCCTGGCCCTGCAGCGCGAGGTGACGGGCCACTACGCCCGCGCACAGGCCGACGACGGGTACCTCGACTCGGTCCAGCAGGTGCGTGGGAAGGGCGAGCGCTACGTCGACCTCAAGTGGAGCCACGAGCTCTACTGCGCCGGGCACCTGTACCAGGCGGCGGTCGCGCAGCACCGGGCGACCGGCGACACCGGGCTGCTCGACGTGGCCGTGAAGAACGCCGACCACCTGGTCGCGACGTTCGGCGACGGCCCGGGTCAGAGCGTGGACATCGACGGACACCCCGTCGTGGAGATGGGGCTCGTCGAGCTCTACCGAGAGACCGGCACCCGCGCCTACCTCGACCTCGCGCACTGGTTCGTCGACGCGCGTGGACACGGCATCATCGAGCGCGCGGGCGGCGAGCCGACGTACTTCTCGGACCGGGTCCCCGCACGCGAGGCGACGACCGTCGAGGGCCACGCGGTCCGCGCCGTGTACCTGGCGGCCGGAGCGGTCGACGTGGCGATCGAGACCGGGGACGCCGAACTCCTCGCCGCGAGCGAGCGCCAGTTCGCCGACATGATGGCGACGAAGGCGTTCATCACGGGCGGTCTCGGCGCACGCTGGGACTACGAGGCGTTCGGTGACCCGTACGAGCTGCCGACCGACCGCGGCTACGCCGAGACGTGCGCGGCGATCGGTGGGATCCAGTGGGCGTGGCGACTGCTCCTCGCCACCGGGAAGCCCGTCTACGCGGACGCGATCGAGCGCCTGCTGTACAACGCGTTCCTCGCGGGGGTGAGCCTCGCCGGCACCGAGTACTTCTACGTCAACCCGCTGCAGCAGCGGGACCACGCGCACCAGGACGAGAACCGCTCCCCCGCACACGGCCGCCGCGGCTGGTTCGACTGCGCCTGCTGCCCGCCGAACATCATGCGGACGTTCGCGAGCCTCGACGGGTACCTCGCGACCGCGACCGACGGCGGCCTCCAGGTGCACCAGTACGCCACCGCCGACCTCGGACCGGTCCGGGTCGAGACCGGCTACCCGCACGACGGCCGTGTGGTCGTCACCGTGACGGCGGACGGTCCGCTCGCCCTCGGCCTGCGCATCCCGGCGTGGTCGGACACCACCACGGTGACCGGTCCGGACGGCCGGACGTCGCCGGAGCCGGGCACCCTGCACGTCCTCGACCGCCCGTGGACCGCCGGCGACACGGTCGAGCTCGTCTTCGACACGACGCCGCACCGGTACGTCGCCGACTCGCGGATCGACGCGTCACGCGGGCAGCTCGCGATCGAACGCGGGCCGCTCGTGTACGCGGTCGAGCAGGCCGACCAGGAGGGCTTCACCGTCGACGACCTGATGATCGACCCGTCGGCGCCGATCGCCGAGGAGTGGCGGGACGACCTCCTCGACGGCGTCGTCACGCTGCGCGTTCCGGGCTCCGCGCCGTCGTCGCACGAGCAGGCAGCGTGGCCGTACCGCCGGATCGACGTGGGCAGGCCGGGAGGCGCGGCACCGGCTCTCGACGCGACCAGCGTCGACGACGCGGCCGGTGGCGCCGGGGGCGACCCGCGCCTCCCGGCCGAGACGGCGAGCGCCGACACCGCGAGCGCCGACACGGCGAGCGCCGACTCGGCGAACGCCGACACGGCGAGTGCCGACACGGCGCACGCCGTGACCGCGGTCGCGGTCCCCTACTACGCCTGGGCGAACCGCGGGGCCGCACCGATGCGCGTCTGGCTCCCGATCGCGCGGTGACGGCGGCTGCCGCGCACGCCGGATCCTTCCCACAACAGCCGCGATGGGATGCAGGAACGGGCGTACCCGGTCGGAATCGTCGACCAGGTACGCCCGTTCCTGCCAGCCACGCCCGATCCCGCCAGCCGTACCCGGTTCCAGCGCCTACGCGCTCCGCCGCACCACCAGCACGGGGGCGAGGAGCCGATCGTCGTGGGACTGCCCCTCGACGAGTCGCCGCACCGAGGCGAGCACCCGCTCCCCCATCGCCATGAAGTCCTGCCGCACCGTGGTCAACGGCGGCGTGAAGTGCGCCGCCTCGGGGATGTCGTCGAAGCCGACGACCGCGATGTCGTCGGGGACGCGCAGGCCCTCCTCCGCGAAGGCGTGCAACACCCCGAGCGCCATCTGGTCGTTCCCGGCGAAGACGGCATCGACCGTGTGCACGTCGATCGACTGCGCTGCCCGGAAGCCGCTCGCGGGGGTCCAGTCACCCTGGAGCACGACCGCTTCGAGTCCCCGCTCCGCCATGAGCCGCTCGTAGGTCGCCCGGCGCACCTCGGACTCCTGCGAGACCGACGGCCCCGCGATGTGCACGATCCGACGGTGTCCCGCGGCGAAGAGGTGCTCCATCGCGAGCGTCGCTCCCGCGGCCTGGTCGATCGCGACGGCCGCGACGTTCGGCGCCGCGCCGGTCCGCTCGGCGTCGCGCTGCACGGCGTTCGCCACCACGACGGGGACCGACACGGGGATGGTCAGCGAGGCCAGGGCGTCGAGCACACGGTTGTCGGCGGCCACGAGCACGACCGCGGCGACGTCCTGCGCGAGCAGGGAGGCGAGCGCTCCGGACAGGTCTGCCGGCACCGGGTCCTCGGGCAGGGTCGACAGCAGGACGTGGTAGCCGGCGGTGCGGGCAGCCCGTTCGAAGCCGATCGCGGTGCTCGACGGACCGTACAGTGCGTCACCCGTGCTGACGAGACCGAGCGCGCGGCTCCGCCCCCCGGCGAGCGCGCGGGCGGCGGCCCGTGGACGGTAGCCGAGCTCGGCGACGGCGGCGGCGACCTGGTCACGGAACTGCTCGCGGACGGTGGGGTCGCCGTTGATGACGCGGGAGACGGTCTGGTGCGAGACCCCGGCGCGCTCGGCGACGTCGAAGATCGTCGGCGCCTTGCGGCGCTTGCCCTCGTGGGCCGTCGTGGTCGTCACGTGGGAAACCGTACCCCCGGAACGGGGCGGCGAGGAAAGGTCGCGAAACGATGACGACGAGTTGACACCCCGTGAAACAACCCACATGATGTGAGCGCTCACTTTGAGCAGCACCCCAGGGGCACAGCAGCCCACACCCAGCGCGTCGAGGACGACGTGAGAGGAACAAGAGGTACTTCGATGATGAAGCGCAAGATCGCAGCGGGGATCGTCGCCGTCGGACTGGCAGTCAGCCTGGCCGCGTGCTCCGCCGGGGGTCGTGGCGCCACCGGCAGCGGTGGCGACAGCGGCGACAACAAGGGCGCCCTCGTCGGCGTCGCGATGCCGACCAAGGTCTCCGAACGGTGGATCAAGGACGGTGACGCGGTCAAGAGCGACCTCGAGAAGGCCGGCTACAAGGTCGACCTCGAGTACGGCGACAACAAGGTCCAGCAGCAGGCCCAGCAGGTCAGCAACATGATCACCAAGGGCGCGAAGGTCCTGATCATCGCGTCGATCGACGGTGGCGCCCTGTCCGACCAGCTCGACGCCGCCGCCAAGGCCGGCATCAAGGTGATCTCGTACGACCGCCTGCTCACCGGCAACAAGAACGTCGACTACTACGTGTCGTTCGACAACTACAAGGTCGGCGTCGACCAGGCCACGAGCCTCCTCACCGGCCTCGGGATCCTCGACGACAAGGGCGAGAAGACCGGCAAGAAGGGTCCGTTCAACATCGAGGTCTTCGCCGGCTCGCTCGACGACAACAACGCCGGGTTCTTCTTCAACGGCGCGATGGACACCCTCAAGCCGTACCTCGAGGACGGCACGCTGAAGATCCAGTCCGGCCAGGACAAGCTCTCCCAGGCCGCGACGCAGCAGTGGGACCCGGCGACCGCCAAGGCCCGCATGCAGAACCTCATCGCGAAGTCGTACTCCGGCGGCACGACGCTCGACGGCGTGCTCTCGCCCTACGACGGCATCTCGATCGGCATCATCTCGGCCCTGCAGGGCGCCGGCTACGGCACCTCGGACCGTCCGCTCCCGGTCGTGACCGGCCAGGACGCCGAGGCAGCGTCGGTCAAGTCGATCATCGCCGGTCAGCAGTACTCGACGATCTACAAGGACACGCGCAAGCTCGCGAAGCAGTCGGTCACCATGGCCGAGGACCTGCTCTCCGGCAAGAAGCCCGAGGTCAACGACACGAAGAGCTACGACAACAAGGAGAAGGTCGTCCCGACCTACCTCTTCCAGCCGACCGTGGTCACGAAGGACAACTACAAGTCCGTCCTGATCGACAGCGGCTACTACACGGAAGCCGACCTCAAGTAGGACGTTCCCACCTGACGGACGGGAGGCGCGGGTCGACACCGCCTGCGCGCCTCCCGTCCGTCTCCACTCGCGCGCCGACGCGCGCACGACGGAAAGGCGGTCCGCATGGCGGACACCATCCTCGAGATGCGGGACATCACCAAGACCTTCCCCGGTGTGAAGGCCCTGCAGGGCGTCTCCATCGAGGTCGAGCGCGGTCAGGTCCACGCGATCTGCGGCGAGAACGGCGCTGGCAAGTCGACCCTGATGAAGGTGCTGTCGGGGGTCTACCCGCACGGCACCTTCGACGGCGAGATCCTGCTCGACGGTCAGCCGGTGAAGTTCGGCTCCATCAACGACTCCGAGGCCGCTGGCGTGGTGATCATCCACCAGGAGCTCGCCCTCAGCCCGTTCCTGTCGATCGCCGAGAACATCTTCCTCGGCAACGAGCGCGTCAAGGGCGGGCTCATCGACTGGAACCAGACGAACCTCGAGGCGGCGTCGCTCCTGCAGCGCGTCGGCCTCAAGGACAACCCCGTCACGAAGATCGTCGACATCGGCGTCGGGAAGCAGCAGCTCGTCGAGATCGCGAAGGCACTCTCGAAGGACGTCAAGCTGCTCATCCTCGACGAGCCGACCGCCGCGCTGAACGACGACGACTCCGCCCACCTGCTCGACCTCATCCGGTCACTGCAGGCCGAGGGCATGACGGCGATCATCATCAGCCACAAGCTCAACGAGATCAAGGCGATCGCGGACAAGGTCACGATCATCCGCGACGGCAAGACCATCGAGACGCTCGACATGCACGGCGACGACGTCTCCGAGGACCGCATCATCCGCGGCATGGTCGGTCGCGACCTGTCCAGCCGCTACCCCGAGCGCGAACCGAAGATCGGCGAGGAGCTCCTGCGCATCGAGGACTGGACCGTCCACCACCCGCTCGACGGCTCCCGCGAGATCATCCACCAGGCGAACCTCAACGTCCGCGCGGGCGAGGTCGTCGGCATCGCCGGGCTCATGGGCGCCGGCCGCACCGAGCTCGCGATGAGCGTCTTCGGGCACTCGTACGGCACCGGCATCAGCGGCACCGTGTACAAGCGCGGTGTCCCGATCAAGACGAACACCGTGACGCGGGCGATCGACAACGGCATCGCGTACGCGACCGAGGACCGGAAGCGCTACGGCCTCAACCTGATCGACGACATCAAGCGGAACATCTCCGGCTCGGCGCTCGGCAAGCTCGCCAACTGGGGGTTCGTGAACAGCTCGCAGGAGACCACGGTCGCGTCGCAGTTCCTCAAGAGCATGAACATCAAGGCCCCCTCGGTGAACGCCGTCACGGGCAAGCTCTCCGGCGGCAACCAGCAGAAGGTCGTGCTGTCGAAGTGGATGTACGCCGACCCCGACGTGCTCATCCTCGACGAGCCGACCCGTGGCATCGACGTCGGGGCGAAGTACGAGATCTACACGCTCATCAACAGCCTGGCGGACCAGGGCAAGGGGATCATCGTGATCTCCTCCGAGCTCCCGGAGCTCCTCGGCATCTGCGACCGCATCTACACACTCTCCGAGGGCACGATCACCGCCGACGTGCCCCGCTCCGAGGCCACCCCAGAGGTCCTCATGCAGTACATGACCCAGGAACGGGAGACCCCTGTCAATGAACGCGCTTAAGTCCGCAGCGAGCTACCTCACCGGACAGCTCCGACAGATCGGCCTGTTCATCGCGCTGATCGTCATCGTGATCTTCTTCCAGGTGGCGACGAGCGGCATCACCCTGGCACCGATCAACGTGTCGAACATCATCGTCCAGAACAGCTACATCCTGATCCTGGCGATCGGCATGGTGATGGTCATCATCGCCGGCCACATCGACCTGTCCGTGGGCTCGGTCGTCGCGTTCAGCGGCGCGATGGCCGGTGTGATGATCACCCAGTGGGGTCTCCCCTGGCCGGTCGCGGTCGTCCTCTGCCTCGTGATCGGCGCACTCGTCGGCGCCTGGCAGGGCTTCTGGATCGCCTACTTCGGGATCCCGGCCTTCATCGTGACGCTGGCCGGCATGCTCGCCTTCCGCGGTGCGGCACAGATCGTCCTGCAGAACCAGCAGATCTCGCCGTTCCCGGCCGGCTTCCGGTCGCTCGGTTCCGGCTTCCTGCCGTCGTTCGGCACCACCGGGTACGAGCCGCTCACGATGGTCCTCGGCATCGCCGCGGCCGCGGTCATGGTGATCACGGCCTTCCGGGGCCGGGCGACCCGCCGCAAGTACCAGCTCGAGAGCGAGCCGTTCGCGTGGTTCATCGTGAAGACGGCGTTCGGCGTGGCGCTCGTGATCTACGTCGCCCTGCTGCTCGCGAGCTACAACGGCACGCCGATCGTGCTCGTCGTCCTCGGTGCGCTCGTGGTGATCTACTCGGTCGTCATGCGGAGCGCGGTGTTCGGTCGGCACGTCTACGCGATCGGCGGCAACGCCCTCGCCGCGCAGCTGTCCGGCGTCAAGACGAAGCGCGTCACGTTCCTGCTGTTCGTGAACATGGGCGTCATCGCGGCCCTGGCGGGCGTGGTCTTCACCGGCCAGCTCAACCTGGCGGCGCCGGGTGCGGGCAACGGCTTCGAGCTCGACGCCATCGCGGCCGTGTTCATCGGTGGCGCTGCCGTCACCGGCGGCATCGGCACCGTGCCGGGCGCGATCGTCGGTGGTCTCATCATCGGCATCCTGAACAACGGCATGTCGATCCTCGGCGTCGGCACGGAGTTCCAGTCGCTCATCAAGGGCCTGGTGCTGCTCGCCGCCGTCGCGTTCGACGTGTTCAACAAGCGTCGGGCGGCCGCCGCGCGCAAGTAGGGCGTCCGTCCCGCTCACCCGAGACTCGGTCTGGCGGACACGTTCGCGGCATCCGGGCCGCGAACGTGTCCGCCGGGCCGAGTCTCGTTGCGTGCGGGCCGAGTCTCGTGGCGTGCGCCCCGAGTCTCGTGGCGTGCGGGCCGGGCCGGGCTGGCTCAGGCCGTCAGGACGGCCCAACCCCCGGCCGGGAGGCGCAGGGTCCCGTCCCGCAGGTCTCCGCCGCCCGCCTCGACCCGCGTCGCACCCGCTGCGGGCACCTCGGCCGGTTCGTCCGCCACGTTCAGGGCGGTCACCACGGCCGCGTCCGCGGTCGCGGTCCGCAGCACGAGCGCGGTGTTCGTCAGGTGCACGACGTCGGTGTGCGCCCGGTGCAGCCACGGGTTCCGACGTCGGAGCGCCACGAGTGCCTCGTACGCGTGCGTCAGGTCGGTCGGTGCCGGGGGCAGCTCGGGGAACGCCGGACGGACTGCGTCGTCGCCGCCCTCGCGCTCCTCCTTCACGCCGGTCCAGCCGTACTCGTCGCCCGCGTACACGACCGGCGTCCCGGCCAGCGTGAAGAGCACCGCGGCTGCGTGACCGGTGAACCGCTCCCCCACGGCGCTCGCGATCCGGGTGACGTCATGGTTGCCGACGAACGTGGTCGGTGCCTGGGCCCCGAGCAGCTCGTCGTGCCGTTCGACCGCGTGCGCCAGCTCGAAGAGGTTCCGGTCCGCGATGCCGTGCCAGACCCCCTGCCACAGCTCGTACTGTGTGGTGGAGTCCATCGTCGACGCGCGGACGATCGCCGCCGCGTCGCCGTGGATGACCTCACCGCTGAACCAGGCGTCCGGGAACCGCTCCCGCACGCGCGGAAGCACCCGTGCCCAGAACGCCGGGGGCACGGCGTAGGCGGCGTCGAGCCGCCAGCCGTCGATCCCGCGTCCGAGCCAGTGGGTCATCACCGCGACGACGAGGTCCTCGGCGGTGCGGCCGTCGTGGTCGAGCGCGACGAGGATGTCGTGCCCCTCGAAGTCACGCACCGGAACCGGCTGCCCGGACACCCACCCCGACCAGTCGACGGCGAACAGGGCGGCGGTGTCGGCGTCCGGCCCGTGTTCCTCGACCGCACGGAAGGCCGGGTGCTCGCGACCGACGTGGTTGAACACCCCGTCGAGCAGCACCCGCACGCCACGCTCGTGCGCCGCCGCGACGAGTCGGTCGAAGTCGTCGTCATCCCCGAGGCGGGGGTCGATCCGGAGGTGGTCGACCGTGTCGTACCCGTGCGTCGAGCTCGCGAAGACCGGTCCGAGCAGCAGCCCGTTGAGCCCGAGGTCCACGACGTGGTCGAGCCACCGGGTGATGCGGTCGAGGCGGTGGTCCACGGGGCGGTCCTCGACCGCGGTCCCCGGTCGGACGTCGGCGCCGACGAACCCGAGCGGGTACACGTGCCACCACATCGCGTGCGGGACCCAGGCGGGCTCGGGCGGACGGACGGCATCGGGAACGGGGCTCACCTGGTCGATGGTGCCAGCCGAGCCTGGGCTGGGTACCGGACCGGACAACGGGGACAGGATGGTCGCATGGGACGCGCGATCAGGACCGAGGCCGACGCTGCCGCGAACGAGGCGGAGCACGCCGAGCGGACCTGCGCGTCGTGCGGTCGCCGGATGCCCTCCTCCGCGGCCCCGGACGCGAAGTACTGCTCGGCCGCGTGCCGGAAGCACGGCATCGACGCCACCGACCGGGCGCTCGAGCAGCGGATCGACGAACTGCTCGCGGCACGGTCCCGGTCGTCGAGCATCTGCCCGTCGGACGCCGCACGAGCCCTGGCCCCGGACGGCTGGCGCGACCTCATGGAACCGGCGCGACGGGCCGCCCGGCGCATGGTGGCGCGCGGCGAGGTCGAGATCACCCAGCACGGCAGCGTCGTGGACCCGTCGACCGCCAAGGGACCGATCCGGATCCGACGCCCCCGGTAGGGAACACCTGTCGTCCGCGGGCGTTGCACCACCACGATGACGAACACCACCGAACCGACGCCAGTCCGTCCCGAAGCCCTCGTCGTTGGTGCCAGCGGCATCACCGGCTCCGCGCTGGTGGACCACCTCCTCGACCTCGGGTGGGGCGTCACCGCGCTCTCCCGGCGACCGCTCCCCCGTGACGGCGTCCGCACCGTGGCCGCCGACCTCCGTGATCCCGGGTCGCTGCAGGCGGCACTCGCCGACGAACGTCCGACGCACGTCTTCTTCACCGCGTGGCAGCGGCAGGACACCGAGTCCGAGAACATCCGCGTGAACGGCGGCATGGTGCGAGACCTCCTCGCGGCCCTCTCGCACGCACCACTCGCGCACGTCGCCCTCGTCACCGGTCTGAAGCACTACCTCGGGCCCTTCGAGGCGTACGCAGCGGGCGAGATGCCGGACACCCCGTTCCACGAGGAGGAGCCGCGCCTCGACACCCCGAACTTCTACTACGCGCAGGAGGACGAGCTCTTCGCTGCGGCCGCGCGCCAGGGCTTCACGTGGTCGGTGCACCGCTCGCACACCGTCATCGGGCACGCCGTCGGCAACGCCATGAACATGGGCCTCACGATCGCCGTGCAGGCGACGCTCGCGAAGGAGCTCGACCTCGACTTCGTCTTCCCCGGCAGCGAGGCGCAGTGGAACGGCCTCACCGACATGACCGACGCGGGCATCCTCGCCGAGCACATGGTCTGGGCGGCGACGTCGCCCGAGGGGGCGGACGAGGCGTTCAACGTCGTGAACGGCGACGTGTTCCGCTGGCGCTGGATGTGGCCGCGGCTCGCCGCGCACCTCGGCGTCGACCCGGCGCGTGTCGTCGGGTTCGAGGGCGTGGCCCGGCCCCTCGAGGAGCAGATGGCGCCCTACGAGCAGGCATGGCCCGGGATCGTCGAGCGGCACGGCCTCGCCGAGTCGGACATCACGCGGCTCGCGTCCTGGTGGCACACCGACGCCGACCTCGGTCGCGCGATGGAGGTCGTCACCGACATGGGCAAGAGCCGTGAGGCCGGGTTCACGGCCTTCCGGCGCACCGAGCGCGCGTTCGCCGAGCTCTTCGAGCGCTACCACGCTGACCGCCTCGTCCCCTGATCCGACGCTCCTGGCCCGGCGGGCCGGGTCGCGACGCGACCGGAGAGCGGACGGGAGGCCCGGTGCGGGCCCGCACCGTGCCTCCCGTCCGCCCGTGGCGCGTCAGCGCAGGCCGCTGCGTGCGAAACCCTGCACGAACCAGCGTTGGAACACCAGGAAGACGACGAGGATCGGCACCACGTCGAGCAGGGCGAACGCCATGGTCGCGCCGTAGTCCGAGCCGAACTGCCCCTGCAGGTAGAGCAGGCCGATCGGCAGCGTGAAGAGGCGGTTCTCGCGCAGCGCGATGAGCGGCCACGCGAAGTCGTTCCACGCCTGCAGCAGGCTCATGAAGAACAGCACCGCGATGAGCGGACGGGACATCGGGAGCACGATGCGGAAGAAGACGCCCGCGTGCCCGGCGCCGTCGATCCGCGCCGCCTCGATGAGCTCCTTCGGGATCCCGAGCAGGAACTGCCGGGCGAGGAACACTCCGAACGCCGAGGCCGCACTCGGCAGGATGACCGCCCAGTAGGTGCCGTACAGGTGGAGGCCCGTGACGATCCGGAACAGCGACACCATGATCACCTGGACCGGTACGGCGAGGGTGGCCAACGCGATGAAGAACAGCACCGTCGACCCGCGGAACCGGAGCTGCGCGAACGCGTACCCGGCGAGCAGGCTGATCGCCGTGGTGAGCACGGCGACCGACACGGCGATCGCGGTGGAGTTGCCGAGCCACTCGACCACCGGGAACGACGAGAACACGCGGTCGAGGTTCTCCAGGGTGAGCGTCCGTGGGAAGAACCGGACGGTCCCACCGAGCAGTTCGGACCGCGGCGAGAACGCGACGACGACCATCCAGTAGAGCGGTGCGATGACGATCAGCGCGACGACCACCGCGACGACGGTGCGGAGGACGAACAGGCTCCGTGCGCGCCCGGCCGGTCGACGACGGTGCGGAGCGGTGCCGGCGCTGCGGGTGGTCAGGCGGTGCGGCCCGGGCTGCGACTGCGCGGTCATCCGGCGAGGTCCCGGTTCCCGCTGCCGCGCCACTGCGCGATCGCGAACACCACGGCGATGAGGAGCAGCACCATGCCGATCGCGGCCGCGTAGCCCTGGTCGCGGGTGACGAAGCCGGTGTCGTAGGCGTAGGTCACGAGCACCGACGTGGCGTTCCTCGGTCCGCCGCCGGTCAGCACGAAGACGATGTCGAACACCTGGAACGAGTAGATGACGTTCAGGACGGTGAGGAAGAACGTCGACGAGCCGAGGAGTGGCACCGTGATCGACCGGAGTCGTCGCGACCAGCCGGCACCGTCGAGCATCGCCGCCTCCGGGAGCTCCGGGCCGATGCCCTGCAGTCCGGCGAGGTAGATGAGCATGTTGAAGCCGACCCGCCACCAGATCGTCACGAGGACCACGGACGCGAACGCCGCGGTCGGGTCGGACTGCCACTGCACCGAGCTGATGCCGACGAGTCCCAGGAGGGCGTCCAGCACGCCGGAGTTCTGGTCGAACACCAGGACCCCGATGAGTGCCGTCGCCACGCCGGACACCGCCATCGGCGTGATGAGCACCGACCGGAAGAACCCCCGGGCCGGCAGGACGCTGTTCAGGAGCAGCGCTGCGAGCAGTCCGAGCCCCATCGAGATCGGCGTCACGAGCACCGTGAAGAGGACCGTGTTGAGCAGGGCCCGCCAGAACAGCGCATCGCCGATCAGCCGCTGGTAGTTCGCGAGGCCGGTCCACTCGGCCGCGCCGAACCCGTTCGTGCGCTGGAAGCTGATCACGAACGCGCCGACGAGCGGGACGAGCACGAACAGCGCGAGGAGCACCATGTTCGGTGCGACGAAGGCGTAGGCGGCGCGTTCCTCACGGCGAGCCGAGAGCGACCGCTTCGGGGCTCGCGCGGCTCGAGTGCTCGTCGAGCGCGCACCACCTGCGGACGGGCTGCTCGTCTGCGCGCTCATGCTCGTCCTCCGGTCGCGGCGGCGATGCCGCGCTGCAGGGTCGCGACCGTCTCCCGGGCTCCGGCCCCGCCGACGAAGGCGTCCTCGAGGCCGTTCTGCAGGACCGTGATGATCGACGCCATGTCCGGCGACGCCACCTGTGCGACGTCCTCCGGCTGGATCACCGACGCCTGGTCGACGAAGGTGCGGGTGAGCTCGGGGCGCACCCGGAACCGCAGCCCGCCGTCGACGAGGTCGCGCCGGGTCGGGAGCAACGACGCCCGCTCGCAGAAGTCCTGCATCTGCGGGCGCCGGGTGATGAAGTCGAGGAAGGACGCCGCGAGGTCCGGCTTGGTCGTCTGCGCGGTCGCGACGAGGGCGTTGCCACCGAAGTCACTGCCGCCACGCTCCTGCCGAGGCGCGTACGTCGCCGTCCAGGGGAAGTCCAGGGTCTGCGCGGCGTCCGGGATCTGGAACGCGCCGGACCACACCATCGCGACGCGCTGCCGGTACCAGGTGTCGCTGGCGTAGGTGGCGGACTTGATCGAGTCGTTCGCCGGCACCCACCGCTCCTCGAAGAACCGCTGCGCGAAGGACACGGCCCTGCGTCCAGCAGCACTGTCGATCGCCGGGGTCTTCTGATCCGCGTCCAGGAACGCACCACCGGCCTGGAACAGCAGGCTCAGCCAGCGGGTGACACCGTTCCCTTGCCAGTTGTAGGCGAACGGGTAGACGTCGTCCGGCAGGGCGCCGCGGAGCCGGTCGGCGACGTCACCGAGCTCGTCCCACGTCCACGCCTCGTCGACGGACCGCGGCAGCTCGGTCACCCCGGCCTGCTCCATCAGGTCCGTGTTCACCAGGATCGCCGAGGTGTCGGTGTGGTGCGGCACCCCGAACGGACGGCCGTCAGACTGCACCGCCGCCCATGCCGTCGCAGTGAACCGGTCGCCCACGCCGGCATTCAGCGATCGGGAGAGGTCGAGCAGCTGACCGCGGCCGGCGTACGCGCCGAACGAGTAGTACGGCACGCGGAACACGTCGGGTGGGTTGCCGGCCTGCAGCTGCGCGTCGATGTTCGTGAACATCTGCTCGTACGGCACCGCGTTGAGCGCGACCTTCCGGCCCGGGTACGCCCGTTGGAACCCTCGGATGGCGGTGCGGAAACCGGCCAGCTCGGCGTCCGTACCCCATGTCGTGAACGTCAGGGTGTCCGCGTCCGCCTGCCCGCCCGTGTCCTGCGGGACGAAGCCGCACCCCGCCAGGGCGACGGGCAGCGTGACGGCACCGAGCCCCGCGAGGAGCGTTCGGCGTGTGATGTGCACTTGTTCTCCGATGATCGGTCCGGGGCTGGGACGACATCCGTGGCGCCAGCATGCTCCGTCGGCACGGAACCGGTGCACTCCCGCATGATCCGTACCCCGTTCGAACCAACCGGGGGACACGAACCTGCGGTCCGGCCGCGAGCCGCGCGATCCGGCCTGGTTGTGTTCGTGGCACAGGCGCCGGGGACCCTCGGCGGTTCCCGGAGGAAGGAAGACACCATGTCGCTCGGAGACAAGGCGAAGGACGTCACCCAGAAGGTCGTCGGCAAGGTCGAGGAAGCGGTCGGCAAGCACACCGACGACGCCGAGCTGAAGCACCAGGGCCAGAAGGACCAGGTCATGGGCGAAGGCCGTCTCGAGACGGAGAAGGCCAAGGACAAGCTCGACGGTCACTGATCCGTCGCCTCACGAGACGCCCGTGCCGATCCGGCGCGGGCGTTCGTCGTGTCCGGGGCGTCACCCCTGCCGCGGCGTGCCGGTGGTCAGAACGCGTAGCGGATACGGCAGCTCGGCAGGTGCTCGGCCACCAGTTCCCGGAACCGCTCGACGAGCTGGCCCTTCATCCCGGAGCGGTAGCGGACGTTCACGGCGCCGTTCTGCGAGACCTTCTGCTCCTGCAGGTCCGGCCGCCACAGCAGGTCCTCGGCCTTGGGGTGCCAGCCGAGGTTGACCTCGTGCAACGGCTCGTTGTGCGTCAGGAAGATCACCTCGGCCGCGAGCTGCGCCTTCGCCGTCGGGGAGAGCACGTCGTCGACCTGCCGCAGCAGCTCGGCCCAGTCGGACTCCCACGTCGGGGTGAGGATGACCGGCGAGAAGTTGAGGTGGACCTCGTACCCGGCGTCGACGAAGTCGTTCACGGCGGCGATGCGCTCGGCGATCGGGCTCGTCCGGATGTCGGTGACCTTCGCGGTCTCGTGCGGCATGAGCGAGAACCGGATGCGGGTGCGGCCCATCGGGTCCCAGTCGAGCAGCTCGCGGTTCACGTACTTCGTCGCGAACGACGCCTTCGCGGTCGGCGTCATCCGGAAGAGATCGCAGAGGTCGCGCACGTTGTCGCTGATCATCGCGTCGACCGAGCAGTCGCTGTTCTCACCGATGTCGTACACCCACGCCTCGGGGTCGCACTGGTTCGGTTCGCTCTTCGGCCCCTGCTTCGCGATGTTCCGGGCGACGTGCTTCGTGATCTGCTCGATGTTCGCGAACACCGTGACGGGGTTCGAGTATCCCTTGCGCCGGGGCACGTAACAGTACGCGCACGCCATGGCACAGCCGTTCGCGGTCGACGGGGCGATGAAGTCGGCCGAGCGCCCGTTCGGCCGGGTGACGAGCGACTTCTTCACGCCGAGGACGAGCGCCTCGGTCTTGATCCGCACCCACCGCTGCACGTTGCGCTCGTCGCCGTGGACCTCGGGGATGTTCCAGTGCGAGGCGACGGGAACGATCTCGGCGTCGGGCCAGCGACCGACGACTTCCTGCCCACGAGGCAGGGCGAGGGCGGCGTCCTCGGCGTAGATGCGTCGGACGTCGAGCATCGGACGCGTGCGTGCTTCGCTCATCGCCACCTGTCTACCGGTGACCACCGACGGTGCAGACTCGGATCATGCCCGCCGAGCCCGACGACCACTTCTTCGTCGTCGACGGTCGGCGGTGGCGACGGACGGACCCGGCGATCCCCGAGGACGTCGCCGCCGCACTCCGGTCGCACCTCGGGCGTGGGCGGAACGCCGTCAAGCAGGCGAGGCGGGCCGGAGACGAGGACGCGCTGGCTGCCGCACGGCACCGCAACGGCCTGGCGAAGCACGGCCTCGGCGAGCGCGGGCCGGAGTGGTGGTCACGACCGGAAGCCGATCGCGTCGCCGACGCCCGACGTGCGCTCGAGGACCTCGACGCCCTCGACGCCCTCGACCGATCCGACTAGGGGCGGTACTCGGCTCGCTTCGCCGGCGGCGGGGTCGGCGGAGCGCCGGGGCCCACGTTGCCGTTCGACCCGAGCCCGTCGAGCGCGCGGGCGAGCACCTGCAGGACCGTCACGACCGCCCGGCCGGCGGCCTTCACCACGTCCCACATCGCGTTCCCCCTTCGACGTGCCCCCGGCGCTACCCGCCGCAGTACTCCAGCGCGCCCGACAATCCCCGTGCGTATGCGATCAGGAAGAAGAACGGGCGTACCTGGTCGAAAGGTTCGACCAGGTACGCCCGTTCCGACCAGGGACACCCGTTTGAACCGGTCACGCCGGAGCGCGCCGCGCGGCGTCAGCCCTCGGTGTGGCCGAGGTCCGGCTCGGCGAGCAGGCACACCGTGCGCGACGCCGACGCGTGCATTTCGAACACGACGACCTCGTTCCGGCCCTCCCGGAGCACCGGCCCCGGCACGGCGAGGGTCTTCTGCGGCCCGCGCGACCAGTACCGCCCGAGGCAGAAGCCGTTCACCCATGCGACGCCCTTGCGGAAGCCGTCGAGGCACAGGTAGCGGTCGTCGACGGACGCGAGCTCGAACGAGCCGGACGCGAACACCGGTCCGGCGAGCACGTCGCCGTCGTTCGGATCACCGGCGTCGAGCACCGCCAGCGCTGCCGGGGCGATCGGGTCGAGCGCGAGCGGCGACGCCGTCCACCGGGACAGCAGCTCGCCGTCGACCCGGACGTCCCCGATGAGGCCCTTCGGCTCGCCGATGCGGGGACCGTAGTCGACGCGACCCTGATCCTCGACGAGCAGCTCCAACGTGCCGGTGACCGGCGGCAGTGTGATCGCACGGTCGTGGTGCTCACGTTCCAGGACCCCGACGACGACGCCGTCGACGGTCACCAGCGCACGGTCGCGGACCTCGGTGCCGACGGTGAGGACGCCGCCGGTGGGCAGCGCGACCTCGGTGCGGTACAGCACGAATCCGGAGGCGGCGCCGAGCGTGTCGAAGGTGGGCGGCGCGTCGTGCGTGGTCCACGTGGCGAGCGACGGCAGGAGCGTCGCCAGGGGTGCGACGTGGTCGAGACGGACGGCGACGTCCGTAGCGGGCGCGCGCTGCGCCTCCAGGCCGACGCCGGGACCAGCGACGACGTCGTCGTCGTCGATGAGTCGACCCGATCCGCCCGGCTGCATCGACGCCGGCAGCGGCGGCACGGGCGCGTAGCGCTCGATGACGGAGCGGAACGCGTGGAACTTCTCCGTCGGCCGGCCGGCCTCGTCGAGCGGTGCGTCGTAGTCGTACGACGTCGCGATCGGGCGGTAGACGCCCTTGTCGTTCGCGCCGTTCGTGAAGCCGAAGTTCGTGCCGCCGTGGAACATGTAGATGTTCACCGAGCCGCCGGCAGCGAGCAGCACGTCGAGCTCGGCTGCGCTGTCGGACGCCGGTGTCGTGTGGTGGTGCTCGCCCCAGCTGTCGAACCAGCCGTCCCAGAACTCGGAGCACATGAGCGGCCCGGTCGGCTGGACCTCGCGGAGGCGTTCGATGCGGGCGGCGGCACGGGACCCGAACGAGCCGGTCTTGTGCAGGGACGGGAGCGACCCGTCCTCGAGCATGGTGCCCATCGGCTGGTCGACGCTCGTGAACGGCACCGTCAGGCCGATGTCCCGGTGCATCTGCTCGAGCTTCGACAGGTAGACGGGGTCGGAGCCGTAGGCGCCGTACTCGTTCTCGACCTGGACGAGCACGATCGGGCCGCCGTCGTCGATCTGCCGCGGGACCAGCACCGGCGCCAACGCCTGCAGGTACGACGAAACTGCTGCGAGGAACCCCGGCTCGTCACGGCGCACCCCGACGGTGCCGTCCGCGAAGAGCCAGTACGGCAGCCCGCCGTTGGTCCACTCGGCGCAGATGTAGGGGCCGGGTCGGACGATGGCGTGCATGCCCTCCGCGGCGACGAGGTCGAGGAACCGGCCGAGGTCGAGTCCGCCGGTGAGGTCGAAGACCCCGGGGCGCGGCGCGTGCGCGTTCCAGGCGACGTACGTCTCGATGGTGTTGAGGCCCATGAGCTTGGCCTTGCGGATGCGGTCCTGCCACAGGTCGGGGTGGACGCGGAAGTAGTGGATCGCACCGGACAGGACGCGGTGCGGCTCCCCGTCGAGCAGGAAGTCGGTGTCGCCGATGGCGAAGCGCATGGGAGGGGCCTTTCAGGGGTCGGGGCCGCGCGGACGGTGTCCGCGCGGCCCCGGTTCGGATCGAACGGGTGCGCTGGTTACTTCGAGGTGACCTTGAAGCCCTGCTCGTTGCCGTACTTCACGATGGCCTTCTGCCAGGCCTCGAGGCCGGCGTTCAGGTCGGACTTGTTCTGGTACGCCTGGCCGACGGTGTCTGCGTAGACGCTGTTCGCGTAGACCTGGAAGGGCAGGTACTGCCAGCCCTCGGCGACGCTGGAGGACGCCTTCGACAGGGTCTCGTTGATCGCCTCGCCGCCGAAGTACTCCGGCTTCTCGGCGGTGAAGGACGACGAGGTGAGCTGCGCCTTGGTCGAGGGGAACCCGCCGGACTTCAGGAACACGTCGATCGAGTCCTGCGAGGAGTTCAGCCACTTGAGGAAGCCCGCGGCGAGGGCCGGGTTCTTCGACTGCTTCATGACGACCTCGGCGGAGCCACCGTTGTTCGCGGTGACGTCGGAGGAGCCGTCGTAGGTCGGGATCGGGGCGACGCGCCAGTTGCCGCTGCCGTCCTTCACGCTCGACTCCAGGACGCCGGGCATCCAGGCGCCGGTGACCATCGTGGCGATCTCACCGTTGCCGAGCTGCTTGTACCAGTCGTCGGTCCAGCCGGGCGTCTGCGAGAGCAGGCCCTTCTCGACGAGCTGGTTCCAGGTCGAGGTCCACTTCTTGGTGCCCTCGTCCTGCAGGTTGACCGTGACGTCGGTGCCCTTGACCTCGAACGGACGGCCGCCGGCCTGCCAGATCATCGAGGTGGTGAAGCCCGCGTCGCCGGAGTCGGCCGCGATGTAGGCGTTCGGGTTCGACTCGTGGATCTTCTCGGCGTCGGCGACGTACTCGTCCCACGTCTTCGGCGGCGTGGTGATGCCGGCTTCCTTGAAGGTCTTCTCGTTGTAGAACATCGCCATGGGGCCGGAGTCCTGCGGCAGGCCGTAGACCTTGCCGTCGAGGTCGACCGACTGCCAGGTGCCCGCGCCGTACTTGTCGGCGAGCTTGTCGAAGCCGTACGACTTGAGGTCGACGAGCGAGTCGCTCAGGGCGAACTGCGGCAGGGCGAAGTACTCGATCTGCGCGACGTCGGGGGCGCCCGAGCCGGCCTTGATCGTGTTCTGCAGCTTCGTGTACTGGTCGTTGCCGGTACCGGCGTTGACGAGCTTGACCTTCACCTTGGGGTAGGCCTTCTCGAACGCGGCGACCTGGGCCTCGGCGGAGGGGGTCCACGACCAGTAGGTGAGCGTGCCGCCCTTCTCGAGGGCCTTGGTGATGTCGTCGGACGACCCGCCGGAGCCGGAGCCGCCGGAGGCGCATGCGGTCATGGCGATCGCTGCGGTGACGCCGATCGCGAGGGCGCTGAGCCCGCGCCGGAGACGCTTGTGCATTGGTGTGCCTTTCACTTCTTCGTGGAGAGGGGTGGTGCTGCTGTGTGCCGGGCCGGGAGGCGCGTGACGGGGCCGCCCCGCGCCTCCCGTCCGACCGGTCACGCCTTGACGGAGCCGGCCGCGAGGCCGGACTGCCAGGAACGCTGGAGGAAGAGGAACGCGACGACGATCGGGACGATCGTGAGGAGCGATCCGGTGATGACGAGGTTGTAGATCGGGTGTGCGGAGACGCCCTGCGCCTGCGCGCTCCACTGGTTGAGACCGACCGTGAGCGGGTAGAGGTTCGGGTCGCTCAGCATGATCAGGGGCAGGAAGTAGTTGTTCCACGTCGCCACCACCGCGAAGAGCAGGACGGTGACCACACCGGGTGCGAGCAGCCGGAGTGCGATCGTGAAGAAGATCCGGAACTCGCCGGCGCCGTCCATGCGGGCCGCCTCGATGACCTCCATCGGGACCGCGTCGATCGCGTACGTCCAGATGAGGTACATGCCGAACGGGCTGATGAGCGAGGGCAGGATGATCGCCCACGGGGTGTTCGTCAGGCCGACGGACGAGAACAGCAGGAACGTCGGGACGGCGAGCGCGGTGCCCGGGATGGCGATCGCGCCGAGCACGACCGCGAAGACCGCACGGCGACCGGGGAAACGGAACTTCGCCATGCCGTAGCCCGCGATCGTGGCGAGCAGGGTCGCCCCGCCGGCGCCGACGACGACGTAGAGGACGGTGTTCGCGAGCCAGCGGAGGTAGATGCCGCCGTCGTACGTCAGCGTCTCGCCGATGTTCTGGAACAGCGAGAAGCCGTTGCCGAACCAGAGTCCGAAGGTGCTGAGCAGGTCGTCCTGCGACTTCGTCGCGTTGACGACGAGGTAGAAGAGCGGCAGCAGCGAGTAGACGGTGATGACGATCATCACCACGAGCAGCAGGGTCGACTTGCGGGCGCGGGGACCGCGACCCTTCGCCCCGGTCCGACCGCTCGTCCCGTTCGTCCCGTTCGGCCGGGAGGCGCGGGTGCGGCCCGCCCCGCCGCGTCCGCGGGTGGTCACCGCCTCCGTCACGGTCGCGGCCGGGGTGTGGGTCTCGACGGCGCTCATCGGTTCTCCGCTCGGGTCCCGCGCACCTGGACGATGTAGGCGATCACCGCAGTGATGACACCCATGACGATCGCGACGGTGGCGGAGTAGTTGAACTGCTGGCCGCTGAAGGACAGCGAGTAGGCGTACATGTTCGGGGTGAAGGCACTGCCGATGACGTTCGGGGCGAGGGTCTTCAGGAGGTTCGGCTCGTTGAAGAGCTGGAAGCTGCCGATGATCGAGAAGATCGTGGCGATGACGATCGAGCCGCGGAGCGCCGGGATCTTGATGGACCACACGGTGCGCAGGGGGCCGGCGCCGTCGATCTCGGCGGCCTCGTAGAGCTCGGTGGGGACGACGCGGAGCGCTGCGTAGAAGATCAGCATGTTGTAGCCGACGAACTCCCACGTGACGATGTTGCCGATCGACGCGAGCACCCAGTCGGGGCTGAACGGCTGCAGGAGGTCGATGCCGAGCGCCGAGTTGATCGAGCCCGTCAGACCGAACTGGTTGCCGTAGATGAAGCCCCAGATGAGCGCCGCGACGACACCGGGGACCGCGTACGGCAGGAAGATCGCGATGCGGAAGAACGAGGAGGCCCAGAGCCGGGCGCTGTCGAGCGCGAGGGCGGCGATGAGCGCGACCACGAGCATGATCGGCACCTGCACGACGAGGAACAGCGCGACGCGGCCGAACCCCTGCCAGAACTTGGCGTCCTGGAAGAGCTGTACGTAGTTGGCGAACCACACGAACTGGTTGCCGCCGATGAGCTGGTCGCGGAAGAGGCTGAGCCAGAGGGCGTAGCCGATCGGGACGACGAGCATCGCGACGAGGACGACGACGAACGGACCGACGAACATCCAGCCGGTCCAGCGGCCGCGTTGCTTGGTCCGGCGCCGCGGCGGCGTCGCCGGAGCTGCGGCTCCTGGCGCACGCGCTTCGAGCGTGGTCATGTGACTCCCTTGTCGTGCTGGCGCTGCAGACGAGCGGCGTTCGGGGTGCCGGTCGTGCTGCGATCGGGTGCGTCGATGTTGACGTCAACATCGAACGACGCGACGATAGCATGGCAACGTCAACATGCGCTACCGTCACCGGAGTCGGGCTCGATCACGATCCGATGTCGAGCGCCGAGGGAGGCCCCGTGACCACGGAGATCAGCGGCGTGCGCCGCGCCCCGTCGATGGCTGCGGTCGCCGAGGCCGCCGGGGTCTCGATGCAGACCGTGTCCCGCGTCGCTCGGGGCTTCGACAACGTCTCCCCCGACACCCGCGATCGTGTCCAGCAGGCGATGGACACGCTCGGCTACCGCCCGAACCGCGCCGCACGGGCCCTGCGCTCCGGCCGCTTCCGCACGATCGGCGTGATCATGTTCACGCTCGCGTCGTTCGGCAACATGCGCACCCTCGAGGCGATCGCCGACGCCGCGGGCGCCGCAGACTTCACGATCACGTTGTTGCCGATGGCCTCCCGCACCGAAGAGGGCGTCCGCTCGGCGTTCTCACGACTGCACGAGCAGGCCGTCGACGGGGTCGTCATCATCATCGAGTCGCACATCATCGACACCGCCGAGGTGGCCCTGCCCGACGGCGTGCCGATGGTGGTCGTCGACTCCACGGGCACGACCGAGCACCCGGCGATCGACACCGACCAGGCCGACGGCGCGCGGCTCGCGACCCAGCACCTGCTCGACCTCGGGCACGAGACCGTGTGGCACGTCGCCGGACCGACCTCGTCGTACTCGGCCGCACGTCGCCTCGCCGCGTGGCAGGACACGCTCGAGCGCGCCGGTCGCGTCGTGCCGCCGGTGTTCCACGGCGGGTGGAACACGGAGTCGGGCTACCGCGCGGGTCAGACGATCGCCGCGCGTCCGGACATCACGGCGGTGTTCGCCGCGAACGACCAGACCGCGCTCGGTGTGCTCCGGGCCGCGCACGAGGCCGGCCGCTCCGTACCCGAGACGCTCAGCGTGGTGGGCTTCGACGACTCGCCCGAGGCCGACTCGTTCTGGCCGCCGCTGACGAGCGTGCACCAGTCCTTCGACGAGGTCGGCCGCCGAGCCGTGGCGAACCTCCTCGCCCAGATCGACGGTGACGCCGTGCCGGCCGGCACGGACCTCGTGCCCGTCCGACTCGTGGTCCGATCGAGCACGGCCCCGCCGCCAGCCTGACGTGTGAGCGCCCGACCCCGGCCGGCTCGGCAGCCGGCGGCGCCGCTCGGCGCGAGTCGTGCTCACGGCGCGAGGTCGTTCCGCCGCAGCGTGTGGACTCCTCGCAGCGTGCGCCCAGCTCGCCCGGCCGGAAGCGTGCGCCCAGCCCCCCGGGCGGAAGCGTGCGCCCAGCTCGCCC
>NZ_LDQC01000159.1 GCF_001475545.1 Curtobacterium luteum | reverse complement strand
GAGGCGTGCGGGAACGTGACGCTCGACACGCCGAAGCCGGCCGCGCCGTGCTCGGTGTACGGCTTGATGACGTCGCTGGCCACGTTCGACGTGACCGTGGCCTGGACGGTGGTGTCGTCGTTCTCGTCCTCGGGGTAGACGTCGTTGCCGAAGCGGTCGACGGGCGTTCCGTACACGAGGAGGGTGCCGCCCTGCTTGACCGAGACGTGGTCGAGGACGTCCAACTCGGACCCGGAGAAGCTGTCGTCGTCGCTGATGTCGAGGTCGAGGCCGATGACGGTGCCGTCCGGGCGGATGATGTAGTACGCGCCCTTGCGGTCGTCGATGAGGCCCTTGTCGAGTGCGACGGCAGCGAGACCGTAGGCGGCACCCGGGTCGACGGTCAGCTCGGCGTAGACCGTGGTCGTCACGTCGCCGCTCGTGGCGGTCACGGCGAAGTCGAAGGAGGACGCCTCGGTCGCGGTGCCGCTCAGCTCACCCGTGGTCGGGTCGAACGTGATGCCCTTCGGCAGCTGGTCATCCGGGGTGATCTTCCCGTCGCCGTTCGTGTCCGCGTCGGTCTCGGAGCCGAATCCGAGCTCGGACTGCTCCTGGGTGGAGACCACGGTGCCGAGCGTGTCCTCCTCGGTGCCGTAGTACCAGGCGAGCTCGTAGGTCGGCGCGGGGTAGCCCTGGGCGCGGAAGGTGTACGAGTACGCCTCACCGGCCACAGCGTCCTGCGGGAGGAAGAAGGTGTCCTCGTCGGCCTCGGAGCCGCTGTCGAGCGGCGTGCCGGTCTCGTCGACGAACACCGGGTCCTGCGTGATCTCGGTGGTGGTCTGTGCCTGCGCTTCGACGGCCGTGCCGGTCGAGTCCTTGCCCGACACGGTGACCACGATGACTGCACCGACATCGGTGGGCTTGATGTCGTAGAACTGGTCGGTCCCGAGTTCGTCGCCGGTCGCTTCGTTGGTCCAGGAGAAGGCCAGGGGCGCGAGTTGCTTGTCGAAGCCCGTCGTCGTGGCCCTGAGCGTCGAACCGACCTTCGCGTCACCCGAGATCGTCACGGTCGGTGCCGCGGCGGCGGTGGTGCTCGCGTCCGCAGCGTCGCCGGTCGCCGGAGCCGAGGAACGCAGGTGCGGCAGCAGCGAGGGCGTCGGAGTGGTCGACTCCGTCGGCGTCGGCGTCGACTCTCCGGTCGGCGCGGGTGTCGATGTGGCCGACGAGGTCGTCGTAGGTGCGGGCGTCTCGGCGGGCGCCGGAGCCGGCGTCTGCGTCGGACCAGCCGATGTGGACACCGAGCCGTCGGTGTCCTCCGGCGCGGCGTGCGCGGCCGTCGCGGTCATGATGCCGAGGCCCGTCGTCAGGACGACCAGTGCGGCGGTGGTGCCGAGCGCGCAGGCGCGTCGGACGGTGGAAGTGCTTCGACGCACGTTCTCCCCCAGGGTCCAGGTCCGGCGGGTACCGGATCGTAAGAGTTCGCCGAGAATCCTCGGCTCTCGGATCGTAGGGCCGCGCTGCGTGGACACGAGGACTCGACACCGAAATGTGACCAGGGTTGGGGGGACGGTGCGGAAACCGGCACGGGCCCGGTGCCGATCGGCACCGGACCCCCTCCGTCCGCGGAGGAACCGCTCAGAGGCGACGGCGGCGCAGGCGGAACCCGAGGAGCGTGGCACCCGCAGCGAGCAGACCAGCGCCCCATGCGATCGGCGTGCGCTCGTCGGCACCGGTGTAGGCGAGCGTCGCGCCCGTGCCGGTCGCGGAGGTCGCGACGGCGGCGGTGGCGAGCGGCTGCACGGCGACGGTGAACGACGTCGAGACGCCGTCCTGCGTCACGGTGAGCCGGTGCTGCGAGGCGTGCGGGAACGTGACCCGCACGACGTGCGCCGTGGCGTCGGGGACGATGCGGTCCGACGCGACCGAGCTCGTGAGCGTCGGGAGCGGCTGCCCGGCTGCGAGGTCCGGCACCGTCGGGTTCCCGAACCGGTCGACGGCGAGGCCCGCGACGACGAGTGTGCCGTTCTGCTGCACCGGCACGGAAGACACCCGGCCGAGGTCCTTGCCCGTTCCGCTGAAACGTTCGATCGATCCGTTGGGAGCCACCTCGTACGCGGTGCTGCCCGGCTTGCCGGTGCCGACGAAGGTCTCGACCCCGACCGGTGCTGCGGGGCGCACGGTGAGCCGGACGTACTCGGTCGCCGTGGCGGTTCCGCGGAGGGCGACGACCTCGAAGTCGTACGTACCGGCGGTGGTCTCCGTGCTCGTGAGCACGCCGGTCGACACGTTGACGGTGAACCTCGACGAGGGGGCGTCCTGGATCGCGTAGGCGGTGGACCCGCTTCCCCCGACGACCTGGAAGGTGTGGGTGAACGTCGCCCCGGCAGTCGCGGTCAGCGCGAGCGGCTTCGCCTTCGTGGACGGCTCCGTGAAGGACACGGGCGAGGGTGCCACGGTGACCCGCACGTACTCGGTGACCTGCGTGCCACCGCTCAGTGCGACGACCTCGAAGTCGTAGGTCCCCGGCGTGGTCGGGGTCGTGCTCAGCACGCCGGTGTCCACGTTCACGGTCCAGGCGGTGGTCGGTGCGTCCTGGATCGCGTACCCGACGGTGCCGTTGCCGCCGGTGGTGTGGAAGGTGTGGCTGAACGGGGTGCCGACCGTTGCGGTGAGGGCGAGCGGGTCCGCCTTGGTCGACGGCTCGGTGAACGCGAGCGGCGTGCTCGCGTCGGGAGCCGGGGTCGTGCCGGTCGAGGTCGAGGTCGAGGTCGAGGTCGTGCCGGTCGAGGTCGTCCCCGTCGCGGTCGAGCCGGTCGTCGTCGGCCCGGCAGCAGGCGCCGAGGTCGACGTCGACGTCGCCGTGTCCGTCGCTGCGTTCGCCGCGGGGACGCCGAACGCCGCTCCGGAACCGACGGTGACGATCGCGATCGCGGTCGCCGCGACGAGACCGGCACGACGGCGCGGCGAGAAAGTGGTGGTGCGCATGGATTTCCCCCCTGGGAGGTCCTGGGTCGCAGGGCGGCCATCCGCTCCTGTCGACGCTGACGCTACGGCTCCGAGGAGCCGTGCGGGTGGACTCCAGGTTGCGGTTCCATCACGGAACGATTCGGGTCCGCACAGCATCTGACCTGGGGTTTTCCACAGCAACACGACGAACGGACGGGAGGCGCGGTGCGGGCCCGCACCGCGCCTCCCGTCCGCCGTCGGTCGCGTCAGACGCGACGGCGACGCAGGCGGTGCAGCAGCAGACCGCCGCCGGTGGCGAGCAGGCCGAGCGCCCACGCGACGGGCCCCGAGGCGTCCGCGCCGGTGTACGCCAGGCTGCCCGGCGCGTCGTGGCCCGCCGCGGTCCGGGCCGCGGGCACGACGTCGGACGGGACCGCCCGGGAGCCGCCCTCGTCGCCCACCGTGGCGACGTTCCGGGACGGGGGCTCTGAGGTGACCGTCGTGCCGCCGCTGACGGGGTCGACGGTGGACCGATCGCTCGCGACGTCGACCGTGAACGAGGTCGAGACACCGCCCTCCGACACCGTGAGGGTGCGCGAGCCGGCCTCGGTGAAGGAGACCGTGTTGGACCCGGTGTCGGACCACACGGCCCGGTCGGTGGCGACGGTGCTCGCGACGGTCGACCGCGGGTACGGGTCGTCGTCGCCACCGGGCGTCGTCCGGTTGCCGTACGCGTCGACGGCGAGGCCGGCGAGCACGAGGGACGAACCCTCGGCGACCGGGACCTCCGGGACGATGCGCACGCGCCCCTGGCCCACCGCCTGCTCCCAGATGGTCCCGTCGGTCTCCACCTGCCACGTGCCGTCGCCGTCGGTGCTCGACACCGCGAAGGTGACGCCGACCGGGGCGCCCGGGCGGACGGTGAGCCGGACGTACTCG
>NZ_LDQC01000158.1 GCF_001475545.1 Curtobacterium luteum | reverse complement strand
TTGTGTCAGACTGAAGCCGTCATACGACATCCGCCTTAGTCTCGGGGGTTCGGGGATGGGTCTAAGAGGCAGCCTGAGCGTCGCCCGCGGGCGGCCCCGTCAGTGCTGCGGGACCGTCCGCCGGGCCAGCCGGTGGACCACCGCGGCGGTCGCGTCGTAGAGGTCGCGGTAGTCGCGGTACCCGGCCTCGTACGCGCGGTGCGCCTCGGGGTCGGGTCGGATGATCCCGGCGGGCGGGTTCCAGTTCGCGATGTCGACGTCCGTGACGAGACCCGCCGCGAGGAACGCCGACCCGTAGCACGCGCCGACCGTCGTGCTCGGGACCGTCTGCGGCAGGCCGGTGACGTCGGAGACGATGGTCGGCCAGAGCGATCCACGGAGACCGCCGCCGGCACCGACGAGTTCCCGGACCTCGACACCGGCACCCTCGAGCGTCTCGAGGTTGTGGCGGACCGCGTACGCCGTCGCCTCGAGGGCCGCCCGGTACAGGTCGCCGCGGGTGTGCCGGACCGTCAGTCCGGCCACCACCCCGCGGGCGTACGGGTCGGCGATCGGGGTCCGCTCTCCTGCGAAGTAGGGCAGCATGAGCAGCCCGTTCGCGCCCGGCCCCGAGACCTCGGCCTCCTGGAGCATCGTCGCCCAGTCGCCGTGGACCAACCGCCGGAGCCATTCGGTGATCGCCCCGGACGTCGCCGTGCCGCCAGCCACGCACGCCTGCCCCGGTCGCGTGCCGACCGTCGTCCACATGCCCGGGACCGAGATCGGTGCGGCCGTCGGCGCGATCATGAACATCGTCGTCCCGTACTGCAGGAACATCCGCCCGGGCACGGCTTCGCCGACGC
>NZ_LDQC01000157.1 GCF_001475545.1 Curtobacterium luteum | reverse complement strand
CGACCCAGCCGTCCGCGGTCCACACCTGCTCGGACCCGGCGAGGTCTGCGACCTGGGTGTCCTGACCGCGTGCGGCGTGCCAGGCGAGCCAGGCCAGGGTGTTCGCACCCGCGGCCGGACGTGCGGCGAGCTGGTCCTCGGAGAGTCCGTCGAGGGCACGGCCGATCGTCTCGGGCACGCGGGAGAACGCATCGGTGAGGAGTTCGGAGGGCGTCATGCCCGTGACGCTACGCGCGTCCTGCGAGGGCGGAACCGACCCGATCGAACACCTCCGCCAGCGCGAGGCGGTCGGCGGGCGGCACGGACTCCGCGAAGATCGTGCGCCAGGGTCCGCCGATCTCCTCGGCGACGGTCGACCCGGTCGGTGTCAGGTGCAGGAGGATGCTCCGGCGGTCGTTCGGGTTCGGTCGACGCTCGAGGTGCCCGCGCTGCTCGAGTCGGTCGATGAGCGACGTCATCGCGCCCGTGGACAGCTGGAGGAACGCACCGGCTTCCTTCGGCGTCATGCCCTCGCCGTCGGCTGCGGCGAGGTGGAAGACCAAGCGGATGTCGGTCGGCCCGAGACCGTGGGCCGCACTCGCGCGCTCGAGCGCCTGGGTGTGCTGCGCCTGGAACAGCCGGAACGCGTCGACGAGCCGGTCGAGATCGGCGCCCGGCGCTGCCGCGACGACGTCGGGCGAGGTGGGCGCCGGGGGCAGCGCGTCGGCCCGGCGGGCGGGGAGCACGGG
>NZ_LDQC01000156.1 GCF_001475545.1 Curtobacterium luteum | reverse complement strand
GCGTGCCGGACGGCCGCGCCTTCATACTGCGACCTCCACGTAGCCATAGACGCCGACCGTCTTGCCGTGCGTGCTCTTCGTGGTGCTGACCTTCTGCAACCGGCTATCGAGTCGCCTCGCATCACTGCAACGCTTGCGGACCGTCTCAGGATCAACGTCAGGCCACCATGTCCGGAACTTTCGGAACTCGGCATACAGTTCGACGATTCGCTCGTCACTGGCAGGTCCAAGTGTGTACAAAAAGCTCACTGCTTCAACAACTACTTTCGCCGCCCCACTGTCGAAAGCGGCTGCGGACTCGGACGGGTCAGTTGCTCTGGCGTTCGTAAGCATCAGGCGACCTCGTATCCAAGCACTGTCAGTGCATCCGCGTGCGACTTGTAAGGCACCATGACCAGTTCGCCCCAGTCAATGACGCCGTTGCCATCCGACGGGAAGATCATGGTCTCTGCAGTTCGGTAGTCGGCAATAGAAATTGGCATGTCGACTGCCGAAACAACTACGTACGAATACTCCTGTTCGACCTCATCGAAGTAGTCTTTGTGCTTGACGGGAGGATCAAGCTTGTACACCGCTGCGTCTCCATTGAAGCCGTCGGGTGTCTTGACCTTCACTGCAGTTGCCATGTCATTGCCCTTCTTCGGGTTGTGCGTGTGCGTTTGGAGAGCGCCGGCAGGAGGTTCGGGTCAACTCCGGAGCTCAGTGCTCATGCCGCGCACTAACATCAGGCGGACGACCGGGTTTGGGTACCGAGTACATGAGCTGGTCAGCCCGTCCTCATCCGCCAGGCCCGGTAGCCCTCGTGTGCGGTGGTGTAGCGGCCCGTCTTCACCCGATAGGTGACTTTCCGGTGACGGACGCCGTACTGCTGACCGAAAGTGTGTGATGCCGCCGGGATCTACCGGCCGGACTTTCCACGTCCCCCGCCCCACCTGAACGTCTGACATGGTGGGCTTAGGGGCCGTATGTGATGTCGCCACGCGTCGAAGCCGACTCGTCGCGTCGTTGTCTCTTATTCACATCTTCGAGC
>NZ_LDQC01000155.1 GCF_001475545.1 Curtobacterium luteum | reverse complement strand
GACGCCGTCCGGCAGCGAGGCGCGCATCGGCACGTCGCGTCGCGTTGTCAGATGGCTCCGGCGCCGAACACTCCGGCGCCGAACATCGCGGTGAGCCGCCGCTCGGCCTGCCGGGCCATCGGCACGACACCGAGCGAACGGAGGGCCAGCAGCAGCTCGTCCGTCCCGACCACACCAGCGCCGACGAGACCCTGCACCGCTTCGGTGTCCGCCACGTTCATCACCCCGGCAGCCGGCCCGGGAGCCCGGAGCAGGTCGATCCCGGTCCGCAGCGGCGTCGTCACCCGGAGTCCACCGAGGACCGTGACGTCGTGCGGGGACAGCGCGACCTCGCGCACCCGGACCGTCGCGGGGTCGACCCGGAGCCTGACGTGCGCGGGCACGACGCACTCGTGGGGGAGCGGCGGTCGCGAGACCGCACCCCACACCCACGCCGCGGTGCGGTGCGCGGCGACGAGCCGGACGTCCGGCAGCGCCCACGCGGCCGCGGCCGCACGCAACGCAGGGTCCTGCGGTTCGGCCGGTGATGCCCAGCACGGTCCCACCGACACGAGCTCACCGGCGAGCACCGCGGCCCGCAGTTCAGCCTCCGGCCAGTCGTCGGTCGTCAGCAGGCGCGGGCGGGGCACCCCGACATCCTGCCGGACCGACCCCGTCGACGGGGCGGGGCTGTGGACAGTGTCACAC
>NZ_LDQC01000154.1 GCF_001475545.1 Curtobacterium luteum | reverse complement strand
CTCGATACGGGTGAGTTCCCACAGCGCGTCGGAGTCGAGCACGTTGCGTTCCCTTGCACTGGCTGACTTGGAGCCGCCGTCGTTCCCAGCGGACGGCACTACAGCGTCGGCCAACTGTTGCAGCAGTGGCGGGTGTTCGACGGGGACGGTGCGCAGGTATTCGCCGTCGTCGGTGGTTTGGCGGACGTGATCGATGGTGGGTTTGGTGAGGGCGTCGACCGCATCCAGCAGTCTCGTGTCAGTCGCAGTCATCTGTGTCCTCCCAGTACGCCTTGTCGGTGTTGCGTCGTATCGGCCACCGCCACACGTCGTCGGTGGCAGCAGTTGGGGCCACAGTCGGTGTGACTGTGGCCCCTTGGTTGCCGGTTGCTTCTTCGAGTAGCCAGCGGCGGAATGTGCGTTCGAGTGCGTCATCCATCACGCAGCTCCTTGTCGTGTTGCTCGAGCCATCGGTCGAACTCTTGCCGGTGTTCGTCGGCGGATGCGATGAACGCGTTGCGCATGGCACGCACGTACGCGTCACGAACCTGAGCGGTGGTGGGCGTGTGGTCAGAACCGTTCTTCGGCATCAGCACCCCAACCGTTCGAGAATGACTTCGGGTAGACCCTCCAGCTCCACGTCTGGATCAGGTCACTGCCAACCCACTCCTGGATCTCAGCACTAACGCTCAGGTACTCCGCGTTGATGGCGGCGTCTCGTGCCTCTGCCCATGTGTCGAACACGCCGTAGATGGCGGTGCTGTCGTACGACTCTGGCGCGCACGACAGGTAGTGCACTCGCTTGTCATTCATCCTCTCCACCCTCCCATCCGAATTCCCGCATGCCGCAGATCGGGCCGCATGTAGGGCACGCGTCGTCGGTCATGGAATCTCCTTTGGCGGTTGAATCTGGTGGCCACTCGCTCGCACCTCGGGTCGCCGCTGCACTTTCGCTGCTTGCATGTATCCGTGGTCATCCTGGAATGGCGGGTTGAATCCCATGCGGTGTGCTCGTGGGTCGCCGCCACCTGTTGCTTCCACGAGCGCTTCCGTGTCGCGGTGCTCGAACTCGGGTGCATCCTCGACCTGCTTCGGCGTCCGAGTGAGCTCGATCGTGATGCGGAACCTCATCGCATCACCACCACCAGGACCACGGCGACGGCGACGGCGAACACAATGAGTCCGATCACTCCGGGCAGCCA
>NZ_LDQC01000153.1 GCF_001475545.1 Curtobacterium luteum | reverse complement strand
TGGCCGCGATGAGCCACCTCGACAAGCCGCTCACTGTCGCACTCACCGCCACCCGAGGCAAGCGGAAGAACTTCACCGTGCAGCCGCTCCCCGACGTCGCACCTCAGCGCGATTGGCTGACCGAGCTCACCAACGCCGGTGACGACCTCGCCTCGATCGGCGCACTCGGGCAGGCGGCAACACAGGCAGGCGCACCCGCAGACGTGGTGCAGCAGATCCGGGAACGGTTCCAGCAGGTGAAGGCAGGTGCCGCAGATGGGCCGCAGTAAGGCGAAGGGCACAGCGTTCGAACGGCTCATCGCAGACCACCTCGCAGCCGCGCTCGACGACCGCATAGACCGGCAAGTGCTACGCGGAAACACGGACCTCGGAGACATCTCCGGGGTCCGTTCTCCGTTCGGCAAGGTTGTCGTCGAGTGCAAGAACCACAAGAGCATGACGCTCGGCACGTGGGTTGAGGAAGCGGAAGCCGAACGAGGCAACGCTGACGCACTCGTCGGCGTCGTCGTCCACAAGCGCCGCGGCAAAGGTCAGGCCG
>NZ_LDQC01000152.1 GCF_001475545.1 Curtobacterium luteum | reverse complement strand
CGTCGGGATCGTGGTTCGACGCGCTCAGGCGCCGTCGCCGGGTTCGACGCGCTCGGGCACCGCCGCACTCGACGTGCTCGGGCGTCGCCGGACCGAACGCTCAGGCGCCGCCGGACTGGCGGAGCACCGCCTCGACGAACCGCGGGTCCTGCATCACCACGACGAGGAACGCGGTGACGCTCACCGCGGTCGACACGGCACCGCCCAGCAGCGGCACCCAGAACGTCCAGCGCCGCGCACGCAGCCGACGGATCGACCACCAGAGCGTGAGCGCGAAGAGCACCACACCGGCGACGGCTCCGACGACCGCCGCGGTCGTGAGCGCCGACGGGTCGGAGAAGGTCGTGTAGCGCTGCTCGAACGTCTGGCGGACGGCGGAGGCCACCTGCCCGACCAAGAGCGACTGCAGGACCGACCAGAGCCCGAGGACGAGGAGGCCCACGGTCGCGCCGAAGTCGAGGGGCGACCGACCGAACCGGCTCGACGGAGCGGCGCCGGCCATCCCGTCACCCGGGCGCCCGTCACCGGGGCGACCCGCGCCGTCCCGCCCGGCGCC
>NZ_LDQC01000151.1 GCF_001475545.1 Curtobacterium luteum | reverse complement strand
ACGACCACGGCGAGGACCACCGGGACGGCCACGAAGCCGGCCACCGCCGCGATCACGGCGGGGGCGAGGAAACCCGCGTAGGCCGCCGCGTAGAAGACCCCGGTGAGCCCCGCGAGGTCGCGTGTGCCGGCGATCCGCTGGACCTCGAGCAGGGACGACACGAGCGCGACGCCGATGCCCGCGCCGATGACGACGTTCGCGCCGAGCCCGATCCACACGGACTGCAGGACGATCGCGAGGGCGACGACGCCGATCCCGACCGTCATGAGCGCGACCGCCACCGTGAGACCCCGTGCGGACGTCGACGAGTGGACGCGCTTCGCGATCGGCTGCACCGCGCTCGAGACGCCGAGGGCGACGACGGTCGCGGCGGTGGCGAACACGAGCCCCCACGTGCCGGTCGCGCCGGCGAGCTGCGTCGGCAGGTAGCCGTACCCGATCGCCGCCGAGCCGAAGATCCACGGCGCCGCGACGAGCACGACACGGGTGAACCGACGGTGTCCGGCGCTCGGGATGCGCAGCTGGCGCCACCAGGGCCCCGGGAGACCTCCGGCGGTGTTCGTCTCCGGGGTGCGCCAGACGATGACCGCGAACGGCAGGGCGACCGCGATGTGCACGAGGAACGGCAGGACCTCGGGGATCGGCCCCCACTGGGCGATGACCCCGGCGACGAGCGCCCCCGACGCGGACCCGAGGGTGAACGCGAGCGAGGCCCGTCGGGCTCCGGCGCCGGCGTCCGCGCGGGGGTCGAAGCGGCCCTGCGAGAGCTCCTTCACCCAGCTGTTGCCGACGGCCATCGCGATGCCGACCGTGGCGCCGGAGAAGAGCCTCCCGGCACCGAGGAACGCGGGGCCGAGCGGCCCGAGTGCCAGGAGCCCGCTGCCGACGACGGCCGTGCCGATGCCCACGAGCAGGAGCGGGCGCCGGCCGTGCCGGTCGGACAGCGACCCGGCGACGAGGAGTGCCGGCGCGAGCCCGATGACGTAGACCCCGAGGAACACGTTCACCAGCACGGACGAGTAGTGCTGCCGCTGTTCGTACATGAGCAGCAGCGGCGAGAACTGGTTGCCGCCCCAGGAGCACACGAAGACGGCACCCCAGGCGGCCACCCACGGCAGGACGCGCGCGCGTGTCTGCGGCAGGGCGACCGACCCCGTGGTGGGCACGCTGCCGGTGGTCGCGTCGGCCGCGCTCACAGGGCGCCCCGGTGCGATGCGACGTGGGCGTGCAGGACCTCGGCGTACCGGGCGGCGTCGCCGGCCTCGAGTGCGGCGGCGAGCTCGCGGTGGTCGTCGAGCGACGCCTGCAGCTGTTCGGGTCGGAGTCGCATCAGGTGGTGACGGAGTCGTTGCTGGCGGTCCCGGAGGGTCCGGGCGAACATCACCGCGATCCCGTTCCCCGAGGCGCCGATGACCGCGCCGTGGAACTCGGCGTCCACCTCGACGAAGCGGTCGACGTCACCAGCGGCGACCGCGTCCTCCTGCTCGGTGAGCATCGACCGGAGGGACGGCAGCACGTCCGCCGCTCGACCGTCGGTGACGACCCGGGTCGCCGCGGTGGACTCGATCGCCTCGCGCATCTCGAGCACGTCGACCGCCTCGTTCGGGGACATCGGTCGCACGACGGCACCCTTCCGGGACTCGAGGGTGATGAGGCCCTCGGCCGCGAGGCGCAGGAACGCCTCGTGCACCGGTGTCCGCGACACGCCGATCTCCTGGCAGAGCGCGTTCTCACTGATCGCGGTCCCGCCGGGGAGGTCGCCGCGGATGACGGCGCGCTTGACGTGGTCGTAGGCGCGGTCGGACGCGGCCGCGGTGCTGATCGGGGACGTCACGGTCACCCAGACTACGCCTTGCATGCAACGCTGCACGCATTTCCAGGCTGTGACGGTCCCGTGACGGCCTGACTTCGATCGCGGCGCACCTCGGACTCCGCCGATACGCTGGCCCCGACGTCAACGACGACGTCCGACAGGAGGTTCCCCTGATGGAACGCATCACCAGGGCTGACGACCGGGTCCACCGCCCGGCGGGTCCGTGGACGCCCACCGTCCACCGGCTGCTCGAACACGTGCACGGGCACGGCTTCGTCGGGGTGCCGGAGCCGATCTCGCTCGGGGACACCCTCGAGACGGTGTCGTTCGTCCCGGGCACCGCCGGTGACTACCCCTGGACCCAGGACATCGCGAGCGAGGCAGCGCTCGTGACCACCGCCCGGATGCTCCGGCACTACCACGACGCCGCGGCTGACTTCCCGCGGAGCGACACCGACGTGTGGTCCCAGGCGGAGCGCGCCCCGGTCGAGACGATCGTCCACGGCGACTTCGCGCCGTACAACTGCGTCTACGACGGCATCGCGGCCGTCGGCATCATCGACTTCGACACCGCACACCCCGGCCCGAGGGTCTGGGACGTCGCGAGTGCCGTGTACCGCTTCGCACCGTTCACCACCGGCGCCGTCGAGGGCGGCTCCGCGTCGCTCGACCTCCGGCTCGGGCGAGCCGCCGAGTTCTGCCGGGCCTACGAGCTCGACGCCCGTTCGCGATCGGTCCTCGTCGACACGATGGTCTCCTCGCTCGTGGCGCTCGTCACCACCATCGAGACCGAGGCAGCGGCAGGCGACCCGAAGTTCGTCAGCGACCTCGCACACGGTCACGTCGAGCTCTACCGCGCCGACGTGGCGTTCATCGAGGAGCACGCGGACGCCATCGCTGCGGCCGTGGCCTGACGACCGGTGCCCCGGCCGCTCCTGTCCGCGCGGCCGACCCCTGCGCGACTCCGGGCCGAGCGCCTGGCCGCGCAGGGCGTCGGCGTCCCGGGCACCACGCCGACGGTCACCGTCGCGCGCATGACCGCCGTGCAGGGGCAGGACCTCGGGCAGGTGCTCTGGGCGATCGGGGTCCGCACGCCCGGCAGCACGCGTGAGGACGTCCGAGCCGCCTTCGACCGTGGCGAGCTCGTCCGGGGCTGGCCGATGCGGGGCACCCTGCACGCCCTGCGGCCGGATGACCTCCGGCTGATCGCCTCGCTCACCGCCGACCGCACGGTCCGCTCGGTCGCCCGTCGCGCCGCCGAGCTCGGGATCGACGAGGCGCTCGTCACCACGGCCCGCGACGCCACGGTCGAGGCGCTCGGCGGTGGTCGCTCGCTCGTCCGCGACGACCTCTTCGACCGCTGGCGCGCCGTCGGCATCGACCCTGCCGGTGGACGCGGCTACCACCTCCTGCTCCGCCTCTCGCTCGACGGACTGGTCGTCTGGGGTCCGACCGCCAGGGTCGGCCAGCGCATCGTGCTCCTCGACGAGTGGGCGCCTGCCGTCGAACCCGTGCCGGACCGTGACGAGGCGCTCTGCCGGCTCCTCACGGGCTGGTTGCGGGGCAGGGGCCCGGCAACCGAGGTCGACGCCGCCGCGTGGACGAAGCTCCCGCTCGGGGACGTCCGCCGTGGCCTCGCCGCCGCCGGGGACACCGTCGAGCACCTCGGCGGGGGACTGCTCGCGCTCGCCGACCGTCCGTCCACGGGCGGAATCCCCACCGGCCACCTGCTCCCCGGGTTCGACGAGTACCTCCTCGGCTACGCGGACCGCTCCGCGCAGCTGCCCGTCGAGCACCAGGACCGCGTCGTGCCGGGCGGCAACGGGGTCTTCCTGCCGATGGCCGTCGTCCGCGGGGTCGTCGTCGGGACGTGGACCCGAGCGGAACGCGCGTCCGGGGTCCGGGTGACGGTCACGCCCTTCGCCCCGCTCGACCCGTCGGCCGTCCGCGCACTCGGTGCCGCCGCCGATCGGTACGCCCGCTGGCTGGGCGCCCCGGTGACGTTCACGGTCGCATGACCCTGAACCGGGCCCGGCCCGTGACCCGCACGCGTCCCGGACCGAGGCCGTCCCCAGCCAGCACCCAGCGCGTGTGCGGCTGACCCCGACGCTCCCTCGGGTAATGTCGCAAGGCCATGACCGACAGCCCGGCCGACGCCACCCCGTACGAGGTCCTCGGTGTCCCCGCGACCGCCGACGACGACGAACTCCGGCGCGCGTACCGGAAGGCCGCCCGCGAGTCCCACCCCGACCTCGGCGGCGACGCCCAGTCCTTCCGACGCGTCCAGCTCGCGTGGGAACGCATCGGCACCCCCGCCGCCCGCCGCGCCTACGACGCGGGATCCCGCCCCGGCTCGGCTCCCACGTACGAGGCCGGATCGGCAGGGTCCGGCTCCTCGGCCTGGAGGCACGGGTC
>NZ_LDQC01000150.1 GCF_001475545.1 Curtobacterium luteum | reverse complement strand
GGCGCCCACGTGAGCGGAAGCGGCCGCCGGACTCCGGCGCGTAGGCCCGGTACTCGTCGAGTCCGAACCCGATGCGACCGTTGGCGGCGACGAAGGCGGGGTGGCCCTCGGTCATCGCGGCCTCGGCGTCCTGGAACGACGCCGCGACGTCGCCGTCGGTCCGGCCCCGGGCGAGCTGAGCGGCGGACGGCCCACCGCGGCGGTGCTTCGCGGCGGCGCTCGCGAGGGTCGACGCGATCTCCTCGAGGTAGGTGCCGAGCAGCTCGTCGGGGATACCGAGCGCGTCGTGCAGTGCGAGGACGAGCTCCTGCGCGTCGAGCGGCGCCGGGCGACCGCCGCGCGTTCGGGTGAGGGACGACTCGTCGAGGGACCAGTGCTCGAGTGCGTGCACCCGGGCCCGGAAGCGGTAGGTCGAGTCGCCGGCGTCGAGCGCCCACTCCTCGCCGTCCGGTCGCGGACGGATCAGTCGCTCGTGGGTGAACTCGGCGATCGCCTTCGCGACGAGGTGCCGCTCGGCCGGTTCGAGATGCTCGGGACGGAGGTGGGCGGCCGGTCCGTCATCGCCCGCGACCCCGATCCGCGCTGTGTCGAGGACGGACAGCAGGGCCCGCTTGCCGTCGACGTCGACCACGCGGAGCGCCCGGAACCCGACCTCGGCGTTCTTCCGCTGCACCGCCGTGTTCCGCACGTCGGGCTCGACGACGACCCGGCGAGCGTCGAGTGCGTCACGGCAGTGCTCGACGACGGCGCGCATCACGGCACTGGTCAGTCCGTGCACGCGGCCGCCGTCCGACGAGCCGGGCGCGGGCGGCGGTGCGACGAGCAGGTGCATCCCGACGTCCCCGGGCTCCGCGTCCCACACGTCGGTCAGCAGGACCGAGGCCGGGTCGTACGTCTCGGCGTACGCGATCGGTGCACCGTGCCGGCGCAG
>NZ_LDQC01000015.1 GCF_001475545.1 Curtobacterium luteum | reverse complement strand
CGACGCGAGCCGTGCCTCCCGGTCGGTGGTCGCGCGCCTGCGCGACGTCGCCGTGCGCTACGCACGCCGCGGCGAGCCCACCGTCTCCGGGATCGACCTCGAGCTGCACGCCGGCGGCACCGTGGGCCTCGTGGGGGAGTCGGGGTCCGGCAAGTCGACGATCGGCCGCGCGCTCGCCGGCCTCGTCCCCGTCGTCGACGGCAGCGTCGAGGTGGACGGCAGCGACCTCCGCACCGCACGGGGGAAGCGCCTGCGCGAACTCCGCAGCCACGTCGGCATCGTCTTCCAGGACCCGGCGTCGTCGCTCAACCCGCGGCAGACCATCGGGTGGAGCATCGCCGAGCCGCTGCTCGTCCACGAGCCGGCGGTCGATCGTCGAGCGCGCGTCGAGGAGCTCCTCCGCGCCGTGCAGCTCGACCCCGCGTGGGCCGAGCGGTTCCCGCACCAGCTCTCCGGCGGCCAGCGGCAGCGTGTCGCGGTCGCCCGGGCCCTCGCGCTCCGACCCGCGGTCGTGATCGCGGACGAGCCGACGAGCGCGCTCGACGTGACGGTGCAGGCCGCCGTGCTCGACCTGCTCGCCACGCTGCAGGACGAGTTCGGGTTCGGGATGCTGCTCGTCAGCCACGACCTCGCCGTCGTCCGGCAGCTCGCCGACGAGGTCGTCGTCCTCCACGACGGCCGCATCGTCGAACGCGGCCGCACCGAGGCCGTGCTCGACGACCCACAGCAGGACTACACGCGCATGCTCCTCGCGGCTGCGCCGGTCGCCGACCCCGTACGGCAGGCCGAGCGCCGCGAGGCGTGGCGTGCGTGGGAAGGGGTGGCCTCGTGACCGCCAACGTCGTCGATCGTCCGGTCGCCGCGTCCGCAGGGCGGACCACCGGGTTCCGCGCCGTCGTCCGTCGCGTCCGGCAGGACCGCTGGGCCGTCGCGTCCGCCGCCGTCATCGCCGTGTTCGTGGTGGTCGCGATCGCCGCACCGCTCATCGCCGCGATCAGCGGGCAGGACCCGTACGAGTACCACGTGGACGCCCTCAACGACTTCGGTGCGCCCCGAGGTGCCCTCGGCGGCGTCAGCGGCACGCACTGGTTCGGCGTCGAGCCGTTGACCGGTCGCGACCTCTTCGCGATCGTCACCTACGGCGCACGGACCTCACTCGGGATCGGCCTCGCCGCCACCGCGCTGTCGATCGTCATCGGCGTGCTCGTCGGCGTCACCACCGGGTTCTTCGGGGGCTGGTACGACCGGGTGCTCTCCCGCATCGTCGACGTCATCTTCGGCTTCCCGTCGCTGGTGTTCATGATCGCGCTGACCGCGATCGTCCCGACGTCGTTCCCGAAGCCGGTGCTCGTGGTCCTCGTCATCGGGTTCTTCGGCTGGCCGGCGGTCGCCCGCGTCGTCCGTGGGCAGACGCTGTCGCTCGTGACCCGCAACTACGTCGTGGCCTCCACGGCGATGGGCGCCGGACGCTGGCACGTCATCCGGACCCAGCTGCTGCCGAACCTCGCCGCGACCATCACGGTCTACGCGACGATCTCGATCCCGTCGATGATCGGTGCCGAGGCCGCGCTGTCCTTCCTCGCCGTCGGGGTCACCCCGCCGACGCCCTCCTGGGGTCGGAGCATCGGCGACGCGATCGGGTGGGTGCAGACCGACCCGATGTACCTCGTGTTCCCCGGCGCCGCGCTGTTCCTCGTCACCCTCGCGTTCAACGTGCTCGGTGACGCCCTCCGCGACGCCCTCGATCCCCGTGGAGGTGCCCGGTGAACACCCTGCGCTTCATCGCGGTCCGGGTCCTCGGCGCCGTCGTCGTGCTGCTCGTCGTCGCCGCGATCACCTACGCGCTGTTCCTGCTCCTGCCGACGAACCCCGCGCGCGCGATCTGCGACAAGCCCTGCACGCCGGACCGACTCCGCGAGGTGCAGGCGTTCCTCGGCACCGACAAGCCGTGGATCGCACAGTTCGGGGCGTACCTCGCCGGGATCTTCGCCGGCCGGACCTTCGGCTCCGGGGCGTCCGTCATCCACTGTGCCGCGCCGTGCTTCGGGTACTCGTTCCAGCTGCACGAGAACGTCACCGACCTGATCCTGTCGCGCCTGCCCGTCACCGCGTCGATCGCCGTCGGGGCCGCGCTGCTCTGGCTCGTCGCCGGTGTCGTCGGCGGGGCGGTCTCGGCACTGCGCCGCGGGACCTTCGTGGACCGTGCGGTCATGACCGTCGCGGTCGCCGGGGTCTCCTCGCCGTCGTACCTGATCGGGCTGCTGGCGATCCTGCTGTTCGGTTTCGTGCTCGGGATCCTGCCGACGAGCGGGTACGTGGCCTTCACCGACGACCCCGTGGGCTGGTTCACCCACCTGATCCTGCCGTGGTGCGTCCTCGCGTTCATCAGTGCCGCGATCTACGCCCGTCTCACCCGGGGCGAGATGCTCGAGTCGATGTCGCAGGACTTCGTCCGGACCGCTCGCGCGAAGGGTCTCCGCGAACGCCAGGTCGTCGTGCGGCACGGCTTGCGGACCGCGATCCTGCCCGTGGTGACGCTGTTCGGGCTCGACCTCGGTTCGCTCCTCGGCGGCGCGGTCATCACCGAGAAGGTGTTCTCGATGCAAGGCCTCGGGGCGCTGCTCATCGACGCGGTGCACACGCTCGACCTGCAGGTGGTCGTCGGGTTCACCCTGTTCTCGGCGCTGCTCATCGTCGTCGCGAACATGATCGTCGACATCGTGTACGCGTTCGTCGACCCGCGGGTGCGGCGCCGGGCGTAGGCGCCGGTCCGGTCCCGACTGCGGCCCGACCGCGGGCGAGGCACCGGCACCCCGGCCCGGGTCAGCCCTCGGGGTCGTCGCCGGCGCGCAGCAGCACCGGCACGAACACGCCGAGGGCGAGCGCCAGGAGCGCGACCGTCCCCGCCACGGCCAACCACACGCCGCCGACGGGGCCGGTGCCGCCCAGCAGTGCGTTGACCACGAACGCGACCGCCTGGGCCCCGACCTGCAGGGCGACGAACCGCAGCGCCGACGGCACGAGCGCCCGGAGCTGCACCCGGGCGGTCCGGGGCGTCCACGCCCACACCAGGCTCGTCGCGAGCACGAGGTGCGTCGTGAGGAGGAGCACCGGGAGGTCCGTCCCGTCGATCCCGGCGAGGGCGAGCTGCACGACGAGCAGCGCCGCGAACGGGCCGCGGGGCACCACCGCCGCGGCCACGGCGAGGACGATCGCGACGACGAGCCAGCCGCTCGCCCCGACCACGACGACCGACCCGACGACACCTGCCACGAGGCCGAGCGCGCCGATCGACCACGCGGGGACCGCCGGACCGATCGACGGTGCTCCGGTCCGTTCCGCCCGCGACCGGACCGTCATCCGGCCCGCCGAGCGCGGCTGAGCAGACGGAGTTGCACGGCGGGGGACTCCCCGTCGCCCGTCCGCCACCGGATCAGTTCGACGCCGGAGGCGGTCATCTCCGTGAGGCGGTCGGCGCGCTCGAGGGCGAGGAGCCGGGCCGCCGCGCGCTCGTGCCGGCTCGCCCGTCGGTGGTCGGGCGTCGGGAGCACGTCGACGGCGACGACCCGGTGTCCGGTGGCTGCCCAGGCCATCGCCATCGTCGAGGCCTGATCGTCGAGGAACGTCGAGAGGACCACCACGAGCGACGCCGCCGGGACGAGCGGCATCCGCGCCGTCGCCGTCGCGTCACCGGTCGGGGTCACCGCGGCGATCGTCGAGCGGAGCCGCTCGAGGTGCCGGGTACCGCCGCCGGGTTCGACCGATCGCGCGGTCCCCGCGACGTCGCGGAAGCCGACCCGGTCACCGGCCCCGATGTACGCAGTGGCCAGGGAGACCGCGGCCTCGCGTGCGAGGTCGAGCGACGTCGCCTCGTGGCTGCCGTGCCGGGCGCCGCTCCACTCGGTGACGTCCGCGCCGAGGTCGTCCCGGCCGTCGAGGACGAGGACGACCAGGGCGTCCGCCGTCGCGAACGTCCGGCGCACGTAGAGGTCGCCTGGTCGCTCGGCACGCCGTGCCGTCCGTCGCCAGTCGATCCGCCGGAGCCGGTCGCCCGGGGCGAAGAGGGCGACGTCGCGGAACTCGCCGCCGTCGCCGGGGCGCGCCGAGTCGTGCGCACCCGTGATCCCCGTGACCCGGCTCGGCATCGGGAGGTGCTGCATGCGCAGGTGCGGGGGCGGGACGACCGCGGACCGCGCCGGCCCCTCGGCCGGCACGGAGACCGCCGTGCCGCCCGGGCCGAGGAGGGACAGGTGCGTCCGCACGATCTCCTGGGGGCCCGAGTGCGTGACCGGGACGGTGCCGGTGAGGCGTGCCGCGCGACGTGGTTCGACCACGACGACGTGTCGTCGGTCGCCGGCGACCCGGAGCTCGACGGCGACCGCCTCGACCGTGGGTGGCAGGACGACCTCGGCCCGGTACCCGACGCCGCGACCGGAGTCGGCCGGCGCGAGGGTGATCGTCGTCCGGGCCGGGGCAGCGCCGAGCCGCGGTCGGGCCCCGAAGGCAGCGGTCACCAGGGCCGGCAGCGCGACCAGGACGAGCTCGGGGCGTCCGGTGACGAGACCGAGCCCGGCGAGCAACACCCCGGCCGCGAGTCCGAAGACCAGCGCCGGGTTCCGCACCCAGACCGGCGCGGACCCGGCCACGGGGCGGGCTGACGGTCCGTCGGGGACGCTCACCGCGCCTCCAGGCCGGACGCACCGGACGCCGCGGACGCAGCCTGCCCGCTGGACGCCCCCGCCCCGACCACCGGCGGCCCCGCCACCTGCGCCACGATGCCGCGGACGATCAGCGCCGGGTCGACCCCGTTCGCCCACGCCTGCGGCGTCAACGAGATCCGGTGCGCGAGGACCGCGACGGCAGCGGTCTTGACGTCCTCCGGCGTGACGAAGTCCCGCCCGTCCATGACGGCCCGCGCACGACCGACGAGCATGAGCGCCTGCGCACCGCGCGGCGACGACCCGACCTGCACGTCCCGGTGGGTGCGCGTCGCGGCCGCGAGGTCGACGCAGTACAGCGCGATGTCCTCGTCGACGTGCACGCCCTCGACCGTCGCCTGCATCCGCAGCATGTCCGCCGCATCGACCACCGCGGGGACCACGGCGACCTCCTGCCTCCGTCCGATCCGGTTGAGGAGCACCTGCTGTTCGCCCTCGCGGGTGGGGTAGCCGACCGAGAGGCGCACCATGAAGCGGTCGAGCTGCGCCTCCGGTAGGGCGTACGTGCCCTCGTACTCGATCGGGTTCGACGTCGCGACGACGTGGAACGGGCGCGGGAGCGGGAAGCCCTCGCCCTCGACCGTGACCTGCCCCTCGGCCATCGCCTCGAGGAGCGCCGACTGGGTCTTCGGCGACGTCCGGTTGATCTCGTCGGCGAGGAACATCTCTGTGAAGACCGGGCCGGGCCGGAAGACGAACTCGGCCGTCGCCGGGGCGTAGACGAACGACCCGGTGATGTCCGCGGGCAGCAGGTCCGGGGTGCACTGGAGCCGGCGGAAGTCGAGGCCGCAGGCGGCGGCGAGGCTCCGCGCCGCGAGCGTCTTGCCGAGCCCGGGGACGTCCTCGAACAGGACGTGACCGCCCGCGAGGATGCTCGCGAACGCCAGCTCGAGCGACTCCCGCATCCCGACGACGACCGCGCCGACCGTGTCGAGGACCTCGCGGCTGCGGGCGGCGACGTCGGCGATGGGCAACGGTTGTGCGCTCTGCGTCGTGGTGTCGGTCACGGGTGCCTCTCGGTCGTGGGTTGCAGGGTCTCGAGCGCGGTGAGCACGCTCGCGAAGGTGCCGAGGTCGATCTCGGACCGCCGCTCGCGCACCAGGACGGCGACCACCCCCGGCGGCAGGATCGCCTCGATCGCCGTCCGGTCGGCCGGGTCGTCCAGGTCGAGTCGGTGCAGCATCCGGAGACGGTGGCGGGCCACCGCGCGGGCGCGGGCGAGCGTCCGTTCCGGGACGCCGCCGCGAGCGCGCAGCGCCCATGCCGTCTCGGACAACTCGCGTCGGGCGCCGGGCTCGGACCGGACGGGAGGCACGGGCCAGTTCAGCGGGACGTCCTCACGGATCGCGGTCCACGTCAGCCCGACCGCGGCGACGACACCGCCGACGGCCAGCGCCTGCAGGACGCCGACACCGAAGAACCACGTGATCGCTGCCGCGACGACGGCGAGCACCAGCACGCCGGCGACGCGACCGCGGGTCACGAGCGGCCCGTCGGGGCGTCAGTCCACTGTGCGTCGAGGGTGCGCAGCGCTGCGCGGACCGCGGTGACGTCGTCGTCCGTCGCGGAGGTCCCGCCGAAGCGCACCGCGAGGTAGCAGCGGCGGAGGGTGCCGAGGGCACGCTCGTCGACGTCGAGCTGCCGGAGGATGCGGGTCGTGAACTCGGTCGGCGTCTCCGAAGCTCCGCGACGGAACCCGGCGTCCTCCGCGGACTCCTGCAGGCCGAGCCACGCCGCGGTGACGGCGTCGGACGGGTCGCGGCGCGCGGACAGCACCTCGAGCGCACGCCCGATGCCACGGCGGAGGTGCTGCCGGCCGACATCGGCGGAGGGATCGACCGGGGCCTCGACCGTGAGACCGGCGACGTTCATCTCATCCGGGCGCTGGCGCGGCCGGCGCTTCCGCCAGAGGTGCAGGACCACGAGCGTCAGCAGTGCGGCGACGACCACAGCGAGGACGACGAGGACCCAGGTCGCATCGACGTGCTGTGACGCTCGGGCTCCGAGCGGCTGCGGTTCGTTCGTCGCAGGTGGTGGCGACACGGTCGACACGACTGCGGGCGGACGGGCCGGAGCGACGCTGGGGGACCAGCGCGCACCGGTCAGGACGGGTCGGGCGCCGATCGCGGCTGCGACGACGACGAGTGCTCCGAGGGCGAAGGCGGCGACGGGGACGAACGGGAAGCCGCTGCGGCGTGGATCGTCGTCGTTCCCCATGGCCCCACGCTACCCCGGGCGGCTGCCGGACCGGGAGCGGATCCGTCCGGTGCGGTCCGCGGGTGGGCTGCCGGACCGTGAGCCGTGCGGTCCGGTGCGGTCCGCGAGTGGCCGACGGGTCCGACCGACGGTGGGGAGGCGACCGATCGGGAGGCGCGACCTGCCTCCGTCAGGCGGGTCGCGCCTCCAGGCCGGTCACCGCTGCGCGTCGCTCCCGCCGCCGGTGGCGCGCGACGACCGCGCTCGTGGCGGCCGCCGTCGCGGCGCCCACGAGCGCCAGCCACCCCCACCCGGACAGCGGCAGCACTGCGGACACCCCCGGGGACAGCGAGAGGCCTCCGAACGTCGCCGTGACCACCACGGTCAGGACGACGACCGAGCTGGCATCGCCGAGGGGACTCGGCGCCCGCCGTCGCAGGAACCAGTCGGGCAGCGCCGCGAGGGCCCCTGCCACGAACCCGTACAGGAGGGCGGTGATGGCCGCGAAGAGCAGCACGGGGACGAGGAGGACGATGAAGCTCAGCCCGTCCGGAGACCCTTCGACGACCGCTCCCGCGATCGTCCAGACGACGGGAACCGCGACGGCGGCGGCGGCACCTGCCCATGCCGTCGTCAGCGGCAGGACCGAGAGCAGCGTCCGGCGGGTCGCACCGCCACGGGGGTCGTCCGCGTGCGGAGTGCTCAGCTCGTCGGTCGCCACGGTCGTCACCCTAGCGAGCTGGGCTGCGGGGCCGTGGACGGTGGTCCAGCTCTCGCCGGAGCGCGCGCACCACGGGGAGGAGGGTCTCGAGGCCGCCCGGCCCGGCCTCGAACGGGCGTCCCAGGGAGGTCCGCGGTGTGAGGACGAGCGAGGAGTCCGCGTCGAGACCGAACCAGATCGCGTAGTCGACCCGAGCGCCGCGGGAGTCCTTGCTGGCGAGGCTGATCCGCCCGATCCGAGCCCACGGGACGTCGAACACCGGTGCGTCCCGGTCGGGCGTCCACCCGTGCAGTCCGTCCGGGTCGATCGTCCAGACCTCCGGACGCGGACGGGGGAGGTCCTCGCTCCTGCGGATGCCCTTCGTCAGCACCGGCAGGAAGAACGCGGGCCGGTGTCCGCTCGCACGGATCCGGGCGAGGACCCGTCGACCACGGCGACCGCTCCACCACGTGCCTATCGACATGGCGAACCCGACGACGACCAGCAACAGCTCGACCAGGACGACACTCCCGACCCGACTGCTGCGGGCCATCTCGGCGACGAACGCCGGCGAACGGAACTCGGCGACGATGAGCGCCGGGGCGCCGAGCACCAGGACCACGGCGACCAGGTGGACCGGCCACGACGGTGCCGCGGTGCCGTCGCGGAGGCGCTCCACCCACTTGTCCCTGATGAACGCCACCGGCCCATCCTGCTCCGAGACCATCGGGAGCGGCGGGGTCAGAACGCGGTCAGTGCGTCCCGGAGCATCCGGTGTCCCTGCGCCTCGAACGTCTCGTCGTGCACCGCGTACGCCCACACCGCCGTGCCGACGGCCTCCCGGAGCTGCAGCCAACGCCAGTCCTCGGGGTGACGCGGATCCGAACCGTAGCCGTCGAGGAACGCCCGCTCGAGCTCGGGGTGGTGCTCCCAGTACAGGACGGCGAGCCGGGTGCAGTCCGTGGCGGCCGGGCGGATCGCGAACCGACCGTAGTCGATGGCGAGGAGTCGGCCCCGGTGCACGAGCCAGTTCCGGGGGTGCCAGTCGCCGTGCGTCGGGACGACCATCGCCGGACCGGGCGCGTAGTCCTCGAACAGCGCACGGGTCCGCTCGGCCGTGGCCGCGTCGATCCGGTGGGGCTGGCCGAGGAGTCGGAGCACCTTGTCCCGCTCGCGGTGCAGGTACCGCCGGTCCTCCTGCGCGGACTGGTCGTGGAACCGTCGCAGGACGGCGCCGGCCTGGCGATGGAGGTCGGCGTCGTCCTCGTGGGGTGTGCCGAGCGCGAGCCGGCCCGGGAGCCGTTCGAGGACGAGGACCCGTGCGTCCGCGTCCGCCGCGATCAAGCGGGAGGTCTGCGCACCGAGGACCTCCGTCCAGCCGTCGCGGTGCGCGGCGAGTTCACGGGGGAAGTGCGCGTTGTCCGGGCCGGAGGCCTTGACGACGTACTCACCGGCGGCGTCCCGCACGTGGAGCACCCGAGTGTCGAGCAGCCCCCACGAGTCGTCGGCGACGAGCTCGGGATCGTCGAGGAACGACCGCAGGAACGCGACCTGTGCCTCCCGCAGTCCGCTCGTCCCCCAGTGCACACCTCACCCTACGACGTGCTCGTCGCGCATCATCTCGCGGGGACCACGCCGCGGTCGACGGAGCCGTCTCAGGAGTCGAGGAAGCGCTCGATCGCGGCGATGGTGGTCTCGTTCCGCACGTGCCGTTCGGCTCGGATGCCGCACTGCTGTGCGCCGAGCACCGGGGCTTCGTTGTCGTCGATGAAGAGGACCTCGTCAGGTGACGCGTGCATCCGCTCCAGGGCCATCAGGTACGCGCCCGGGTCCGGCTTGGCCACGCCCTGCTCGTGGCTGTAGCAGATGGGGTCGAAGAGGCTCGAGAACCCGAAGCGGCGTTCTTCCTCCTCGCGCGCACCGTCGCCCGAGTTCGAGAGGATCGCCAGGTGAGCGCGGCCCCGCAGCGACCGAGCGTGCTCCAGGAGCTCCGTGTTCGCGGTCCCGCAGTACGCGTCCCAGAACTCGGCGGCCATCGTGGCGACCTGGTCCGGGTCCGCGTCGAGCGCGATCCCGGTCTTCCGCCAGTACTCCTCGGCGACGCCGGTCCGCAGCGACATGTCGGGCAGGTCGGCGGCATGCATCCGAGCGCGCACCTCGTCCGCCGTCACACCGAACCGGGCGGCCCAGGTCTCGCGCAGCACATCGGGCCATCGATCGTCGTCCACGAGCTCGAGGACGCCGCCGACGTCGTAGAGGATCCACTGCATCGCGGCAGACTAGCGCGGCCATGTCTCATCGAGCGCTGTGCAGGACGGCGCGCTCCTCGGCCGCGGTGAGTCCCGACCGCCGCGGTCGGTCCAGGCCTCGGGACCGCTCGTCCTCCAGGACGTCGGCGACGGTCGACGCGAGCGGACGGACACGCCCGCCCATCTGTCGGAACGCGTGGGTGGAGCGCTGTGCCATGGCCACGTCGGACATCGGCAACCACAGCGGCAACGACCGAGGTCCCGCCCAGTACCGGACGTCGTGCGCGAGCAGCACCTCGTCATCGACCTCCTCGACGGAACCGTCGAACCCGGCGACGGCCGAGACCTGCTCGAAGAAGTCCGCCATCGGGAGGGGCTCCCCGACCGTGTTCGCGAAACCGACGCGTCCTTCCCGCGCGGCGCTGCTCAACCAGGCCGAGAGGTCGGAGACGTCGATGACCTGCGCGAAGCGCCCCGCAGTCGTCGGGGCGAGTGCGCGGCCGCCCCTGCTCAGCCGCGCGGGCCAGTACCCGAACCGGTCGCTCGGGTCGCCGGGGCCGACGATCAGCCCGGGTCGGGCGACGAGGAGCCGGGTCCCGAGCCGAGCAGCGCTGTCCCGCTCGGCGGCGACGTTCGCGTCCGCGTACCGCGTCGGGTCCGTCGGTTCCACCAGTGCTGCCGACTCGTCCGCATCCGGCTCGTCGTTCCGGGCGTACACGGAGGCCGTCGAGACCAGCGTCCAGTGCGCTGCACCGTCAGCGAGCGCGTCGAGAGCCGGACCGACGAAGGCGGGTTCCGAGGACAGCTCGATCACCTCGTCCCACTCGCCCCGTACGCGGAGGTGGGCATCTGCGTCTCGCCGGTCAGCGCGGACGAGGCGGGCCCCGTCCGGCACCGGCCCCGACGCACCGCGTGCGAGGCACGTCACCTCCGCCCCCGCGATGAGGAGATCACGCACGACCGCGCGGCCCAACCACCCGGTCCCGCCCAGCACCAGTGCTCTCATGATCCCAGCCAACCGGCCCGACGACGTCTCCGGGCGCGGATCCGCTCACAGCGCACGATCATCGTCTGCACGGTCGGCAGCCTGGTCGGTGTCCGCCACGCGCCGATGCTGAGCATCCGGTCGTGCCGCGCCGCGGGGTTCGAGGCGCTTTACGGGACCCAGAGTCGTCCCGTGCTGCACGGAGGAGCGGACCGCCACCGGGGTGTCTGTCCGCGCCGGGGCGCGTGGTCGTCGGGAACCACACGCGGCCGGGCCTGACCAGGATGAGCAGGCCCCCGGCGTCCCCGATGGTCGGGATGGTGAACGCGAGATGGTGTGAGCCCTCGACGTCGCGCCCGACGAAGCGCACTCGGCTCTGCCCGATCGTCAATACGGCGTTCGGTCCATCTCGTGTCATGACACACCCGAGTCGGTCGAACGCCACGGCAACGGCCGGGGCGAACCCTGTGGAGAGCGAGGCTTCGTCGATCCGCGTCGTGCCACCCCACATCGTCAACAGCGGTTGCGGTCAGGGATGTCGAGTAGACAGACGTGTACGTGTTGTGCCAGTGTCAGATGTGTACGGTGGAACGTCAAATGGTGATCAAGGGGTATTGATGGAAACATTCGGTCGCTCAATCCGGCGCGCGGCTTCTGGCTGTGCCGCGCTCGCTGTCGGCGGAGCTGTGCTGCTCGGCGCACTTCCCGCGCAGGCGCACGACAGCGCAGACGGCAGCGGCGTCATCGGCGGGTGGTCCGAATCGGCCGGGGCGTTCCGGATCGCATCGTCGGAAGCAGCCCCGCGTGCGGTGAGTCACCGGGGGAAGGCTGAGCAGAAGACCATCAGTGGGACCACGCACAAGCGTTCACACGGCTGGACCACGTGGGTGGGGGTCCAGCACTACACGCGAGCCCGCTTGGAGCGTGGCAGCACCGTCGTGGCGGACTCTGGCCGTAAATGGGGCAAGTCCGGCACCGAAGCAGTGACGGCATGGAAGCCGTACCGGCCGAACCAGCCCGGCAACGGTGTCGGCACCGCGAAGACCTACTACGGGAAGTGACACAGCGCAGCGGGTGTGAGCAGCAGCTCCCACCCGCTGCGGCGTCGGAGATGACATGACCAGAGGACAGCTCGCGGTGGTGGCCGGCCTCCTCGTGCTCGCAACGGTGCTGACGGTGCTGACGGGCATCTTCGATGGACGGCGACGATTGGTTGCCGCTGAGGGCAACGATCTCCGCACCGGCGAAAGCGCGTGGGTGACCGCGAGCCTGCATGAACTCACGCGAGAGCGCAGCGCGTTCGCGCCGGGAACCAAGGTGTTCGTCAACGTGGATGACGGCGTTCGTGCCGTCGCCGTTCTCGCGGGACATTGGACGGACGTTCCGCTGCATGATGGGCATGCGCCAGCCGGTACGACGGGCGAAGCACTCGTGGGGGCCGACATCGAGGTCTCGAATGATGCGATCAGTGTCGATGGCACGGCGTACACGGTGGTGGGACGCCTCGGCCTGCGGGCAGGCAGTCTGCTCTCGGACGATGTGGTCATCGTCGATCCGTCGCAGTTCTCAGATGCGCCGCAACGGCTCCTTCTCGACGGCCCCGGCAGTGTCCGCCGCTACACGACGGCATTCCCTGGCCGCAGCGTGGAAGTGATCAGTCAGGGCACCGATCGGAGAACGAACGTTGACACCGTTTCGCCGGCCTTGGTCGCGCTGAGCGTCCTGGTGGTCATGCTGGTCACGGTGATCGCCGGCGTGCTGGCCGGATGGTGGGAGCTGCGCGCCGCTACGGTGCGTTTCAGGATCGGGATTCGCCGCTTGTCCTGCCTTCGCGCTGCCGTGGGCAAGGTGGGTCGCATCAGTGCTGTCACCTGCGCGGCGGCGTTGGCGGCGGAGACTGCGACGCAGGCTCTCTCCGGGATCGAGATGCACATCGCTCCGGCGGCCGTCGCCATGGCAGCGGTCTCGTTCACGAGCGCGGCTGCCGTGCTCCTGTACGGAAGCCGACAATGGAGCTGTTGAACGACATTCGGTCGAATTGGGGCGTCCTGGTTGCCAAGGTCGTCCTGGTCGTGCTGCTGGCCCTGTGTTGGTACAACGTCACGTCCTTCACCCAGTCCACGTCGCAAGCAATCGGACAGGGACTGTCGGGCAGTTCAGACGCAGAGCTGTACACGGTGATCGACGACCTCGAGCCCAACGCTTTCGAAGCGATGCGGCGCGACCCGCAGGCTCTCGACAAGGCCGCCGCATTCACCGACCGCATCGACGGCGCCCCTGGATTCGACTTCATCTCCTCGTACGACCAGCCCGTCACTGTCACCGACTTCCGCGGCGACGAACGTTTCGACGTGGGCTACGGCACCGAGTACACGCTCAAGGGCTCCTACCAGGATGAGTCCGGACGGACGGTCCAGGACGTCAAGTCCTTGCAGCTCTCCGAAAGCGCCTTCTCATTCGCAGGTCTTTCCGTGGGAGACGGCAGTCCGATCCCTTGGAGTGAGGTCGACTGGGGATCCGGGCGAATCCCGGTGCTCCTTGGTGCCGGCTACCGGGGCGTCTACGCACTCGGCGATGTCATCACCGGAACGGTCATCCTGCACGAGCAGGAACTCGAGGTCGTCGGCTTTCTCGAACCCGACACAGCCATGTACTTCCGTGGCGAAACAAATCACTACGTCGATGACACCATCCTCGTCCCGTATCCCCCATCGCTGACTGGTCTTGATCGAGCAGCGCTCGATCGGCAGGATCCGGAACTGTTCGGCCGACTCGTCTTCTAGGTGCTCAACGCGGACGTCGCCGTGGACCGGAGCCTCGATTCCGGAGACGTTCTCGCCCGGCTGGACAAGATCAGCAACGAAACCGGCTACACCTCGTACACCGTGCTCGGAGTACCGACCTACCTCGTGCAACTCTCGCTCGTGCGTCAACTCATCGAAGAGAACCTGACGCTCGTGATCACACTGCTCGGAGGTCTGACCATCAGCATGGGCATGATCGCGGCGTTCCTGAACCAGCTCCTGCAACACCGCAGACTGCCGGTAGCGCACGCGCACTACATCCTCGGGAAGAGCCCGAGCCACACGAATCGACTCTTCGGCGCATCACGCTTCACCGAGTACACCGCTGTGCTCGGAGCCTTCCTCGCCATCAGCGCGCTCCTCCCCAACAACAGCGACACGGCACGCCTCAGTACCAGCGTGGTCCTCCTGCTCTGGTGCGCGGCTGACGCCCTCTTGCAGGGACACAACCTCCGTACTGGTGTGACCGTCCACGAACGAAGAGGAACCGTTCGATGATCGCTCTGCGCGATGTCTCCAAGTCCGTCATCGAGCCCGACGGCTCCGCGCGAGTGCTGTTCGATCGCCTGGACTTCGAGCTGTCCGACCAGGACCACTCGGTCGCTGTCACCGGGCGGAGCGGCGCCGGCAAGTCGACGCTGCTCCGCATCCTTGCTGGCCTCGACACCGACTTCACCGGGACGTACATGCACGACGGCCGGATCCTCCAGAGAACGGCGCCCGAGATGGCTGCGCATCGACTGCGACACGTCGGCCTCGTGACCCAGGATTACAGTCTGTTGAACGACCGCAGCGTGCTCGACAACGTGCGGTTGGGTGTCCCTGACCGCGCGCGGGCAACCTGCGGAGCACTTCACGCCCTCGAAGCGGTCGGTATCAGCCACCTCGCCAGCAAGCGGCCTCGACGACTCTCGGGGGGCGAAGCGCAACGTGTCGCGATCGCCCGCGCCATCGCGAAACATCCCACCGTCCTCCTCGCCGACGAACCCACTGGTGCTCTCGACGAGACCACTGAGAGCGAAGTCCTCAGGCTCTTCGACCAGCTGCAACACGGAGGATGCAAACTCGTGATCGTCACGCACAGTGACCGAGTAGCCGAACGCTGCGAGCGACAGCTCCAGGTACACCGACACCAGCTCGTCGCACGATCCGTCAGTTGAAGATGGGACTGCTGCAGGTTTGGTTGACTCCTGACAGGTAGGGGCATTGGCTCCTGCTGGAAGGATGTGCGCCATGGTGAAGGCGTATCCGGAAGAGTTCCGCCGTGATGTGATCCCGGTCGCCCGGAAGGGCGAGGCGTCGGTGCGGCAGGTCGCGAAGGACTTCGGTGTGTCCGAGTCCTGTCTGGCCCGCTGGCTGCGGCTGGCCGACCGCGACGACGGCATCAGCGCTGCAGCGGTGCCGTCCGCGACAGCGGTCGAGCAAGCCGAGCTTCGGGAAGCGCAGAAACGGATCCGACTGCTCGAGCAGGAGAACGAGATCCTCCGCCGGGCGACCGCGTATCTGTCGTAGGCGCATCTCCCAAAATGATGTACCCGCTGGTCCTCGAACTCGCCGCCGACCGGATCCCGGTCGCGGTGGCCTGCCGGGTGTTGGGCTTTTCGAAGCAAGCGTTCTATCGGTGGCGAGCCGACCCGATCTCGCAGCGCGACTGGGACGATGCGCACCTGACCGACGCTGCAATCGACGTGCACCGCGACGACCCGACGTTCGGATACCGGTTCATCGCGGACGACCTTCATGCGGCCGGCCACCGAGCATCGGAACGGCGGGTGTGTCGGTTGTGCTCACAGCAGCGGATCTGGTCGCTGCATGCAAAGAAGCGGGGCCTGAACCGGAAGGCGGGGCCGCCGGTGCATGACGACCGGGTCCGACGCGCGTTCACGGCACCGGATCTGGACCGGCTGTGGCTGACGGACATCACCGAGCATCCGACTGGTGCGGGCAAGCTCTACCTCTGCGCGGTGAAGGACGCCTGCTCGCGTCGGATCGTCGGGTACTCGATCGGTGATCGGATGCGGTCCTCGCTCGCCGTCGCGGCCGTGCAGATGGCAGTGCACCGACGGAGCCCTGTCGGGACGGTCGTGCACTCGGACCGGGGCAGTCAGTTCCGGTCGAAGAAGTTCATCCGCGCCTTGGCCGATGCCGGGCTGCTTGGATCGATGGGGCGGGTCGGTGCGTGCGCGGACAACGCGGCGATGGAATCGTTCTTCGCGCTCCTGCAGAAGAACGCCCTGAACCGGAAACGGTGGGCGAACAGGCAAGAGCTCCGGCTCGCGATCATCACCTGGATCGAGGCGACCTATCACCGGAAACGGCGCCAACGTGGTCTGGGGAAGTTGACCCCGATCGAGTACGAGACGATCATCAACTCACAGGTCGCACTCGCGGCCTAAACGAACGAGTCAACCGAACCTGCAGCAGTCCCAGATGGGATCCGAAGGCGGATCGTTGAACGGACGGATCCGTTCTGCCAGCGAAGTCAGAATCGAGTCTGAGGCCCCGCACCAGCAAGGTGCTTGCTGATGGCTGGATCAGTCTGAAACGTAGAGGACATCGGGTTCCTGCTCTTCGTTGTCGTGCCCGTCGGTGGTGCGCACGGCGTGGAAGCCCCGCGATTCGTAGAAGTGGCGAGCGGCGGCGTTCCGCGCGAACACCCAGAGCCGCACAGCGCCGCGCTGCTCGTCGAGCGCGTCGGCGAGGAGCACGGAGCCGAGCCCGCTCCGGCGGTGTGGGGTCGCAACGTAGAGCTGGTCGATCCAGCCCGGGCGAGCGGCGACGACACCCACGATGTGGTCGGACCGCACCGCCGCTACTCGGACCCGGTGTTCCGGCAGGAGCACCGCACTGACCCAGGCGACGTCCTCCTCGAGCGAGTGGACGACCGGCAGCCACGGCATGGCGTCCGCCTTTGCCTGCTTGATGAGCTCTGCAATCGGTCGGGCGTCGGCCTGCCGCGCGTCTCGGACTGTCACGGTCGGGCGGGGCCCTGTGTTCCTCACCATGGAGCGCTGCCCCTCACGCGTCCTGTCGAGAGGCGTTCTCGGCGAGCCATGCCAGGGTCTCCGCGATGATGTCCGTGGGGCCGCCGAACCCACGGAACTCGGATCCGACGCGGGCCGCTGAGGTCGCGTGCCCGGGCACCCGGATGACCTGCCGGACCGCATACCGGATCCGGCCCTCAGAAGAGTCGCCCCACAGGAGTCGGGGCAGCACCACATGATGCCCCGCGAGACGATCGGTTCGCGCGTTCGGGGTCATTCGGTCAGCTTAGAAGCATCAACGCTGACGCGTCCCGATGACCGGTCCAGCTCCGGACGCTGTGACAGGGTGTCTGTGTGAGTTCCATCGAGGTGGTTGAGCGTCGGAGCCCTGGGGACACGCGGCGGATCCTCGAGGCGTTGCCTGACTGGTTCGGCGATCCTGTCGCGATCGACAACTACGTGTCTGCGACCGAGGATGCGGCGTTCGGGAGTCTGCTCGCTGTGGGGACTGCGGGTGTGGTCGGGATCGCGCTGACGCGGCGTCACTTCCGGGAGGCTGCGGAACTCCACCTCATCGCAGTCGACCCGGCGCAGCGCGGGTCCGGTGTTGGCCGAGCCCTGGTCGAACACATCGTCGATACGCTGCGGATTGACGGCTGCACGTTGCTCTCGGTGCACACGGTCGGTCCGTCGTTCGAGCACGAGCCGTACGCGCAAACGCGCGCCTTCTACCGCAGCGTCGGGTTCACGCCGTTGGAGGAACACGACGGCCTCGATTGGTCCGGTCCAACGCTCATCATGGTCCGGACTTCAGGCGCCGCTTGTTGAGGGGAGCGTGCCTCGTTTGTGGATCGACCAATGGCTCTCGCCGAGGCGTGAAGCCGTACGAGGTAGTCGAGGCCGCCCTGCCTGTCGTCGCGGGAAGCACTCTCGCGTCGTGAGCGTATCGACGATCTTGGCGACCCCACTCCACGGACATGGACGACGAGATATCGGGTGCCACTAGCAATTGGCTCCGGGTTCTTGATCGCGCTGTGCTTCTGGCTGCTTTGCACCGGTGGTACGACCGCGAAGTGGATCGGTGGGGTCGGGTTGGCTGGCCTCGTCGTCTGGGTGTTTGTGTTCCGAACGCTCTACCGCCGCGGCTACTGATTTATCCCTGTCGGCGTCTCGTTGCCGTCTCGCTGACCGATCGGCTAGCGAGCCGCGGGTGGGTCAATAGCTGCGTGAAGCTCCTCCGACTCACGCTCGATGCGAGCACGGCTCTCCGGGGAGAACCATCGAAGGGGTGTCGAGTAGACGACGCGCGCCTCGGCCTCGCCGCACTGCAACAGCTCGGCCAGTTGCGCAAGTGCATCGTGCGACGGAGCCTTAGTGACTACCTCAACCAGACGTGGCATATCCCTGCTCGCCTGAACCAGCGCGTCAAGCGTAGCCAAGCGCTGTGCGCGAGAATCTTCGTCAGTCATCTAGCAACGGTACCCACGCCACAGTCCGCGTCCTGATGGCCGATCGGCTAACGAGACGCTGCTGCCAGCAGGTTCGTGAGGTGGAACGCCCAGCCGTCCTTGTGTGCCGATCGGACGACCGATCCGTCAGGTAGCTGCGCGAAGCCAGCCTCGCTCAGGGTAACGAGACTGCCTCGACCGGCCTGCTTGATGTCGAACCGAACGTGCAGCGACGCAGGCCAGGCCGCCTGCTGCCACACGAAGCCGAGCGTGTTCGGTGGGGCTGCCTCCGTTACGTGACCGTCGGCGTACCGCTCTTGCCCGCCCTCAGTCCACGTCTCGCGCACTGCGGCGCCGACTTCCGGCCTCAGTGAGAGTTCCGGCCACCAGCTGTTGCGACCGTCGGTGAGTGCGAACCAGACCGCTGCGATGGAGGCTTCTGACGTCACTGTGAGCGACAAGCTGTCATCGGACATGTAGCGAACCTAACCCCACCGTTTCACTGACGGATCGACGAGCGGACGTATCACTACGGTGAGGACATGAACGAGCGGTACGGGACATCTGCCCAGACGGCGCGCGTGGATCGAGTGCGGGTGCACGCCTGGCTGAGTCAGCAGTCGTACTGGGCACAAGGCCGTTCCCGCGAGACGCAGGACGCCGCCATCGATGGGTCACGGAACTACGGCGTCTATGACGAGGACACGGGCGGCCAGGTCGCTTACGCCCGAGTGGTGACCGACGGCGTGACCTTCGCGTGGCTCTGCGACGTCTTTGTCGCGCCGGAAGTACGTGGGCGAGGCGTGGGCAAGATGCTCATTGCTGCTGTGATTGAGGATCTTGAACCCCTCGGCTTGAAGCGCACACTCTTGTCGACAGGAGATGCGCACGGGCTCTACGCCCAGTACGGCTTCGCACCCCTGGCTGACCCGTCGAAGATGATGGCGCGCGTCCGCTAGTCGGTCCTCCGGCGGCCACAGCGCCGTGCAGGGAGCCCGCCCGCCTCCTCGCGTCTCACATGGCTCGTCCGGATCTACTCTCGACAAGGGGCGGTCATACGGACGCCAGGCAGACGCCCCTGCTCACGCAGCGTCCGTACCGTCCCACCACCGCAGCACCCGTGTCCCGACGAGGGTGAGCCAGCGGGACGGCTCACCGGCGGGGACGTCGACCTCGAACCACTGCCGGCCCGGCGGTCGGTCACCCTGCACCCACCGTCCGTCGGCACCGCGGGCGGCGCGGACGACCTCGACCGCGCCCGCCGCACGAGGGTCCGGCGCTGTGCCGTCCCGGAGCGATACCGCCCGGAGGTGATCGGTCGCGCGGAGGACGCTGTACTTCCAGCGGAACGGGTACGCGAACTGGGTCGCCCACGAGCCGACGAGCGCTCCGTCCGACTTCCGGCGTAGGAGCCCCCGCTCGAGCAGGTACTCGGCACCCCGCTGTCGGGCAGCCCGCAGGGCAGTAGCGAGTGGGTGCCGTCCGTCGGTCAGGACCTCGTGCTGCAGGAGGCCCTCGATCACGTTGAGGGTCGAGTGGAACGACGACACGGTGGAGCCGTCGACCCAGTCGCAGTTCCACCCGCCGTCGTCCATCTGGTGGTCGAGGAGCCACTGCGCGATCCCGTCGACGTCGGCCCCGAGCCAGGCCCCGTTCGCGAGCGTGAAGGCGTTGATGCAGCAGTCGACCTCGCCGCCCCAGTACGGCAGGTCGTCGTACTCCCACCGGCTGTTCGCGTCGAGCCGTGCGGCGGTGTCACCGAGCACCGCGGCGTCGAGCCCCCACTCGCGCAGGTCCTTGAGCGCCCACGTGGTCGCCGTGTAGGGCTGTCCGGGCGCTGACGCCTCCGGGCCCTCCGGGTCGAAGTCGGCGGGGAAGTAGGCGCCGCCGCCCCACTGTCCGTCCACATCTTGATGGGCGAGCAAGGCAGCGCCGAACCCTTCGGACGCGACGCGGGCGCGGGTGGCCTGCCAGATGTCGACCGGCGCGCCGAGGAGGTCCCGTTCGACCTGCCAGCGGATCGCGGGGTCGGAATCGAGCAGCCAGTCGACGACGTCGTCCATGGCGCGCAGGCTACCGCGCTCCCAGCGCATCGCACCACACACCACCGCGAGGCCGCGACGCCGCGATGCCGCGTCGGTGCAGGTTCCCGCAAAGTCGTCGAGCATCCCTCGCGGCAGGGACCTTTACGGACGTACGGTCCCGGCACGGCCCGATCCGAGGCCGCGAGGAGCCGACCCGAAGGCGACCTGATGGACCACCACGCGAAGCACCATCCCCGCGACGAGGCGAAGGGACGTGCGCTGTGCTGCTCGCCATCCCGCTGAACGCCGTCGACGAGCTCGACGAGCCAGACGCGCTCGACGAACTCGGCGGGTTCGACCGCCACGAGCTCGCTCTCGTCCTCACGCTCGCGCACGAGGACGACTTCGAGTCCGTGTCCGACACCGTCATCCTGCCGGTCGTCGGCGACCGCGTGCGCTACAGCCGCGGCTCCGGGCACCTGGTCGGCCTCGAGGGCTCGGTCGTCACCGAGGACGACGCCCCCGATCTGCCGCTGGGCCTCCGGTCCGTGCTCCTCGACGGCGAACCCTGGCCGGTCGTCGTGCCCGTCATGAGCCTCGACCGCGCGGTCCTTCAGCCGGCGAACCGGTAGGACGCACCGTCCTCGGTCCGCACGAGCAGCCCCTGGTCGACGGCGTCCCGCCGGACGATGGCGACGTCCTCGGCGAACATCGCGATCGCCGCGTTGAGCACCGGCTCGGTCACCGGCCGCGCACGCCCGAGGCGGTCGCCCACGATCCCGACGATGCGCAGCGACAGCGGGACCCGCTCGGCCTCGGCGTGCGGCATCCGCGCGATCCGCTCGAACTCGAGGGCTGCTGCCGGCGCCTGGAGCAGCTGCAGCGCCCGCGCGGTCGCACCGAGCAGTGCGCGGTCGGGACCGTGCTCGTCCACCCAGTCGAACGCGTCGACGGCCGCGCGGGTCCGGTCGTCGAGCTCGCCGCCGCCGACCAGCGCGGTCCGGAGCGTGGGGCTGGCGAGCACCGCGACGGCCTGCCGAGCACGTGCCACCGCCCGCGCGACGTCGGACGGCCCCGCACCCGACGACGACCCGACCCCGGGCGACGCGTCCGCGCCCGACGCCGCCCCCGTACCCGTGCCCATCAGAAGTACGTGATCCCGTGCGGCGTCCGCTCCGGCAGCAGCATCGCGCGCAGCCGGGTGATCGCAGCCGGGTCGTCGGCCCGGACGAGCCCGGCGGCCGCGAGCGTCACGGGGGACACCGAACCGATGAGCACCGCACCGAGGTCGGCGACGTCGAGACGCACGTCGGCCGCGCCGTCGGGCGCCTCGGCGGTTCGCGTGACGGCTCCGCGTCCGTCGACGACGTCGAGCCGGTAGGTGCCGGCCGCGTACCCGAGGGCGTCGGAGACCGCCAGGGTGAGCGACCCGTCGACGGCGTAGGGGCGCGACTCCAGCACGGCGGCGACGTCGAGGACGCGCAACCAGACGTGGTCCTCCTCGTGCTCGACGTCGTACGCCCGGTTGTCGCCGAGCGCCGCGACGATCGGGTCGTCCAGCCGCGAGCGGGAGTACCGCACGACGTCGTTGAGGTCGATCGAGAGCAGGAACTCCCAGAGCGACAGGTACGCCTCGTCCGTGGCGTAGACGAGGTCGACGACCTCGAGGACGGTCTCGTCCTCGCGGCCGTGGCCCTCCTTGACCCGCCACGTCACGTACCCGTCGATCTCGTCGGTCCCAGACGGCCGGTGCACGGCGGCACGCACGTCCTTCGCGGGCTCGCCGTCGTACCCGCGCAGGCCGAGCGCGACGGGCCACGTCCCGGTGTTCCGCACCATCGATCCCGGGGTGCGGGCGTCGAACCGCGCGAAGACCTCGCGTGCGGGACCGGCCTCGAGCCACTCGGGCGTCACGACCGTCACGCTGCCCGAGGTCGGTGCGAGCAGCGGCAGCGCCCGGGCTCGACGGACGCGGACGGCGCGCTCCCGGATGGCGCTGCCGAAGCCGAACCGCCGGTAGATCGTGCCCTCCGAGGCGGTGAGGGACGCCATCGGGTACCCCTCGGCGACGCCCCGCGCGAGCGCGTGCGTCATCATCCCGCGGAGGATCCCGCGCCGGCGCTCGGTGGGCCGGACGGTCACGGCGGAGATCGCCTGCGTGTCGACGGTCGAGCCGTCGCCCCAGCTCAGGGCCTTGCGGAACCAGGCGAAGGTGCCGGCGGGCCAGGTCTCGTCGACCGAGCCGGGGAGCGGGTTCCGGACGTGGGCACCGAGCCAGGTCTGGTCGTCCGCGATGAACTCCTGGACGGCGCGCGCCGCGTGCTCCGGCTTCGCGTCGGTCTCGTGGAAGCCCATGTTGACCGCGCGCATCCATGCGTCGGTCTCCGCGGTGGGCGCCCCCTGCGCGTCGAGTGCCGGCGCGATCGTGCGCAGCTCGTACCGTTCGTCGAATGCCTCGTTGCTCACGTCCTCGACACTATCGGGAGCGGCTCGGCGCGCGACAGCGCCGCCACGCTGCGACCGTGCCGCCGCGGCGCGGCAGGGCAGCGGACTGGACGCGCGGGTCGGCCCCGCCGCGTCGGCCCACCCTGCGGACGTGGGCCGTCAGGGTGTGCCGCGTCGCGCCTCCTGGGCGATCACCTCGTCGAGGTCCGACAGCTTCCGCATCTGCTGCAGCGGACGCGCCATCCGGTTGTTGTTCCGCAGGGCGGGCTCCGTGCGCGCGAGGAACGCCCAGTAGCCCGCGGTGAACGGGCAGGCGTCCTCGCCGACCCGTTTCGTCGGGTCGTACCGGCAACCGCCGCAGTGGTCCGACATCCGGTCGATGTAGCGCCCGCCGGAGGCGTACGGCTTCGTGGCGACCATCCCGCCGTCCGCGTGCTGGGACATCCCGATGATGTTCGCCGGCATGACCCAGTCGGTGCCGTCGACGAAGACATCGGTGAACCACTCGGTCAGGTGCACCGGGTCGTAGCCGCGCTGCAGGGCGAAGTTCCCGAGCACCATGAGCCGCTGGATGTGGTGCAGCCAGCCGTGGTCGTGCAGCCCCTCGATCGCAGTGTGCAGGCAGGCGGCGTCGATGTCCGACGCGTCGAGCTCGCGCCACCACCGGGGGAGCCGCTCGTGCGCGTCGAGGGCGTTCTCGGACGCGCCGTAGTCGTCGCCGAACCACCAGTAGAGGTGCCAGACGTAGTCGCGCCAGCCGGCGATCTGCCGGACGAAGCCCTCGACACTCGCGAGCGGGGCGTCGTCGTCACGGTGGGCCGAGAGCGCTGCCTCGATCGCGTCCCGCGGGTCGAGCACGCCGAGGTTCATCGGCACGCTGAGCAGCGAGTGCGCCATCGTCCAGTCGTTCGTGAGCGTCGCGTCCTCGTACGGGCCGAAGTCGTTCAGCCGGGTGCGGACGAAGTCGTCGAGTGCACGGTGGGCCTCGTCCGGGGTCACGGCGAAGCGGCGTCGGTCGTCGGCGCCGACGAACCGCGCGGTCCCGTCCCGCTCCCAGCGGTCGAGGTCACGCCGGACCTCGCCGTCGACGTCGTCCTCCTCGGGCCACCACGGCTCGGGGAGCCCGAGCGTCGTGGCGCCCTTCGGCGGGGACTCGCGGTTCTGGTCGTCGAGGCTGAACTTCCCGCCGACCGGCTCGTCCGAGCGCATGAGCCAGCCCTCACGCTTCCGGACCCGCTCGTAGAACGCCTCCATCCGGAAGCGTCCGGTGCCCTGCGCGGCCCACTCGGCGAACTCGTCCTCGTCGGTCACGAACCCGCGGCTCGGCAGTACCTCGGTGCCCTTGCCCCAGTGCCGGACCTGGGCCCGGAGCGTGCGGGAGGGCGGGTCCACCACCTCGAGGTCGTCGCGACCGACGAGCGCGTCCTTCAGCGCGTCGACCTGCACGTGCTCGACGCGGTCGCCCTCGCCGGCGTCCCGGAGCGCCTGCACGCGGTGCCGGAGCGCGCTCAGCCAGAGGTGGGCCTTGGCCCGGTGCATCGGCCTCGCGGTGAAGAACTCTCGCGCCTCGACCACGAGGAGCGGTCCGCCGTCGTCGAAGTCCGGGCCGTACTGGCCGGGCAGGATCAGTCGGCGGCGCTGGTCGGTCATGCCGCGGACGGTACGCGAGGGCGCGACCGGCGGCTCGCGACGTCCCCCGACTCCACGGCGGTTCCGCGGGTGGCCCGGTCTGTGTAGGGTGACGGACATGCAGTGCCGCTGAACCGTTCTTCGACTCCCACCCGTGCGCCGCTCGGCGCCGTCGAAAGGTTCAGCATGCCCTCCTCCGAACTGCCCCTGCACCGCTCGCTGCCGCTGGCCGGCAAGACCGCCCTCGTCACCGGTGTCTCCCGCCGCCGCGGCATCGGCTTCTCCGTCGCGTCGAAGCTCGCCGACCTCGGCGCGAGCATCGTCGTCCACCACCACCGCCCGCACGACCTCGACCTGCCGTGGGGCGGCGACGACCTCGACGCCGTCCGTGACGAGTTGCGCGCCCACCTCACCGAGGGCGCCGGGTTCACGGACGTCCCCGGCGACCTGTCCGACCCGTCGACGATCCCCGGGCTGATCGACACCGCGACGGCGCTCACCGGGCGGCTCGACGTCCTCGTCTGCAACCACGCCAAGAGCGGCGACGACGGCAGCATCCTCGACATGACGCCCGAGCGGCTCAGCGCGTTCTGGGAGGTCAACACCCGCGCGACGCTCCTGCTCACCGCCGAGTTCGCCCGCCGACGAGCGCCCCGGACGGACGAGGCCCGGCGGCCGGGGGACCGGATCACGGGCAGCGGCCCGTACGACGAGGCGCAAGGACACGTCTTCTGGATGACCTCCGGCCAGATCCACGGAGCGATGATCGGCGAGGTCGCGTACGCCGCGAGCAAGGCCGCGCTCGCCGGGGTGACCGCCACCGTCGCCAAGGAGCTGCTGGAGCTCGGCATCGTGCTGAACACGGTCAACCCCGGGCCGGTGAACACGGGCTACATGGACCCGGAGACCACCGACCGGTCGCTCGACGGGCTGCAGGAGTACCTCGCGAGCACGCCGTTCGGCCGGGTCGGGACACCGCAGGACCCGGCTGAGCTGATCGGGTGGTTGGCGACGTCGTCCGGCAGCTGGGTGGTGGGGCAGGTCCTCACGTCCGACGGCGGGTTCTCGCTGTAGCGGTCACAGTGCCCCGCCCGCGGCGTCCCGGCCACGGTCTCGCTCCCGGCCGGGCCGTCAGTCGGTCGCGCCCTTCGGCGGGTCGACGAGCAGCGCCACCCGGTCGGCGAGGTACCCCGCGAGCGGGACCGCGTCGCCCGCCGTGGGGGACCACCGGACGAACGGCTCATCGCCCTCGACGAAGAGCACCCCGTCCGACCCGACCAGCGTCTCGTCGAGCGGGATCGGTGTCGCGCTGTGGTTCACGGTGTCCCCGGGGGCGAAGTGCCCCTTCTGCGCCGCCGCCCGGTAGGCCCGGCGAACCTCGGCAGACACCGACACGAACTGCGACCGTCCGGGCTCGGTCACGCGTGTGATCCGTCCCGTGGCCCACACCTGGCCGGCCGTCTCGGGCGAGGAGCCGAGCAGCAGTGCGCCGACCCGCCACACACGGCCGAGGGAACGGATCGTCGGGTCACGCCGGATGCCGAGGAGCGCCTTCGGCTCGACGTACTCGCCGAGCGCCTCGTCGCGGGCATCGGCAGCGTCGAGTGCCCGTGCGGCGGCGTCGAGGAGTGCCTTCGCCCGAGCAACACCGTCCGTCACGGCTCCCGAGCGTAGCCCCGCCGACCGGCACGCGCCGTGCGGGGCACGTCACACCACGCAGCACGGCCGCTGGAATGCCGCCGGACGCCCTACCGTTGCACCGACCGGAAACGAGGAGGGGCCCATGGGCATCGTGCGCTGGCTGTTCGACGCGCAGATCGTCATCGGTGACCAGACGGTGCTCTGGCGTGAGGTGATCGGCAACGTCTTCGGTCTGCTCAGCGCCCTCGGCGGCATGCGCCGGAAGGTCTGGGCCTGGCCCGTCGGCATCCTCGGCAACGCCCTGCTCTTCACCGTCTTCATGGGGGCGCTCTTCGACACCCCCAACCCGGTGAACCTGCTCGGTCAGGCCGGCCGCCAGGTCATGTTCATCATCGTGAGCGTCTACGGCTGGTACCGCTGGACGCACCGCCCCGCGGAGGCGACGACCGTGATCGACCCGCACTGGGCCTCCTGGCGGACCCGCGCACTGTTGGTCCTCGGGATGGTGGGCGGCACCGCTGTCCTGACCCCGATCTTCCGCGCCCTCGGCTCCTACGAGCCGGTGTGGAGCGACGCGTGGATCTTCGTCGGTTCCCTGCTCGCCACCTACGGCATGGCCAAGGGATGGGTCGAGTTCTGGCTCATCTGGGTGGCCGTCGACCTGGTCGGCGTCCCCCTGCTGTTCTCTGCCGGTTACTACGCGTCCGGGCTGATGTACGTCTTCTACGGGGTGTTCACCCTCACCGGGTTCTTCGTCTGGATGCGCCAGCGGACGAAGCCCCCGGCGGCGCCGGTGACGGTGGGCTGACGGCCGGGAGGCACGGCTCGCCTCCGCCACGGAGCGCGACCGACCCGCGATGATCGCGACACCCCCGCTCGGGTTGCAGACATCTGCTCACGCTTCGGGTGAGATGGTCGGATGACCGACCAGCACGCGGCCGCACTCGAGGACGAACAGTCGCTCGCGGAGCGGATCGTCCGGGGCGCCATCCGCGCCTACCGGCTGCACCCCTTCGACCAGGTCGACGCCAGCGTGGTCGCCGAGGTGACCGGCGTCACCACGGAAGCCGTCGCCCGCGTCTTCCCCACGTGGGACGCGCTCCTGCTCGTCACCTACGACCGCTGGACGCAGCTCCGCGGGACCCGGCGGAGCGTGCAGCCGACGTGCACGATCGAGCACGTGCGGATGACCCTCGCCGAGGACGTCGCCGACCCCGGCCTCGTCCGGGTGCTCGCGGGCGTGATCAACATCGCCGCCGCCGAGTCCGGCTTCGCCGAGCTGTTCCGGAAGCGGTTCGAGGAGTACGTGGGGGAGCTGACCGCCGGGCTGCAGCGCGACTTCGACGCCGAGACCGAGCGGTCGGTCGTGTCGGCCGACGTCGCAGCGACCCAGCTGCTCGCGCTCTACGAGGGCCTCCAGATCCAGATGCTGGTCCGCCCGCACATCGACGTCCTCGTCGAGTACGACCGAGCCGTCCGGACGCTCCGTCAGGGATGGCGTGAGCGCGAGGTGCCGGCCTGGGACCTCGATGCACCGTCGGGCGTCGCCCCGGCCGACCGCTCCGCGGCGTCGGGCCCGGGTTCGGCGCCGGCCTCGCCGATCTCGTCGCCAGGGGTCAGCGGGCGGTCGGCCGTCCCCGACGCCACGACGCGATCTGCCTGAGGGTCACCTTCGACCCGTACTGCGCGACCGAGTGCCGGAACAGGTACTGCGCGAACCACAGCAGCACCGCCGCGACGACCCAGACGATGACGATGCAGACGATCGACTCGATGACGCTGAGCGACCCGACCGCGTTGCGCACCATGGCGGTCACGGGGGTGAACGTCGGGAAGTACGTGAAGAACGCGGCGACCGGGGAGGTCGGGTTCGTCACCACGAAGAACACCGCGTAGACGGGGATGATCAGGGCGAAGATCGCGGCCGACTGCAGGGACGAGGCGTCCTTGATCGACGGGACGGCGGCGCCGACGGCCACGAAGAGCCCGGAGGCGAGCAAGACCCCGCCGACCAGCAGGAGCGCCCCCACGAGCATCCGCCACGGGTCGACCACGATCGCTCCGAGTCGCGACGCGAACAGGGGCAGGGCGACGGCGAACGTCACGAGCCCGGGGAGCAGGAACACCCCGATCTGCACGAGGCCGACGAGCAGCATCGCGACGACCTTGCCGCGGATGAGGTCACCCGCCGTCACCGTCGTCAGGATCATCTCGGAGATCCGGTTCTCCTTCTCCTCGACGACCACGGTCACCATCCGGGCGGCGAGCAGGATCACCAGGCCGAAGAACGCGGCCGCGTAGAGCGCCGGTGGCAGGACCGACAGCCACCCCGGTGCGACTGCTCCCTCGGCGTAGGTGGTGACGTCGGTGGACGGCGGGTTCCGGAGGAGCTGCACGGCCTGCGGGTCGTCGACCGACGCGGCGACGCTCTGCTCGACCACCCGCTCCGCCAAGGACGAGTACCGCCCGTTGCCGAACAGCCCACGGTCGGCCGCGTCGACCCGGATCGGGGACGTCGCCGGTGCCTCCGGGAACTCGATGAACGCGTCGAGCCGCCCCTCGCGCACCGCTGCACGGTCGGCGGCGGCGTCGGTCGACGGCGTCCCACCCCACTTCTCGGCGACCTGCTCGGACACGAGGCCCGAGCGATCGACGTAGCGGAACGGCGTCTTCGTGGCGGAGCTGCTCGACACGACGGAGTCGGCACCCGCGGACTGGCCGAGTCCGACGAGCAGCGTGACGAGCACGATGACGATCGGCAGCGCGAGGGTGCCGATCCAGAACGCGGGCTTCTTCACCGCGCGGACGAACTCGAAGCGGACGACCGTGCCGAGCCGACTCATGCTGCTGCTCCTGCCGTGGGTTCCTCGGCGACGAGGTCCGCGCCGGCGTCGTGCCCGTACACCTGCACGAAGATCTCGTCGAGGGGGATGCGGCGCATCTCGAACCCCGTCACGTGGGCGCCCGCCCCGACGAGCGAGGCCAGGATGTCCGAGCCGTCCGCCGCGGCCGCGCGGGTCGGGACGAGGTACGCCACGTGCCCCTCGTGCCGGGCGAAGCGGTACAGCGGCGACGGCGGGACCGACCCGTCGAGTCCGACCTTGGCGACCGCACCGCCGAAGGCGTCCTGCACGTCGGGGATCGTCCCGTAGGCGGCGGCGGCACCGTCCTTCAGCAGGAGGATCCGGTCGCAGAGCCGCTCGACCTCGTCCATGTGGTGCGTGACGAGGATCACCGTCGCACCGTCGGCCTTCCGCTCGTCGACCAGGTCCAGCAGCAGCCGGCGGTTGACCGGGTCGAGGCCCTTGGTCGGCTCGTCGAGGATGAGCAGGCGCGGCCGGTCCATGATCGTGATGCCGAGCTGCACCTTCTGCTGCTGCCCGCCGGAGAGCTTGTCGACGCGGAGCTTCGCGCGGTCCGCGAGGCCGACGCGCTCGAGGTACTCGTGGCTCCACGCCGTGGCCTCGTGGCGGCCGAGTCCGCGGAGCTGCCCGAAGTACGTCATCACGTCGATCACGGACTCCTTGCGGTAGAGCCCGCGCTCCTCGGGGAGGTACCCGATCCCGCCGGTCGCCGGCCGGTAGGGGTGCCCGTCGATCGTGAGCGTGCCGGCGGTCGGGGTCGTGATGCCGAGCAGCGCCCGGATGGTGGTGGTCTTGCCGGAGCCGTTGCTGCCGAGCAGGCCGAACGTCTCTCCCGGCGCGATGTCGAACGACAGCCCGTCCACCACGGTGCGGTCCCCGAACCGCATCACGAAGTCCCGCACGCCGATGCTCGCCCCACTCATGCCGCCGACCCTACCGGCGCTCGCCGACGCAGTGCCGCTCGCGCCCGCGCTCGGGCGGTGTCGCATGCGGCACGCTTTCTTTCCCAGAACGGTTGCGATGCATGGTCGGAACGGGCATGCCGGGTCCGAACAACGCGCCAGGCACGCCCGGTTCCGCCGGGCACGCCCGGTTCCGCCGGGCACGCCTGGTTCCGCCGGGCACGCCCGGTTCCGCCTCCGGCGACGGGCGCGACCCCTTGACGGACTGGAGGCACGGTGCCTGCCTGCACCGTGCCTCCAGTCCGTCTCCTGGTTCCGTCAGGAACGCAACCAGGCCGTCCCCACACCCGACAGTGCGCCGTCTGCCACCGGCGCGGAGGCGAGCAGGAGCTCGCCGGAGGGGAGGTCGTACGGCTCGTCGCCGAAGACGGTGACGCTCGTCCAGCCGTTGGGGCGACGGAACGCGAGCACGTCGTCGCGCCCGGTCTCGAGCCACTCGAGGTGCTCCTCGGACTGCAGCTGCCCACGGAGCCCGAGGGCCTTCCGGTAGAGGTTCAGCGTGGAGTGCGGGTCGGCGTCCTCCGCCTCGACCGACACCTCGGCGAACCACGCCGGCTGCGGCAGGTGCGAGCCGCCGGGGCCGAACCCGAAGCTCTCGCCGGAGGTCGTCCACGGGATCGGCACGCGGCAGCCGTCGCGGCCGACGTCGACGCCCGGGTTCCGGAAGAACGCCGGGTCCTGGCGCTCGGCATCGGGGATGTCGCCGACCTCGTGCAGCCCGAGCTCCTCGCCCTGGTACAGGTACGCGGAGCCGGGGAGGGCGAGTTCGAGCAGCGTCGCCGCGCGGGCGCGACGCAGACCGAGCTCGCGGTCGAGGGCGTCCCGCGAGCCGCCGGCGAGCAGCCACGCCGAGCCCTGCTTCTCCTCGGCGCCGTTCCGGGCCGGGAGCGCGTAGCGGGTGGCGTGCCGGACGACGTCGTGGTTCGAGAACACCCACGTGGTCGACGACCCGGACTGCTCCGCGAGACCGAGGTTGAACTCGATGATCTGCTTGAACGACCCGGCGTCGAAGTCGGCCTCGAGCAGGTCGAAGTTGAACGCCTGCCCGAGCCCCTCGGCGCTGGCGTAGCGGGCACGACGGTCCGCGGCGACCCACGCCTCGGCGACCGCGGTGCGGGCGGGGGTGTACTCCTCGAAGACCTGCCGCCACTCGGCGTAGATCTCGTGCACGTCGTCGCGGTCCCAGAGGATGTGCTGCCCGTCCTTCGGGCTCGCGAGCACCTCGGCCCAGCTCGGCAGTTCGCCCGCGGGCAGGTCCTTCGCCAGACCGTGCGCCACATCGATGCGGAAGCCGTCGACACCGCGGTCCGACCAGAAGCGGAGGGTGTGCAGGAAGTCGTCGCGGACCTCGCGGTTCGCCCAGTTCAGGTCGGGCTGCTCCTTCGCGAAGTTGTGCAGGTACCACTGGCCGTCACCGACCGCGGTCCAGGCCGGACCGCCGAAGATCGACACCCAGTCGGCGGGGGCTTCCTCGCCGGAGGAGCCGGTGCCGTCCCGGAAGACGTACCGGTCACGAGCCGCGCTGCCCTTCGGCGACGCGAGCGCCTCGCGGAACCACTCGTGCCGGTCACTCGTGTGGTTCGGCACGACGTCGACGATGACGCGGATGCCGGCAGCGTGCAGCGCCGACACCATCTCGTCGAAGTCGTCGAGGGTGCCGAGGCGCGGGTCGACGTCGCGGTAGTCGTCGACGTCGTAGCCCCCGTCGGCGAGGGCGGACGGGTAGAACGGGCTGAGCCAGACCGCCTCGATGCCGAGCGACGCCAGGTACGGCACGCGCGACGTCACGCCGGGGAGGTCGCCGATGCCGTCGCCGTTCGCGTCCGCGAACGAGCGGGGGTAGATCTGGTAGACGCTGGCCTGACGCCACCAGGTCTCGGCGTCGGTGGGGGCTGCGGGCTGCACGAGCGTGTCGGTCACGTCGGGCCTTTCGTTGTCCGTACGGGTGGTGGTCATCGCGTCGCTCACTTGATCGCGCCCTGCGTGACCCCGGCCATCACCCAGCGCTGCGTGAACAGGTAGACGATGATCGCCGGCGCCATCGCCATCAGGTACGAGGCGAACGACACGTTGTAGTTGTTGCTGAACTGCGTCTGGAACATCTGCTGCAGCACGGGCAGGGTCTGCAGGGCCGGATCGGACGTGATGAGCGACGGCATCACGAAGTCGTTCCACGACGCGAGGAACGCGAAGATCCCGACGGTGGCGCTCATCGGCGCGAGGAGCGGGAACACCAGCCGCCAGAACACCTGACCGGTGGTCGCGCCGTCGATGCGGGCGCTCTCCTCGAGCTCCGCCGGGATCGACCGCAGGAACGCCGTGAAGAGCAGCACGCTGAAGGAGAGCTGGAACATGACGTGCAGGATCGCGACCCCGAACGGGTTGTCGAGGCCAGCCAGTCCGGTCAGCTTCACCTGCGACAGCGCGAGCACCGGGAACGGCAGGAACATCGCGGCGAGCAGGTAGAAGAACGACCAGCGGAACAGCCGGCGCTCCCAGTTGCGGGCGATCGCGTACGCCGTGAACGAGGCGAGGAGGATCGTCCCGACGACCGTGATCGCGGCGACGAGCACGGAGACCCCGAACGCGCGCGGGAAGTCCGTGAGCTCCCAGGCCTGCACGAAGCCGTCGACGCTGAACGGTGCCGGCAGCGAGAACGCGTTGCCGTCGACCGCCTGCGAGGACGTCTTGAACGCCATCGTGACCGTCACGTACAGCGGCACGAGCACGGACAGGGCGCAGAGGACGAGGACGATCGTCACGGGCCAGTTGACGCGCTCGCCGCGACGTCCCGCGTTGCGGTCGGCGTCGACGGAGCGGAGCGTGCCCGTCGCGGTGGTCCCCGGCTGCAGGGGTGCCTGGATGGTCATCAGAGCGCTGCCTTCCCGCGGGTCGCCCGCAGCTGGATCACGGCGATCACGACCGCGATCACGAAGAAGATGGTGGCGTTCGCCATCTGGTAGGCGTAGTCGCCGCCGTTGAAGCCCTTGAAGATCGACATCGCGACGCTGGTCGTCGAGGTGCCGGGGCCGCCGTCGGTGAGGCCGACGATGATGTCGTACGAGTTCAGGAAGTTCTTGAACCCGATGATGAGGTTGATGAGGATGTAGCCCGCGGTGAGCGGCGCCGTGATCGACACGAGCTGTCGCCAGGCGCTCGCACCGTCGAGGGCCGACGCCTCGTAGACCTCACCCGGGATCGACAGGACGCCGGCGATGTAGATGAGGAGCGTCGACGGGATGGCCTGCCACGCGGTCACGACGACGACCGCGACCCACGCGAGGTCGGGGTTCGCCAGGATGCTCTGTTCGAGCGGCGCGAAGCCGAGTGCGGTCGCGAGGGCCGGCAGGCTGTTCGCGAACAGGAACGAGAACACGTAGGCGATCACGATCCCGGAGATCACCATCGGCAGCACGAAGACCGCTCGGAGGGCGATCTTGCCGCGGACCTTCGACGTCAGGGCGATCGCGAGGAGGAACGCGAGCGCGTTCACGACGAGCACGGTGACGAGCGAGAACCCGATCGTGAACAGGTACGCCTGCAGGATCGCCGGGTCGCTGAACACGGCGACGTAGTTCGTCAGGCCGATGAACCGGAAGTCCCCGAACCCCACGGAGTCGGTGAAGCTCAGGACGATGCCCATCACTGCGGGGAGGGTGATCGCCAGCGTGAAGAGCAGGAGGGTGGGGATCAGGAAGACGAGGAAGAGCGGGTCGACCCGGTTGCGCTTCGTGCGCAGTCCGGTCCGGCCGGCGCGTCGTCCGGACTGGAGGCGCGGTGCGGCTCCGCCCCGTCGGCGGCTGCCCGCCGTCGTGACGGATTCTGTCGTGGTGGTGGCCAAGGTCGTGTCTCCTTACGCGGCCGTGCGGAGCGCGAGACGCGCCCAGTCGCCGTCGAGGGTGCGGAGTTGCGGAGCGGGGGCACCGCCGAAGGCGATGGACTGCAGGTAGTTCGCCACCGGGATCTCCGCGGGGATGAGCTGCGAGGCTCCCAGGTAGAAGTCGGCCTGGTCGTACGAGTCCTGCATGCCGCGGAGCGCGGGGTTCGACGCCGGCGGGGAGTCCTTCCGGACGCCGAAGCCGTTGTTGTCGGCGTTGTACTTGTCGTTCACCGCCGGGCTCATGAGGAACGACAGGAACTCGCGGGCGGCCTCCTGCTTGCGCGAGGCCTCCGGGATCCAGAGTCCGAGGTCGACGTTCACGCGCACCTTGTTGTCTGCGGCGTCGTCGGTGGCCGGGAAGGGGAAGGTACCGAGGTCGATGTCCTTGCTGGACTTCGCGATCTCGCCGAGCGCCCACGGGCCCTGCAGGTACATCGCGGCCTTGCCCTGCGCGAACGCGAGGTTGCCGTCCCCGTAGCCGCGGCTGGCCGCACCCTTCTGGTGCCACTGCAGCAGGTCCACCATGCGGTCGACGGGGGCGGCGAAGTCCTTCTCGAAGGAGACTCGCGAGCCCTTCCCGACCTTCGTGCCCTCGCGGTCGAGCGCCGCGAAGGTCTCCTGCAGGTCGAGCATGCCGCCGACGGAGTAGTCGAACATGCCCTGCGCGATGGTCCAGTTGTCCTTGTACGTGCCGTACATCGGGGTGATGCCGGCCTTCGTGAGGCGTTCGCACACGTCGCGGAACTCGCTCCACGTCGTGGGGACCTCGATGCCCTGGTCGGCGAAGATCCGCTTGTTGTAGATCACCGACGCGGCGGTCACCGAGTACGGCAGGACGCTCGTGCGGCCCGGGTAGTCCGCGGTCTGCCGCATGAGCGGCCACAGGTCCGGGTTGATTGTGTCCTTCTCCGGCAGGTCCGACAGGTCGGTGAGCGCGCCGTGCTCGACGAACGAGACCATCGCGTAGTTGTAGTTCAGGCAGCCGAGGTCCGGCGGCCGGTTCCGGACGAAGTTCGCGGACATGTTCGACGTCGAGTCGCGGATGACCCGGATCTTCGACTGGCTCTCGTGGAACTTCGCGATGACGTCGTCGAAGTAGCCGATGACCTCGGGCTTCGACACGTAGAACGTGATCGTCTCGGGGCGTGCGCTCGACCCTCCGAGCGGTGCGCACCCGGCGAGGGCGAGGCCCGCACCGATGCCGCCGGCGCCGAGCAGGAAGGACCTCCGGCTCACCGCGGCGGCCGTGCCCTTCGTGGCGTGTGGTTGCACGTCGTCTCCGTCCGCACGGACCCGGCAGCCCTGCCGTTCCGTGTCGCGGGGCGGCTTTGGTGTCGCCCCGCAGGAGTAAATGTAGCGAGAAAATCTAATCGCGCAAGCAACTCGTTCCGCGGTAGTGTTCCGACCATGCCGCCGCCGCGAGGATCGAGTGCCGAGGTCGTCCTCGCGTACGCCTTCGGCTCCGGTGCGTTCACGGCGACGGAGGCGATCGCGGGGACGGGGTTGACCCGCTCGACCGTGCTCGCCGCGTGCGACGAACTCGTCCAGCTCGGCTGGCTGCGCGCGCTCGACGACGCCCGTGCAGCGGGGGAGTACCGCAAGGGCCGGCCAGCGCGCCGGTACGCGCTCGACGACGACGCAGGGGTGCTCGTCGGCGTCGACGCCGGTCAGCACCGGGTGTCCGTCGCGGTCGCCGACCTCCGCGGTGTCGTCCGTGGCCGCGCGGCCGCGTCGCTCGGGGACACCGGTCTCGACGTCGCGACGCGACTCGGCGCGGTACGGGACGCGGTGGCGGAGGCGCTCGCCGACGCACGGGTCGGCGCGGACCGGGTGCTCGTGGTCGTCGTGGGGATCCCGGCGCCGGTCGACGTGCGCGGTGCCTCGCCGCGCGACGACGGGTACTGGGACCGGATGAACCCGGGGTTCGGGGCGCTCCTCGGGTACGGACGCCTCGTGGTCGAGAACGACGCGAACCTCGCCGCCCTCGCGGAACGCCCGTCCTCCGGCGACGCCTCCTTCGCCGCGCTGCTCTCGGGTGAGCGGTTCGGCGCCGGGATCGTCGTCGACGGCGTGCTGCTCCGGGGCGCACGTGGCGGAGCAGGTGAGATGCGTGTGCTCGACCTCGTCGACGGCGTCGGCTCCCCGGAGGGCATCGGCGCGACGGCTCGCCTGCTCGTCGCCGAGGCCGCCGACCGGATCCCGCCGGGGTCACTCCTCGCCGGCCGGAACGGTTCGGAGCGCCTGTTCGAGGCCGCGGCGCTCGGCGACCCCGTCGCGGTCGAGGTCGTCGACCGCCTCGGGGACCGGCTGGCCCGCGTGGGCGTGCTCCTCGCGAGCCTGCTCGACATCGACCGGGTGGTCGTCGCCGGGGCGATCGCGGACGCGGTCGGTCCCGTGCTCGACCGGGCTCGGGTGCACCTCGCCGACTGGGACTACGACCCGGTCCCGGAGCTCGTCGCCTCGAGGCTCGGCGCCGACGTCGTCGTGCTCGGCGCCGTCGCCCGGGCGCTCGACGAGGTCCGGACGGACCCGCTCGCGCTGGCGCTCCCGGTCGCCGCCTCGCTCAGCGCTCCCCTGGCAGTGGGATGACCTTCCGGTCGTTCCACGGTTCCGTCCACCCCAGCCGGTCGAACAGCGCGTCGAGGAGCATCGCCGTGAAGCCCCACACCGTCTCCGTCCCGTGCTCCGCGGCGAGGGTGAACGCCGGTCCACGCCATTCCTGACCGTCCCGCCGGATCACGGTCACGCCGCGGTGGTCGGGATCGAGCAGGTCGGCGACCGGTGCCCGGAAGACGGTCGCGGACTCCCGCTCGTCGACGACCCGCACGGGCGAGGGCGACCGCCACCACGCGAGGACCGGTTCGACGAGGTGGTTCGAGAACGCGAGCGGTACGGCGGGGAGCACCCCGAGGACGTCGACCCCCTCGGGGTCGAGCCCGGTCTCCTCGTGCGCTTCGCGGAGGGCGGCGTCGGCGGCGTCTGCGTCCCCTGCGTCGATGCGTCCGCCGGGGAAGGCGACCTGGCTCGGATGGGCTCGGAGCGTGTCCGCGCGTCGGAGGAGCAGGACGTCGAGGTCGTCGGAGACCCTCGGTACCGACGCGGCACGGTCACTCGGACGGTCGTCGAGGACTCCGAAGAGCAAGAGGACGGCGGCCCGTCGTGGTGACGGCAGGGCCGGGAGCGTCGGCACGAGTGGTGCGGTGGTGTCCCGGCCGACCGCCGCCAGCGCTGCCCGTGCCTGCTCGTCGCCCACGCCCCCACCCTAGGCGGACGGTGCAGCGGTGGCGTCCGGCTCGGCCAGCACGACGACCTTGCCGACGATCCGACCGGCGGCACCCTCGGCGTGCAGTGCCGGCAGGTCCGCGAGCGGGATGCGTCGCGTCACCTCGACGTGCAGCTCTCCGGCGTCGACCAGGCGGACGAGTTCGACCAGGCGCCCCCGGTTCGGCTGCACGAACACCGTGGCGGCCCGGACGTCACGGTCGTCGTCGCCCGGGGTGGCGATGAACGCCGTCGTGCTCACGACGGTGCCACCGTCGCGGACGAGGGCGACCAGGTCGGCGAAGCGCTCCGGGTCGAGCGGGGCGAGGTTGAGCAGCACGTCGACCTGCCCGTCCACCGCCGTGAGGAGGTCGTCGGTGGTGTGGTCGACGACGACGTCCGCGCCCGCGGCCCGCACGGCTTCCGCGCTCCGCGGGCTCGCCGTCGCGACGACCTCGATGCCGGCGCGCTTCGCCAGCCGGACGGCGTACTTCCCGACGACCCCGCCGGCGCCGACGATCAGCAGGCGCTGCCCCGCGGTCAGTCGGCCCTCGTCGAACACCGCCTGCCACGCCGTGAGCGCCACGGAGGGCAGTGCCGCCGCGTCCGCGAGCCGGATGCTCGACGGTGCGGCGACGAGCGACTCCGCCGGGGCGACCACGAACTCCGCGGCCCCGCCGTCCCGCTCCATCGGGAGGAACGCGATCACCGCGTCGCCGACCCGCAGATCCGTCACGTCGGCGCCGAGTTCCTCGACCGTGCCGGACACGTCGTAGCCCGGGATGTGCGGCAGGACGACCGGGATCGGGAGGAACCCGCCCCGCATGCCGTTGTCCGCGGCGTTGTAGGCCGACGCGGCGACCCGCACCAGGACCTGTCCGGCTCCCGGCGTCGGTCGGTCGATCTCTTCGATCCGCAGGACCTCCGGTCCGCCGACCTCGTGGAAACGCACTGCTCGCATGGTCTTGTCCTTCGTTGGTTGAGCCTCGTGTGCTTCGAATTTGAAGTACCTGCGGAGGACGCTACCACTGCTTCGAATTCGAAGCAACAGGTAGGATGAGTCCATGCCCGGATCCGAGCCGCACCCGTCCCTCGACGCCGCCGAACTCGGGGCGTACTTCGCCCTGATCGAGGTCGGGAACCTCGTCCGGCACGCGGTCGAGCAGCAGCTCCGCGACGCTGGCGACCTCAGCTACGTGCAGTTCCAGTTGCTCGCCACCCTGGGCGACGCACCCGGCGGGAGTCGGCGGATGACCGAGCTCGCCGACGGGGTGGTCATCAGCCGCAGTGGTCTGACCTACCAGGTGGGCCTGCTCGAACGTGACGGCCTCGTCGTGCGGGGGCAGGCAGCTGATGACGATCGTGGCGTCACGGTCACCCTCACCGGAGCCGGGCGGGGGAAGCTGGGCGCCGTCTTCCCCGGGCACGTCGCGCTCCTGCGTGAACTCGTCTTCGACGCGATCGGTCCGCGCGACGTGGAAGACCTCGGCCGCGTGCTCGGCGTCGTGCGCGACCACCTGCGCACCGTGCCGCCGCGCTCCGTGACGGCCCGGCGCCGTCGGGGTCCCGCTGGCGACCGAACGGTCACGCAGCGGCGTTGACACCCCGCTCTCCGAGTGGAACCCTGCTGGATGTTGACGTTGCCACGGCGGAAGGGACCCGCCGCGGTGATCGTCCACGCCGGCACCGCGACGACGCCGTGCCGCTGCAACGGAGCAGACAGGGATCACGCAGACATGCACGCACCGACCACCCGGCGGGGACGACTCCTCGCCGCCACCATCGCCGCACTCGCCGGCGCCACCGCCCTCGCTCTCGCGAGCCCCGTCGTCGCGGACGCGACGCCGGCGCCGGCGCCGGCGGCGCACACGAAGCCCGCACTCGACCCGACCCAGTTCCGCGGAGTCAACTGGGCCGACCCCCGCGACAACTACGCGAACGGCCCGGTCGTCCTCTCCGGCCTCTCGACGAGCGACGACCACCGCACCGTCCACCGAACGTCCGAGCGCATCCTCCGGGGGTTCCGGAAGGACCTCGGGGCGAACACGGTCCGGATGCCCGTCAACCCGTACTCGGTCGGCACCGCCTGGTGGAACTCGTACAAGGGCGCGATCGACGCCGCCCGGCACGCGGGCTTCCGTGTCGTGCTCGGGTACTGGGAGGGTGACGGCACCAGCAAGGACGGCAAGGTCGACGACCCGGCGGCCTGGACCACGATGTGGGACACGCTGACCCGTACCTACGCGCACGACCGCGGGGTGTACTTCGAGCCGATGAACGAGCCGTTCGGCTACACGGCCGACCAGTGGATCCAGGTGGCCACCGACTGGGTCGACCGGTACACCGCCCGGGGCATCCCGCGCGACCGGGTGTTCGTCAGCGGGGTCGGCTACAACGACCACGTCGACGCGGTCTGCGCAGCTCCTGCGCTCGCCGGCACCTACGTCTCGCAGCACTACTACGGCTTCTGGGGCACGCACGACCCCGCTGGGTGGGCAGCTGACTTCGAGTCGCGACTGGGCGACCAGGCATGCTCGGCGCGCACCGTGCTCGACGAGTTCGGCGTCCCGATGACGACCGGCATCGACTACCGCGGATCCGCCACGACCGGCGACGCGGACTCCGACAACTCGGTGGCGTTCCTGCAGACCGTGTCGACGACCGTCCGTGAGCGGCACCTCGGCGCGGTCTACTGGCCGGGCCTCCGCACCGACGACACCTACAGCCTGACCTCGATCCAGGGGTCCGGGAAGCACCTCTCGCTCGCGGTGACGAACGACTCCGGCGTCGCGCTCCTGCACTGGGCGTGGGGCGAGGGGCGTCGCGCACCGTTCTCGGTCGGCTGATCGCGGTCCGCTGGCCTGTCGGGCACCCGGTACGCACCGGGTGCCCGACGGGCATGATCGGGAGATGACCCGCGCACTGCTCCTCATCGACGTCCAACTCGACTACTTCCCTGGTGGGGCGTTCCCGCTCGTCGAACCCGAGGCGGCTGCCGATGCCGCCGGCGCCGTGCTGCGGCACTTCCGTGGGAGCGGCGAGGAGGTCGTGCACGTCTTCCGCACCGCCACCGAGCCCGACGCCGGCTTCTTCGTGCCGGGCGCACCGGGGACCGCGTTCCACCCGGCGGTCGAACCGCGAGCGGGGGAGACCGTCCTCGAGAAGCACGAGCCGAACGCCTTCATCGACACCGGTCTCGAGGCGCTGCTCCGCGACCGCGGCGTCACCGACCTGGTCGTCCTCGGGATGATGACGAGCATGTGCATCGACTCGACCGTCCGAGCAGCGTCCGACCTCGGGTTCGCGTGCACCGTGGTGGCCGATGCCTGCGCGGCGCCGGACCTCGCACTCGGCGAGGTGACCGTCCCGGGGGCGTCCGTGCACGCGGCGTTCCTCGCCGCCCTCGACGGGAGCTTCGCGAAGGTCGTCGCGCGTGCGGAGCTCCTCGAGCGCTGACGAGCTCGACGTACAGATCGCACGAGTCGTACGATTCGTGCATGTACTCCCTTCCCGCAAGCGAGGCACGACAGCGCTGGTCCGACCTCCTCGATCACGCGCACCGAGAGCCGGTCGTCATCACGGTCCGCGGTCGTGAACAGGTCGTCGTGCTCGATGCCGAGCTCGCCCACCGGGCCCTGGCCGCGCTGGAGGACGCGAGCGATCGCGCCGCGGTCGACGTCGTCCGCGCCGACCTCGCGGCCGACCCGGAGACCCTGCCGCTCGCGGACGTCGCCCGTGAGCTCGGGATCACGCTTGACTGACCCTGTTCCACCCCGGTACGCGGTCGAGCTGACGAAGCGTGCTGCGAAGACCCTCGGGAAGCTCGATCGCTCGACGCAGCGCCGGATCCTCGCGGCGCTCGTCCTCCTGCAGTCGAACCCACGGCCACCCGGCATGACCGCACTCGTCGGTCGTCCCGGTGAACTCCGCGTCCGCGTGGGGGGCCACCGGATCGTCTACGAAGTCCTCGACGATCGCCTGGTGGTGCTCGTCCTCACGCTCGGGCACCGGCGCGACGTGTACCGCTGACGCGTCAGTCGCTGGTGAGCGTCGTCCGGTAGGTTCCATCCGTGGGGAACGACGAGGACAGGGCGGCGCCGGAACAGCCCGAGTCGCAGCAGCGCGAGTCGGAGCACGATCCGTACGCGAGACGGCCGAACTACGCGACGGGAGCGGACGGCCGGACCGACATCTGGACGACCGCGATGGTCGCCGGTGTCGTCAGCGCCGTCGTGGTCCTGTTCGTGTCGGGTCTGGCGCAGGTCGAGCGGCAGATCGCCTACCCGGTCGCGATCGTGGTCGGGCTCGCGGTCTTCCTCGTCCTCCGTGCACGCCGACGAGCAGCCGACCGCCGTGCCGGCCGCGACCCGGACGAGGTGGCGAAGGCCCGGTCCCGTGCCACGGCCGAAGCGAACCACGGACGACGGTTCTTCGTCGCGCAGAACCCGGTCGTCGTGATCGTGATGGGCGTGATCTTCCTCGGGTTCACGGTCCTCGCCACGATCGGTACTGACACCGTGGGCGGGTTCGCCGTCGCTGCCCTGCTCGCCGCCAGCGCCATGTTCTTCATCGTCCAGGGCGTCGGCACGCTCGTGTTCCGCCGGCGGGATCGGTCAGGACACCCCGAGCGCCTCTGACGAACGTCCCGTTCAGCGGCTGATCGGTGCCAACCGCTGCAGTTGGGTGACGTGGCTCGGTTCGAGTTCGTCGAGGGTGGCGACGCCGAGCAGGCGCACGGTGCGCTCGATCTGGTCGGTCAGGATCTGGATCATCCGGTCGACGCCGGCTTCACCGCCCGCCATGAGCCCGTAGAGGTAGGCGCGGCCGACCATCGTGAACGTCGCGCCGAGGGCGACGGCGGCGACGATGTCGGCGCCGGACATGATGCCCGTGTCCAGGTGCACCTCCGTGTCCTTGCCGACCTCCTTCACCACTGCGGGCAGGAGGTGGAACGGGACGGGGGCGCGGTCGAGTTGCCGACCACCGTGGTTCGACAGGGTGATCCCGTCCACCCCCATCGACGCCAACCGTTTCGCGTCGGCGAGGGACTGGACGCCCTTGACGACGACCTTGCCGGGCCACTGGTCCCGGATCCACGCGAGGTCCTCGTAGGTGACGGTCGGGTCGAACATGTGGTCCAGGAGCTCCCCGACGGTGCCCGACCAGCGGTCCAGGGACGCGAACGCGAGGGGTTCGGTGGTGAGGAAGTCGAACCACCACCACGGCCGCGGGATCGCGTTGACGATGGTCTTCACGCCCAGCTGCGGCGGGATCGAGAACCCGTTGCGCTTGTCCCGCAGGCGCGCTCCGGCGACGGGGACGTCGACGGTGACGAGCAGCGTGTCGAACCCGGCCTTCGCGGCCCGGTCGACCAGCGCCATGCTCTTGTCGCGGTCCTTCCACATGTACAGCTGGAACCAGTTCCGCCCGTGCGGGTTGGCGTCGCGGACGTCCTCGATCGCGGTCGTGCCCATCGTCGACAGGCTGAACGGGATGCCAGCGCGGCCCGCGGCGCGGGCGCCGGCGCGTTCGCCCTCGGTCTGCATCATCCGGGTGAAGCCGGTCGGGGCGATCCCAAACGGCAACGCCGTCGGCGCCCCCAGCACCTGGCGGGACGTGTCGACCTGCGACACGTCGCGCAGGATCGCGGGGGTGAACTCGATGTCCTCGAACGCCTGCCGCGCCCGCGCCAACGAGATCTCGGCCTCGGCTGCGCCCTCGGTGTAGTCGAACGCCGCCCTCGGAGTCCGCCGCGCCGCGATGGCCCGGAGGTCCCAGACCGTCAACGCGGACTCGAGCCGCTGCCGCCGCCCCGGCAACGCGGGCTTCCTGAACTGCAGCAGCGGCGCCAGGTCCCGCACCTTCGGCAGCTGACGTTCGATCTGCGGGCGCGTTCGGCTCATGCTCGTCTCCGTTCGTCCGCGCTGCACCGCGCGTCCACTAGTCATCCTACGAATATTGCAACGCGCGATCAAGAACCGCCGCAAAACGATGCTTGACGTGGAAGAGGTCGGATGTTTTGATGAGCGCGTTCGGTCATCGAGGACCGGACGGGCAGGAGACACGATGAGTCGCATCACCGGGTTGCGCGTCCGGGACGTCCGGTTCCCGACCTCGCGGGAGCACGACGGTTCGGACGCGATGAACCCAGCGCCCGACTACTCCGCCGCCTACGTGGAACTCAGCACCGACGAGCCCGACGGACACGTCGGCACCGGTTTCGTCTTCACGATCGGCCGCGGCAACGAGGTGCAGGAGGCCGCGATCGCTGCCCTCCGCGAGCACGTCGTCGGCAGCGATGCGGAGGCGCTCCTCGCGGACATGGGGGCGACGTGGCGGGCCCTCGTCCACGACTCGCAGCTCCGCTGGCTCGGCCCGGAGAAGGGCGTCATGCACATGGCCATCGGCGCCGTCGTGAACGCGCTGTGGGACCTCAAGGCCAAGCGCGCGGGGCAGCCGCTCTGGGCGCTGCTCGCCGACATGAGCCCCGAGGAACTCGTCGCCCTCGTCGACTTCCGGTACCTCACCGACGCGATCACCCCGGACGAAGCCCTCGCGCTGCTGCGTCGTGCCCAGCCGCTCCGTGCCGAGCGGAAGCGCCGGCTCGAGCGCGAGGGCTACCCGGCCTACACGACCACGCCGGGCTGGCTCGGCTACGACGACGACAAGCTCGCTCGCCTCTGCCGCGAAGCCGTCGACGAGGGGTTCACGCAGGTGAAGCTCAAGGTCGGCGCAGACGTCGACGAGGACGTCCGACGCATGCGGATCGCCCGCGAGGTCGTCGGTCCGGACATCCGCATCGCGATCGACGCGAACCAGCGGTGGGACGTCGACGAGGCGGTCGCGTGGATCGAACGGCTCCGACCGTTCGACGTCGCCTGGGTCGAGGAGCCGACGAGCCCCGACGACGTCCTGGCGCACGCTGCCATCGCCCGTCGGATCGCCCCGATCCCGGTCGCGACGGGAGAGCACATGGCGAACCGGGTCATCGCGAAGCAGCTCATCCAGGCCGGCGCGATGTCGGTCCTCCAGATCGACGCGACGCGGGTCGCCGGCGTCAACGAGAACATCGCGATCCTCCTCCTCGCGGCGAAGTACGGCGTCCGGGTGTGCCCCCACGCCGGCGGGGTCGGGCTCTGCGAAGCCGTCCAGCACCTGTCGATGTTCGACGCGGTCGCCCTCACCGGTGACCTGGACACACGCTGCATCGAGTTCGTCGACCACCTGCACGAGCACTTCGTGACCCCGGTCGACGTCCACGACGGACGGTACTGGCCGCCGTCCGCCCCGGGCGCGGGCACCGAGATGCTCGCCGGGTCCCTGGACACGTACACCTACCCCGACGGCCCGGTCTGGGCGACGGAAGCGCCGGCACCGCCGGTCCGCGACGCCGCCCGGGTCGCCTGACCGACACCACACCACCGAACACGATCACCACGACGGAGTGGAGAGACCGATGCAACGACGACGACTCATCGCGGGGGTGGCGGCCGCGGCCGCGGCAGCCCTCGTCCTGACCGGGTGTTCCGCCGGCAGCAGTGCCGGCGGCAGCCAGTCGAAGGACGCCATGACCTGGTCCATGTGGATCGCCGGCAAGGAGGACAAGGCCGCCTGGCAGAAGGTCGCCGACACCGTGAAGTCCGAGGACGGCATCACCCTCACGATCCAGGGCGCGCCCTTCGAGAACTACTTCACGAAGCTCAGCACGCAGCTCAGCGCGGGGAGCGCCCAGTGCGTCGTGAGCATGCAGTCGCTCCGCACCGCGAACTACACCTCGTCGCTCCTGCCGCTCGACGACCTGGCCAAGCAGGACGGACTCGACCTCTCCGCCTTCGACCAGACGGCACTCGACGGCATGAAGGTCGACGGCAAGCTCTACGGTCTGCCGTACGACACCGGGCCCATCATGATGTTCTACAACAAGGACGTGTTCAAGAAGGCCGGGGTCGCCGAGCCGGAGCCGGGCTGGACGGTCGACGAGTTCGAGCGGGCCGGTGCCGCGCTCAAGGCCAAGGGCGTCACCATGTTCGGCTCGACCGTCACCGACCTCAACCTCGAGTCGATGATCTACGGCTACAACGGAGGCCGCGTGATCACGAACTCCGGGAAGATCGACGCCACCGACAGCAAGTTCGCGGACGGCCTCGACTGGCTCGCGAGCCTGGTGGAGAAGGGATACGCGTCGCAGGCGTCGTCCGACGGATCGCAGTCGAGCAACGACTTCGCCGCGGGCAAGGTCGCGATGTACACCGACGGTCCGTGGTCGCTCATCAGCCAGAAGGCGAAGGTCAAGTTCGACCTCGGTGTGACGACGCTCCCGTCCGGGACGTCCGGCCCGTCGACCTTCGCGGCCGGTTCCGGCTTCGGTGTCTCGAAGCAGTGCAAGTACCCGGAGCAGGCGTTCAAGGCCGTCCAGACGATGACGAGCGAGAAGGTCCTCACCGAGCTCGCGGAGGAAGGACGCGCGTTCCCGGGGCGGACCGCCGCGCAGGGTGCCTGGTACTCGAGTGCCGACATCGACGGAGCGGAGCCCGCGCTGAAGGCCGCTCTCGCGAAGTCCTCGCCGCTCCTCGGGAACAAGCAGAGCGACCAGCTCTCGCAGCTCTTCACGCAGTACGCCCTCCAGGCCGTGAACGGCCAGACGTCGGGCAAGGAGACGATGTCGTCCATCGCGGGCCAGCTCGGAACGCAGTGACCGGTGTTCCCGCCTGACGGACGGGAGGCGCGGCGCGACCCCGCCACGCGCCTCCCGGCCGTCCACACCACCCGACTCAACGACGAGGAGGTCGTCGCATGACCACCATCCAGGACCCACCGGCCGAGGCGGCCGTCCCGGCCGTCGCGACCGCCGTCGCGACCGGTGCGGCGACGCCCCGCCGCGGGGGCGACGCGGCCGGCGCCGTCGGGCGGCGCTCGTGGTGGGGCGCCGCGTTCGCCGCACCGCACTCGATCGGACTCGTCGTGTTCACGGCGTTCCCGATCGTCGCCTCGCTCGTCGTGAGCTTCATGAACTGGCCGATGCTCGGCGAACGCAGCTGGACCGGCATCGAGAACTACGCTCGGCTGTTCGCCGACCCGGTGTTCCGCACCGTGACGCTCAACACCGCGCTCTTCGTGGTGCTGTACGTCCCGCTGAACCTCGTCGTGTCCCTCGGGCTCGCGGCGTGGCTGACGCCGCGGATCGCCGGACGGCACGTGTTCCGCGTGCTGTTCTTCATCCCGACGATCACGCCCATCGTCGCGAACGTGGTCGTCTGGCGGATGCTCTACCAGCCCGGGGGTGCGATCGATGCGTCGCTGCAGTCCACGGTGGGCGTGCACGCGCCGAACTTCCTCGCCGACGAACACTGGGCGATGCTCGCGATCGTCGCGATGAGCGTCTGGCAGGGCTTCGGCTACAACATGCTGATCTTCTCGGCCGCGCTCGACGCCGTGCCGGAGAACCAGATCGAGGCGTCGCAACTCGACGGTGCGAACGCGTGGCAGACCTTCTGGGCCATCAAGTTCCCGCTCATCTCACCGTCCGTGTTCTTCGCCACGATGATGACGCTCATCACCTCGTTCCAGGTGTTCGTCCAGCCGTTCGTCCTCACCAAGGGCGGACCCGGGACGGCCACCGAGACCCTCGTGCAGTACATCTACAACACGGGCTTCCAGAACCAGCAACTCGGCCTGGCGTCCGCCGGGGCCTGGGTGCTGTTCGTCATCATCCTCGGGATCACGGCCGTCCAGTTCCTCGGACAGAAGCGGTGGGTGCACTATGAGTGAACTGACCCGGGCACGCACACGCGGCTTCACCACGTCGAACCGGACCGTCAACCCGCGAGCGGTGCCCAGGACGGCGTCCGCACCCCGACCCGGTCGGGTCCGCCACGCGATCGGCTACGCGCTGCTCTGCCTCGTCGCCCTGCTGTTCGTCTCGCCGCTCGTGTACATGGTGGCGACGAGCCTCAAGCCGGCCGACCAGGTGTTCACCACCCCGCCGACGCTCTGGGGCCGCTCGCTCGAGTGGGACAACTACGTCCAGGCGTTCACGTACCTGCCGTTCGCCCGGTTCATCCTCAACGGCGTGCTCGTCGCGGCGGCCGGAACGGCGATCAACGTCGCCGTCGCCGTGCTGTCCGGGTACGCGTTCTCCCGGCTCCGCTGGCGGGGACGCAACACCGTCTTCATGCTCTTCCTCGTCACCCTGATGATCCCCCAGGACGTGCTCGTCATCCCGATGTACGTGATGATGCAGGGCTTCGGCTGGGTCGACACGTTCCAGGCGCTCATCATCCCGTGGGCGTTCACCGCGCTCGGCGCGTTCCTCATCCGGCAGTTCTTCCTGACGGTGCCGCAGGAGCTCGACGACGCGGCCCGTGTCGACGGCGCCGGTGCGATCCGGACGTTCTTCTCCGTGATGCTGCCGCTCGCTCGACCCACGATGGCGGTCCTCGCGGTGTTCTCGTTCATCTCCTACTGGAACTCGTTCCTCTGGCCGCTCGTCGTCGTCAACGACGTCGAGGCACACGGCACCATCCCGCTCGGTCTGCAGCAGTTCTTCGGCCAGCAGGGGTCCGAGTGGAACCTCGTGATGGCCGCTTCGGTGATCTCGATGCTGCCCACCGTGATCCTGCTGATCCTGTTGCAGAAGCACCTGGTCAAGGGGATCGTGACCTCCGGTCTCGGTGGCCGGTAGCCGATCAAGTCCAGGCGCACCGCGCCTCCCGTTCGTCCCTCGTTCGTCTCCCCGGAAGGAAACCGGCCCACATGACCATCACCGCACCCGCTGCACCGCAGACCGAGACCGACGCGAGCGGTCTGCCCGCGTGGTTCACCCACGACCGGTTCGGCATGTTCATCCACTGGGGGCTCTACGCGCTCCCGGCCCGGCACGAGTGGGTGAAGAACCACGAGCGCATCACCGACGAGGACTACCGGAAGTACTTCGACCACTTCGACCCGGACCTCTTCGACCCCACCGACTGGGCGCGCCGGGCACGCGAGGCCGGCATGAAGTACGCCGTCCTCACCACGAAGCACCACGAGGGGTTCGCGCTCTGGGACTCGCAGCTCACGGACTACAAGGCGACGAACACCCGCTTCGGCCGGGACATCGTCCGCGAGTTCGTCGACGCGTTCCGTGCCGAGGGCATCCGGATCGGGTTCTACCACTCGCTCATCGACTGGCACCACCCGGACTTCACGATCGACGGCGTGCACCCGCGCCGGGACGACAGCCCCGAGGAGATCGCTCGACTCCAGGACGGGCGCGACATGGCCCGGTACCGGGAGTACCTCCACGGACAGGTCGAGGAACTCCTGACCGGGTACGGACGGATCGACTACCTCTTCTACGACTTCTCGTACCGGGACAACGACCACGAGGACCGCTGGGGTGGCAAGGGGCGCGACGACTGGGGGTCCGAGGAGCTCATGGCCCTGACGAAGCGGCTGCAGCCGGGCATCATCGTCAACGACCGCCTCGACATCCCCGGTGACATCGTCACGCCGGAGCAGTACCAGCCGGACAAGCCCATGGAGGTCGACGGCGTCCCGGTGCCGTGGGAGGCGTGCCAGACGTTCAACGGATCGTGGGGCTACGACCGCGACAACCAGGACGTCAAGAGCGTCGACCTGCTCGTCCGGATGCTCGTCGACGGGGTCTCGAACAACGGGAACATGCTGCTCAACGTCGGACCGACCGGTCGTGGTGAGTTCGACCCGGTCGCGCGGCGGTCGCTCGCCGGCATCGGGGAGTGGATGCACCAGCACGCACGGTCAGTGTACGGCGCCGGGCCGTCGTCCTTCCGGGCACCGGCGGGCACGGTCTACACGCAGCGCGGCGACCGGCTCTACCTGCACCTCTTCACCTGGCCGTTCGAACACGTGCACCTGCCCGACCTCGCCGGCAAGGTCGTCTACGCGCAGCTCCTGAACGACGCGTCCGAGGTGCGCTACCGCGAGATCCCGCCGGGCACGCGTGCGCAGAACACCGGTCTCGGCGGACAGCCCGCCGGCACCCTGACGCTCACGCTCCCGATCGTGCGTCCGGACGTCGCGGTGCCCGTCGTCGAGCTGTTCCTGCAGGAGGACTAGTGCAGCGGATCCTCTCGCGCACGCGGCTGCGGGCGGGGAACGAGGCGGCGTACGACAGCGTGCACGCCACGGTCCCGCCCGCGCTGGCCGCCCGGCTCCGCGAGGCGGGCGTGCACGACTGGACGATCTGGCGCGACGGCCTCGACCTCGTGCACCTCATCGAGGTGGAGGACTACCGGGCGATGCGCCGATCGCTCGCGGACGACCCGGTGAACGCCGAGTGGCAGGCGGTCGTCAACCCGCTCCTCGAGGCTGCCGACGACTACTCCGGCAGCGACGACGGGGTCCCTCGGGTGTGGTCCCTCGCCGCGCAGGTGGACGGGGTCGCCGAGGTGGATCGATGAGCGACGTGGAGCTGGACCGTGGGCCCTTCTGGTTCGGCGGTGCCGGCATCGGCAACCTGCTGCGCGAGGTGTCCGACGCCGATGCCCGTGCTGCCGTCGATGCCGCGTGGGACGTCGGTGTCCGCGGGTTCGACACCGCGCCGCACTACGGGCTCGGGCTGTCCGAACGCCGGCTCGGCGCCGCGCTCGCCGGTCGTCCCCGCGACGAGTACCTCGTGTCGACCAAGGTGGGGCGGCTCCTCGTCCCTGGTCGTGGGGCCGGGGACGACCTGGCCTCCGGTGGGTTCGCGGTGCCGGACGACACGGTGCGGCAGTGGGACCCGTCGCCGTCCGGCGTGCGGCGGTCCCTCGACGAGTCGCTCGGCAGACTCGGCCTCGACCACGTCGACGTCGCGTACCTGCACGACCCGGACGTGTACTCGCTCGCGGACGGGCTGACCCAGGCGCTGCCGACGCTCGCCGACCTCCGCGGTGAGGGCGTCGTGCGGGCGGTCGGTGTGGGGTCCAACTCGGTCGATGCCCTGGCGGCCGCCGTCGAGACCGGGTCCTGCGACGTGGTGATGCTCGCCGGGCGGTACACGCTGCTCGAGCAACCCGCCGCCACACTGGTCGACCGGTGTGCCGAGCTCGGCGTCGACGTGGTCGCGGTCGGTGTCTACAACTCCGGCCTGCTCAGCTCGCCGCGACCGCAGCCCGGCGCGACGTACGACTACGCCACGGCACCGGTGCGCCTCGTCGAGCGCGCGGACGCGATCGCGGACGTCTGCGAACGGCACGGAGTCACGCTCCCCGAGGCCGCGGTCGCCTTCCCGCTCCGGGCTCCCGCCGTCCGGGCGATCGCGCTCGGGGCGCAGTCGGCGTCGCAGGTACGGCAGAACGCCGAACGAGCATCGGTGACCGTGCCGGAGGAGCTCTGGGACGACCTGCGCGCGGCGGGGCTGCTCAGCGCCTGAGACGTGTTTGTGCCCTCGCGCGCCGGCCTCCCCGCGCGCCGGCCTCCTCGCGGGGCCCCGCCCCGCTCAGTCGAGCGACCGGCGGAGCCAGCGCTCGACGCCCTCGACGTGGGCGACGACGAGCGACTGCACGAGTTGCGGGTCACGGCGGCGGATCGCGTCCACGATCGCGGCGTGCTCGTCGAGGGTGCGCTGCACGGAGCCGTTCTGGGTGAGACCACGCCAGACCCGCACCCGGACGGTCTTGCTCGAGAGCGCGTCGAGCAGCCCGGACAGGTACTGGTTGCCGCCGATCGCCGCGATCGTGGAGTGGAACTGCAGGTCGTGGGCGACGAGGTCCTCGACACCGGTGCTGTCGTCCACGGCGACCATGAGCGTGGCGAGCTCGTCGATCTGCTGCTCCGACGCCCGGGCAGTGGCGAGCACCGCGGACGCGGGTTCCAGGATCCGTCGCACCTCGAGCAGGTCGACGAGGGACCGGTCGTGGTGCATGTCGACGACGAACGACACCGCCTCCAGCAGGACCGTCGGTTCGAGGGACGTGACGTAGGTGCCGTCTCCGCGCCGGACGTCGAGCACACGGATGAGCTCGAGGGCCTTCACCGCCTCGCGCAGGCTGTTCCGCGAGAGACCGAGCGACTCGCTGAGCTCCTTCTCGGGAGGGAGGCGCTGGCCCGGTTGGAGCTCGCCGCTCACGATCATCTGCTGGATGCGTGCGATCGCATCGTCGGTCAGCGACGCCACGTCACCACCTCCTGCTCGACCCGCTCGCGGACGCGACCGGACAGCACGACGATAGCCGCGCCTCCCGGGTTCCTCACGTCGGCCGGAGCCGGAGCGCCTGCATCCCGCCGTCGACCGCGAGGTCGACACCCGTCGTCGACCGAGCCGCCGGACTCGTGAGGTAGCAGACGGCCTCGGCGACCTCCTCGGCCGCGACGAGTCTGCCGTGCGGCTGGCGCGCCTCGAGCGCCGCACGCTCGGCGGCGGGGTCCGGCGCCGACGACAGCAGGCGGCCGACCCACGGGGTGTCCGCGGTGCCGGGGTTGACGGCGTTGACCCGGACGCCCTCGCGCAGGTGGTCCGCCGCCATCGCGCGGGTGAGCGCGGCGATCGCGCCCTTGGTCGCGGAGTACAGGGCGCGTTGCGGCAGCCCGGCCGTCGCGGCGATGGAGCAGGTGTTGACGATGCTCGCGTTGCCGGAGGCCCGGAGGTGGGGGAGCGCGGCGCGGGACACCCGGACCGCGCCGAGGACGTTCACCTCGTACACGCGTCGCCACTCGTCGTCGGTGTTGTCCTCGACGGTGCCCTGCGCGCCGATGCCCGCGTTGTTCACGACGACCTCGAGCCCGCCGAGCCGCTCGACCGCGGCGCCGACCGCCGCCCGCACGCTCTCGTCCGATGACACGTCGCAGACGAACGACAGCTCGGCGTCGTCGGGCCGGAGGTCGAGCACTGCGACGGTCGCACCGCGCTCGCGCAGGGCCTCGGCGATCGCGGCACCGATGCCGGACGCTCCGCCGGTCACGATCGCCCGGACACCGTCGTGGCTGGCCGGGGCGCTCATGCCGCACCGACCGTCTGGCGCTGGCTGCCGAGTCCGTCCGCGCTCAGCTCGACGACGTCGCCGGCCCTGAGGTAGGGCGCACCGCTGCCGAGGGCGACCCCGGCCGGGGTACCGGTGTTGATGACGTCGCCGGGGTGCAGCACCATGAACTGCGACAGGTACCGGACGACCTCGGCCGGACGGAAGATCATGTCCGCGGTCGTCCCGTCCTGGCGGACCTCGCCGTTGACGGACAGGCGCAGCCCCAGGCGCTCCGCGTCGAGGCCGACGTCGGCCAGACCGGCCGGCGTGACGAGCCAGGGACCGAGCGGGTTGAAGGTCTCGCACGACTTGCCCTTGTCCCACTGCCCGCCGCGTTCGAGCTGGAACTCGCGCTCCGAGACGTCGTGGGCGATCGTGTAGCCGGCGATGCACGCTGCAGCCTCGTCCTCGGAGGCGCAGTAGCGCGCGGTCCGGCCGATCACGACGGCGAGTTCGATCTCCCAGTCCGTCTTCGTGCTGCCGCGGGGGATGAGCACCTCGTCGTCCGGCCCGATGACGGTCGACGGGTCCTTCATGAAGACGATCGGCTCGGTCGGGATCTCGGCGCCCGTCTCGGCCGCGTGGTCACGGTAGTTCAGGCCGATGCAGACGACCTTCCCCGGGCGGGCGACCGGAGCGCCACGCCGGAGGGCGGCGACCTCGTCGGCCGGGATCGTCGGGAGGTCCCCGGCTGCGCGCGCCCGCTCGACGAGCTCGCCCGGGCCGGGCTCCGACGCGAGGAACGCCCCCGTGATGTCCGAGGTGAGGGGGCGGAGATCGACCGCGGTGCCGTCGGGGTCGATGACGACCGGGATCTCCGAACCGGCTGGGCCAAGTCGTGCGAACTGCATCGTTCCTCGCTCTCGTCGAACGGCGCTGCGCTGCGCCCGCAGACATCCTATGTCTGAACGCCTCGGGGTGCCAGGTACGTCGCCTCGGCCGTGCCACGGAACACGGCGTCGCGCTCGTCGTCGGTCAGGTCCGCGAGCGCGTCCCGAGTCGTCCCGAGCACCGCCGGGTACCCGGCGGCGAGCGTCGACACCGGCCAGTCCGATCCGAACGCCGTCCGGTCGGGACCGAAGGCCTCGACCACCTCGCGGGCGTACCGCGCGACCGGACGCGACCGCCAGTCCGGCCCAGCCTCGGTGAGCAGGCCGGAGACCTTGCAGACGACGTTCGGCCGCGCGGCGAAGTCCCGCACCCGCTGTCGCCACGCGGGGTCCCCGGCCGCGATGTCGGGCTTGCCGGCGTGGTCGAGGACGAAGCGTGCCTCGGGGACGGCGTCGACGAGGGCGAGCGCCGCGGTGTGCTCCCGAGCCCGGACCAGCAGGTCGTACGCGAGACCAGCAGCTGCCACCGCTCGGACACCGCGCGAGACGTCGGGACGAGCGAGCCAGTCCGGGTCGGGTTCGTCCTGCGCCTGGTGCCGGATGCCGACCAAGGTCGGCGCGGTCGGCGTCGGTGGTCGCGTCACCGGCCCCGGACCCGCTGCCGGCTGGGTCGGCGGGCCCGCCAGCAGCATCGCCAGCCGGTCGGCGACGTCGGGCGCCGTCAGGTCGACCCAGCCGACGACGCCGACCACCGGTGCCGGCTGCTCCAGGAGGAAGGCGGTCTCACCCTCGTCGTGGACGGCCTGCACGGCGATCGTCGCCGTCACGTCCGTGCCGCCGGTCGCCGCGCGGAGGTCGTCGACGTCGAACCGCCGGTCGATCGCGGCCACGGAGTCGTCCATCCAGGGGTAGGGACGGTCGGCGGGGTCCCACAGGTGGTGATGAGCGTCGATGATCACGACACCATCATGGGCCAGATGTCCGATGTCTGACCGGAACCCTGGGATCGCCGCCGTCCGGGATCACCGAGCCCTGGTGGCGCCGATCGCCCAGACCCGAGGCGGCTCGGCGCCGTTCACCGCGTGGTCGCCGACGATCCGCGCCTTGAACACCCACGGGTTGTGGCTGGCCGCGGTGCGGGCGTTCCGCCAGTGCCGGTCGAGGTTCTTCGCCGTGCTCACCCCGGATGCGGCGAGTGCGTCGAAGAGGTGCGAGGTCGCCGACGTCGCGAGCGACGTGAGTGCGACCTGCGCCTGCGCGGTCGCGAGTTCAGCGCGGTCGTTCCGGCGCTCGTCCTCGGCCTCGTCGAGGGCCGCCCCCTCGTACGCGGACTGCAGCGCCTCGGCTGCCCGGTCCACGATCGCCGCCGCTGCGAACCCGGCTGCGGAGACCTCGCCGACGACCTGCAGGATCTGCGGGTCCGCGGCGAAGGTGTCGGCGTTGCCGTGCGAGAACACCCGGTTGCGGTTCCGGACCTGCAGTGCGATCTCGCGCTCGGCGGCGAGGACCGACCCAGCGAGCACCGTCAGGAGCACCGCCTGGTAGTACGCGGTCTGGTACTTGAACCGGTCGTCGAAGGGGATGACCGCATCGGCGGCGACGACCGCGTCGGTGAAGGTGCTCGTCCCGGAGCCGGTCGTGCGCTGTCCGAAGGCGTCCCAGTCGTCCCCGTGCGTGACCCCGGGCTGGTGTGCGTCGACGATCGCGATGACCCGCTCGCCCGTGTCGGTCCGCTCGGCGTACGTGTCGATCCAGTCCGCGAAGATGCTGCCCGTGGAGTAGTACTTCTGTCCGGTGATGCGGAAGGTGCCGTCGTCCTGCGGCGTGACCTTGGTGATGACGTCGCCGATCTGGACGGCCCCGACCTCGGTCCAGGAGTTGCCCGCGATCTCGCCACGACCGAAGCGCTCGAGCCAGGCGTCGCGTTCGCCGGAGCGGCCGACGAGACGGTCCTCGACCAGGGCGAAGTGTCCCCGCAGCGCCTGCGGGATGTTGCTGTCCGCGGCAGCGAGCTCGGTCAACAGTCGGAACAGCTGCGGCAGCGACGCGCCCGCGCCGCCGAACTCCACGGGCACCCGGACCGCGCCGAACCCGGCGGCTGCGAGTTCGCGGATCTCCTCGTACGGCAGGTGGTGTTCCTGTTCGCGAGCGCTCGCGCCGGCGGCGATGCGGTCGAAGATCGGCCGGAACCGTGCGGCCAGGGTCTCGTAGTCGACGGTGCTGGGGTGCTCGGTGATGGTCATGTGGACTCCTCGGAGGTCGTGTGCGGACGGACGGACGGACGGGGCGGAAGGGTGGGGGACGTGCGCACGGTCAAGCGGCCGTGGGGCTGCGCGGTTCGGTGAGGAACGGGGACGACGAGCGCCGACGGCCGCCGGCCGCGATCAGCCACAGCGGGCCGACGAACACGGCGACCAGGACGACGAGCGCGGCCGCCGTCGCACCGGGCCCGGACGGCCAGTGCCCGGACAGACCGAACAGCGCGGGGATGGTGGTCGTGGTCTGGCTCGAGATGACGAGGGCCCATGCGGTGTACGCACCGATGCGACGTCCGAGTGCGAGCAGGAGGAAGAACAACGTCCAGAGCCCGGCCCACGTCGCCCAGAGCACCGCGAGGAACGGGTCCACGATCACGTTGGACACCGCGAACACGACGGCGATCGCGGCGACGAGTCCGCAGAACCAGCCGAGGCTCGCGGACCCCAGTCCCAGGAGTGCGTCGAGACCCACCGAGAGGTAGGTCAGTCCGAAGAGGAAGGTGCCCGAGATCGAGAGGAGGGCCGGCAACGATCCGTCCGCCGACACCGCGACGGCGACGCAGAGCACGAGCTGCACGGCACCGATCAGGACGTTGAACACGCCGCTGTCCCGAGCCGGTACACGGCCGAGCATCGTGAGTCCGTTGATGAGCAGTGCCGCTCCGGAGAGGATCAAGCAGATGAACGCCATGGCGACGACCGTGGCACTCCGCGGGCCGCGCGGGAAGGAACGTGTCGTGCCGTGACCGGTGATGACGTCGTGCGACGCGGGAACGCGCCCTCCGTGACGGCGCTTGACGAACACGGATGCCGTCGTTGCTCCCGTGCAGGAGCGTGATCGGCGCCGCGACTAGCGTGACGACCATGCAGCCGCTCGCTCCCGGATCGCTCCGCATCCTGCACCTGTCCGACACCCACCTCACCGGCGACGGCGCCCTGCACCAGGGATCGACCGACACGGCGACCGCACTCGACGCCGTGCTCGCCTCGGCGGAGCGGATCCCCGACGTGGGGCTCGTCGTCGTGTCCGGCGACGTGTCCGAGGACGGGTCGCCCCAGTCCTACGCGGTCCTCCGCGAGCGCGTCGGCGGATGGGCCGAGCGCCACGGCGCGGCACTCGTCACTGTCCCCGGCAACCACGACCAGCGCGCGGGGTTCCGGCAGGTGCTCGCGAACGGACACGTGCTCGGTGCGGGCGGTCAGCCGCTGATGCACACCCTCGAGTACCTGCCGCCGACGGTGCCGGTGGCCGGGCAGTCGGTCGTCGAAGGGCGTCGGATCGTGACCGTGGACACGAGCGTCCCCGGCGCGGGGTACGGGCTGGTCGCGGACGAGGCACTCGACCGCCTCCGCACCATGCTGTCCGAGCCGTCGGACCGCGGCACGGTGGTCGTCCTGCACCACACCCCCCTGCCCGCACCGACCGCGCTCCACGCCGCACTGCAGCTCCGGAACGCCGACACCCTCGCCGAGGTCGTGCGCGGGACTGACGTCCGACTGGTCCTGGGCGGCCACTACCACCACCACGCCGCCGGCACCTGGGCCGGGGTGCCGGTGCTCGTCGCGCCGGGCGTCGCGAACGACACCGACGTCGTCGGGGCGTACGACGAGGAGTCGGCGCACATCGACGCGGGCTACCTCGTGGTCGACCTCGCGGCGGACGGCTCCGTGTGGTCCACGCCCGTACGCGTGCCGCGACCCGACGCCGACCCGCTCGCGTTCCACCACGACGCCGACACGGTGACGCGCATCATCGACGCGGCCGGCTGACCGACGCGCCCCGGACCGGCCGGGAGGCGCGTGGCGGCGCCGCCACGCGCC
>NZ_LDQC01000149.1 GCF_001475545.1 Curtobacterium luteum | reverse complement strand
GCGGAGCCGAGACTCGGGCCGTGGAGGGCGCACGCGGCCGGCGCGGCCGGCGCGGCCGCGTCAGTGTGGGGGCGGCGGAGCCGTCGTGTCGCCGATGCGGAGCTCGGAGCGGAAGGCCGCGGGCTGCGCCGGAGCCCCCTCGAGCATGGCGATCGCCGCCCTGGCCGCGGCCTGACCCTTCTGCACGAAGGGCTGCACGAGCGTGGTCAGCTGCCGGATCGGGGTGCGGTGGAACAGGCTGTCGTCGACGGGGATGCCGTCGAACCCCACCACGCTGACGTCCTCGGGCACGCGGAGTCCGGCGTCGAGCGCCGCCGAGATCACCCCCACCGCGAGGACGTCGCTCTGCACCACCACGGCGGTGGGGCGGGGACCGTCAGGGGCGAAGAGCGTCGCCCCGACGATGCGGCCCTCCTCGACCGAGCTGCCGGCCGCCTCGTGCGCGGGCGCGGCGGGGAACACCCCGCGGACTCCGCGGAGGCGCTCGAGCGAGGTGTGCGCGATGCCCTCGGCCTCGCGCTCGGGGGTGATCGGCCCGCGCTGGTGCGTGCCGTCGAGCGGCAGCGTCACGACGACGAGGTCGGTGTGGCCGAGGTCCCGGAGGAACGCGGCGGCGCGGCGCGAGGCCTCGCGGTTGTCGAGCTGCACGGGGACCGCGCCCTCGATGTCGTCCGCCTCGATGGCGACGACGGGGATGTTGCGACGGCGGAGGACGGCGACCGCGGGGTCGATCCGGACGTTGCAGCCGACGAGCACCACCGCGTCCACTGGCGCGTCGACGAGCGGTCCCACCAACCCGGCGTCGTCGAGCGGGCTGCGGACGAGCAGCAGGGAGGTCCCCGCCTCACCCGCGACCTCCGCGATGCCGTCGAGCGTCAGGACGTTCACCGGGTCGCGGAAGGCATCGCTCAGCCGCTCGTCCATCACCACGCCGATGACACCGGACCGACCGCGACGGAGGGAGCGCGCACGGGGGTCGGGGCCGCCGTAGCCCAGTTCCGCGGCCGCCGCGAGCACCCGCTCCCGGGCTTCGTCCGACACCGGACCAGCCCCGCTGAACGCGAGCGACGCAGTCGAGGGCGCGACGCCGGCGGCCCGCGCCACGGCGGCGAGGGTCGGCCGTGCGGCGCGTGCCCCGTTGTCGGGTCGCGCCGCGCCGTTCGTGGTTGCCGGTTCGTCCATCGCCCGTTAGCGTAATCGTCAACGGCGGTCGAATCGATTCGACCACCAGCCCGACACGCAGACCCGGAAGAGCACCATGACGATGACGTCCGCACGCACCGCACCGACCACCCGTGCGTGGATCACCGCCGTGTTCGTCGCCTTCACGATGTCCGGCCTCGCGATCGCCACCTGGCTCGGCCGGATCCCGAGCGTCCGCGACTCCCTCGACGCGACCACCTTCGAGATGGGGCTCCTCGTGCTCGGCATGGCGGTCGGCTCGATCGGCGGCCTCACGTTCGCCGGGCACATCGTCGCCAAGGTCGGTGCCCGTCGAGGCGTGCAGGTCGCCGCGGTCTGCCTCGCGGCGGGGATCGTGTTCGCCGGGTTCGCCGTCACCCTCGGGTGGGGCTTCGCCGCGATCTGGGTCGGCCTCGTGGCGTTCGGCTTCGGCAACGGCCTGGTCGACGTCTCGATGAACGTCTCCGGCGCAGCCGCCGAGAAGGCCGGCGGCCGCACGATCATGCCGCTCTTCCACGCCGCGTTCAGCGTCGGGACGCTCGCGGGCGCCGGCATCGGTGCCCTGACCGAGGCGCTCGACGTCCCCGTCGTCCTGCACTTCGCGATCCTCGGCGTCGTCACCTGCCTCGTCATGCTCGCCGCCGCCTCGCGCTTCGGTGACGAGCACCGGTACGACGAGCACGAGGGCACCGAGACCAGCCCGACCCCGGTGCAGCTCACCCGCTGGCAGGTGTGGGCGCAGCCGTCGACGCTCCTCATCGGCGTGATCGTGCTCGGCATGGCGCTGGCCGAGGGGTCCGCGAACGACTGGCTGCCCCTCGCCATGATCGACGGCCACGGCCTCGACAACGCCGCCGGTTCCGCGGTGCTCACGGTGTTCCTCGCCGCGATGACCGCCGGACGCATCGCCGGCAGCCCGCTCATCGACCGGTTCGGTCGCGTCCCGGTCCTCCGGGCGAGCGCCGCGGTCGCCGTGGTCGGCCTCGGCCTGCTCATCTTCGTGGACGTCATCCCGATCGCCGTCGTCGGCGTCGTGCTCTGGGGTCTCGGCGCGAGCCTCGGCTTCCCGATGGGCATGTCCGCCGCGGCCGACGACCCCCGTTCCGCGGCGCTCAAGGTCAGCGCCGTCGCCACGATCGGGTACGTGGCGTTCCTGGCCGGCCCGCCGCTCATCGGCTTCCTCGGCGAGCACATCGGGCTGCTCGGCGCCCTGCTCGTGGTGTTCGTCTTCATCATCGGAGCGGGCCTGGCGTCCGGTGCTGCCCGCGAGACGGGCGCGGCCGCCGAGACACTGCGGAAGCGACGCACGCGCGACGGCGACAGCGACAGCGACGACGGCAGCGCCGGTCCCCGCGGGGCAACACGCGACCAGCGGGCGGACGCGACGCGACCCGGCGGGGGCGAGCCGCGCCTCCAGGCCGACAGCCCCGACCATGCGGCGGACGACACGATGGCGGACCCTGCGTCGTCCGGCGGGGCACGGACCGACCGTTAGGATCGCCGGGTGCGTCTCGTCATCGCCCACTGCTCCGTCGACTACGCGGGGCGACTCTCGGCCCACCTCCCCCTCGCCACGCGCCTGCTGATGCTCAAGGCGGACGGGTCGCTGCTCGTGCACTCCGACGGCGGCAGCTACAAGCCGCTGAACTGGATGAGCCCGCCCTGCTCGATCGAGATGGGCGAACCGAGCGAGGAGCAGGCCGAAGCCGGCATCACGCAGGTCTGGACCGTGACGCAGAAGAAGACGCAGGACAAGCTCGTCGTCAGCCTGTACGAGGTCATCGCGGACGAGACCCACGACCTCGGCGTCGACCCAGGGCTCGTGAAGGACGGCGTCGAGGCCCACCTGCAGCAGCTCCTCGCCGAGCAGATCGAACTCCTCGGCGACGGGCACACCCTCGTCCGCCGCGAGTACATGACGGCGATCGGGCCGGTCGACATCCTCGCGCGGGACGACGCGGGGGCCAGCGTCGCGGTCGAGATGAAGCGCAACGCGAACATCGACGCGGTGGAGCAGCTCACCCGGTACCTCGAGCTCATGAACCGCGACCCGTTGCTCCGTCCGGTGCAGGGCGTCCTCGCGGCGCAGACGGTGGCGCCGCAGGCCCGCACCCTGGCCGAGGACCGCGGGATCCGCGTCCTCGTGCTCGACTACGACGCGATGCGCGGCATCGAGGGCGGGCACACCCGCCTGTTCTGAGGCGGGCGGGCGGCGTCGCGGAACCAGGTTCCGGACACAGCACCGTGACGTTCTGCAGTTCCGTGTCCGGAACCTGGTCCCCGCGGCGACGGCACGGCCGGGAGGCACGGTGCGGGGCCGTCCCGCCGGCGCGGTACCCGGACGGTCGCCTCCACGGCCCCGGCTAGGCTGGGCGGGACATGACGCGCCCGTTCACCGCCATCCTCTTCGACCTCGACGGCACCATCAGCGACTCCGCTCCGGGCATCCTCGAGAGCATGACGCACACCTTCACCACCGTGGGCGTCCCCGTGCCGGACCACGCGACGCTCATGTCGTTCGTGGGCCCGCCGATCCTCGACACCTTCCACGACGCGATGGGCATGGACGCCCGACAGGCCGAGCACACCCTCGCCGTGTACCGCGAGCACTACCTCTCGCACGGCGCGCTCGACTCCGCGATGTTCGACGGCATCGACGTCGTGCTGCACACGCTCCACCAGGCCGGACTGCCGATCTCGACCGCGACGAGCAAGCCGGAGACCCCGGCGACGTACATCCTCGAGCACTACGGCCTGACCGGGGACATCGACATCATCACCGGCGCGAGCGACGACGAGGTCCGCAGCTCGAAGGCCGACGTCGTCGCGGAGGCGCTGCGCCGACTCGACGCCCGCGGGTTCGACGTCAGCCGTCCGGTGCTCGTCGGCGACCGCAGGCACGACGTCGAGGGCGCGGCTGTCCACGGCGTGCCGACGATCTTCGCGGAGTGGGGCTACGGCTCGCCGGAGGAGGCCGAGGGCACCGTCGCCCGGGCAGCGACCCCGCTCGACCTCCTGCCGATCCTGCTCCCGTGACGGGCGCCGTCCGCACCGGGCTCCGCGGGGCCGCGTGGTTGCTCCCCGCCGCCGTCGTCCTCATCGCCCTGAACCTCCGCGGGCCGATCGTCGCGACCGCTCCGGTCATCGGGGACGTGCGCGCCGACCTCGGCCTGACCGCGAGCATCGCCGGACTGCTCACGACCATCCCGGTGCTCTGCTTCGCCCTCGCGACCCCGTTCGCGAGCTGGGTGATCGCGAAGGCGGACCCCGAGCGCGCCGTGTCGCTCTCGCTCGTCGTCGTCCTCGCGGGAACCGTCGTCCGGTCGCTGCCCTCGTCGGTTGCCCTGCTCGTCGGGACCGCGATCATCGGCATCGGCATCACGATCGGCAACGTGGTGATCCCGGTGGTCATCCGGCGCGACACCTCGCCGGAGCGGGTCGGACTCGTCACCGGCGTGTACACCTCTGCGCTCAACGTCGGGTCGATGGTCACCTCGCTCGGGACGGCACCGATCGCCGCGGTCTGGGGCTGGCCGGTCGCGATCGCGATCTGGGGCGTGCTCGCGGTCCTCGCCGGCATCGGCTGGACGTACACGGTCGGCGCCCGGGCGGCCTGGCGTCGGCCGGTCGCGGTCGAGCCCGTCGTGGAGACCGGACCGATCGACCAGGTGCTCGGCACGGGGTCGATCCGGGCCGTCGACGGCGGTGCGGGAACGACCCCCGTCCGTCCTGCTCGACGACTCATCACCTGGGGACTCACGCTGGCCTTCGGTGGGCAGGCCTTCTCCTACTACGCCCTCACCGCCTGGATCCCGACGCTGCTGCACGACGAGATCGGCTTCTCGAAGGAGTCCTCGGGCGCGAGCTCGTCGGTGTTCCAGATCCTCGCCGTCGTGGGGGCGCTCGGCGTCCCGCTGCTCGCGACACGGTGGCGTCCGCGGGCGATCATCGGACTCGTGGCGTTCCTGTGGCTCGCGATGCCGCTCGGGCTGCTGTTCGCGCCGCAGCTCTGGTTGCTCTGGTCCGTCCTCGGCGGTGCCGCACAGGGCGGTGGCATCACCGTGATCTTCATCGTGATCGTCCGGATCGTGTCGAGCGACGCCGACGCCCGGAGGATGTCCGCGTTCGTGCAGGGCGGCGGGTACCTCCTCGGGAGCGCCGGGCCGCTCGTGGCCGGGTCCCTGCACGGTGCCACGGGTGACTGGACGGCACCGCTGCTCGTCGTCCTCGTGGCCGTGCTGACCCTCGGTGTCGTGGGGACGATCTCGGCGCGACGGGTCGACTGACCGGCACCGCTCCAGCCGCAGGCAGTCGCTCCGGACCTCGGCGTCGGCTGAGCCGGCGGCACGCCGGAGCCGTACATCGGCTGGACGTTGCGTGGATGAACCGCGGATCGGCTCAGCGCGGAGCCCGGCTTCACGGCGTGCTGGCGGCGGCGTCGCGGCCCACCGTCATCCGGCAGCGCCAGGGTCCAGGTGTGGACACCCGACGCCCGGCCAGATGGGCCGACCAACCCCCCGCGGCGCGGGTCGCGCTGCTCGTCGTCCTCCTCGGGTCCACGGTGCTGCTGGTGTGGAACCTCGCCCGCGGCGGTGACGCACCCTTCTACGCGGCGGCAGCCCGCTCGATGTCCGGCTCCTGGCACGCGCTGTGGTCCGGCTCGTTCGACCCCTCCGGGACGGTGACGCTCGACAAGCTCAGCGGGTTCCTCGTCCCGCAGGCCCTGAGCATCCGCCTGTTCGGCGACTCCACCTCGGCCCTCGCGCTGCCGCAGGTCGTCGAGGGACTGGTGACGGTGTGGGCGTGCTCGGTGATCGGTCTCCGCTGGGCCGGTGCCGGGACCGGACTCGTCGCCGCCCTCGGAGCCGCCACCACGCCGATCTTCGTGTCGATGTTCGCGCACCCGATGGAGGACGGCCTGCTCACGGCCGCCCTCGCCGTCGCGCTCCTGTGCTGGCAGCGGGCGGCGATCACCGGGTCCTGGTGGTCGCTCGTGCTCTCGGGCATCGCGGTCGGGGCGGGGTTCCAGGCGAAGATGCTGCAGGCGTGGTTCGTCCTGCCAGCGCTGCTGCTCGGCACGATGCTCGCGGACGCCCGGCCCGGAGGACGACGGTGGAACGCGTGGGTGCGGCTCGGACGGACCGCGGCGCTCGGTGCCGTCGCCGTCGCGGCCTCGCTCGTCTGGGTGGTCTGGCTCGCCCACACGCCCGTCGGGGCTCGGCCGTACGTGGACGGCTCGACGGACGACGACCCGTGGGCGATGGTGTTCGGCTACAACGGGCTGGACCGCTTCCGCGCGGGGGCCTTCCCCGGTGCGGTCTCCGTGCACCCGTCGGCCACGCCGGGGCCGTCCGGGGACCCGGGTCGTCTGACGAAGCTGCTCGAGCCGCACCTCGGCTCGCAGGTCTCGTGGCTGCTGCCGGCTGCGCTGTTCGCCGTCGTCGTCGGGGTCGTCGTGCTGTGCGTCCGCCGTCGCGACAGGAGCGCACGGGTGTTCGGCGGTGCGTTCGACTCACGCGCTGGAGCCGTGACGCTCGTCGTCGTCACGGTGTGGCTCGCGACCGCGGCCGCCGTGCTCTCGGTGGCCCGGATCCCGCACACCGCCTACGTCGCCGCGGTCGGCGTCCAGCTCGCGGTCCTCGCCGCCGTCGGCTGGTGCGGGGCGGTCGGCCTGGCGCGCTCCCGGTCCGCGTGGCTGCGCGCCCTGCCGCTCGTCCTCGCCGTCGGGCAGGAGGCGTGGTGGCTGTACCTCGCGCACGGCGCCGGGGAACCGACCGTCCTGGCCCACACGGCGCACGTCGTCGCGAACGCGACCGTCGTCGCGGCGGTCGTCGCACTCCTCTGGCGGCCACGGGACGTCGTCGGCGGACCGTCGGGGCCGCACCGCGCCTCCCGGGCGGCCATCGCGGCGACCACCGGACTGGCGCTCGTGGCGGGCCCGGCGGCCTTCTCGGTGCAGGCGCTCGACGCAGCACGCGACGGTTCGGGTCTGGACGCGTCCGTCGGACGCACCGTGGGCGCCGAGCGGTACCACGTCTCGACGCCGGACTGGCGCGGCGGCGAGCCCGCGCCTTACCCGCCTGCGGTGCAGCAGCTCGTCGCGCTCGCCGGTCGGATCGACGGCCACCGGGCAGGGACGCCGCTCTTCCTCACCGACGCCTGGCGACTGTCGTCCCTCGTGGTCTCGGCCACCGGTCTGCCCGTGCTCACCGACGGCGGGTTCTCCGGCGCCGTGCCGGTCTTCACGACCCGGCAGATCCGCGAGCGGATCGACCACGGGCTGCGCGTGCTCGTCTCGATCAGCGGCGCCAGAGCCGACGATCCGGTCCTCCGCGCTGCGCTGGCCGGTGGGTGCCGCACGGTCCCCGACGCTCGTCCGGGGCACCGCGTGGTGCTCAGCACGTGGCCCGCCGACGACCTGCAGTGGACCGTGTGGCGGTGCGGACTGCCCGGTCCGTCGACCGGGCGGGTCCTCGTGCGACCGGCGCACGGCGACGGGCCGGTCCGGGCGTGGGTCAGGCCTGCTCGAGCACCTCGCGCAGGGACAGCGGTCGCCGACCGGTGATCCGCTCGACGTCGCCCGAGACGTGCGCGAGCGCGCCCTCCGCGATCGCCGTGTAGGTGCTCACCCAGGCATCCGCCTGCCACGGTTCCGGATCCCACCTTGCCCGGGACGCGTACGCCTCCTCGAGGGTCTCCGGGTGGTACGTCACGGCGCGCCCGCGGACCTCGGAGACGGTCGCCGCCGCCTGCGCGAGCGTGATCGCGGTCGGCCCCGTGAGTTCGTACGTGCGGTCGAGGTGCGACGTGGGCGCCTGGAGCACGGCCGTCGCGACGCGGGCGACGTCGGCTCGTGCGACCGCGGCCATCGCACCGTCCGCCGCCGGACCCCGGATCACGCCGTCCTCGCCGACGAGGTCCTCCACGAAGTCGAGGTAGAACGAGTCACGGAGGAACGTGTGGGCCATCGAGGTCGCGCGGATCGCCTGCTCGGTCGCCCAGTGGTCACGGCCGAGGGTGAACGTGGCGTCCGCCGCAGCGCCGACGAAGGACGTGTAGACGACGTGGCGCACCCCCGCCGTGGCGGCCGCGCCGACGAACGTCCGGTGCTGCGCGAGGCGGTCCTGGGCCTCGGCGCCGGACACCATCAGGAGCAGGTCCACGCCCTCGAGTGCGGCGCGGCTCGCCTCGGCGTCGTCGTAGGGGGCGACCGCGACCTCGGTGCCGGGCAGCTGCGGCGCGCGGGAGGCGTTCCGCACGATCATGCGGAAGGGGACGTCGGCCGCGGCGAGCGCGCGGGCGACGGCGCCGCCGATGTTGCCGGTGGCTCCGGTGACGGCGATGGTCATGGTCGGTCCTCTCGTGGTGCGCGGGGCTGGTCGGCCCGCGTCGGTGGGGCGGCGCGCGTCGGGTCGGTGCACGTCGACGCGGTCCGCGTCGACCGGGTGGTCGGCCGCCACATGCGGCACGGCCGCGACCACGACGCGGCCCGGGCATGGGCCGTGGAGGTGGACGGCGTGAACGCCGCACGGGTCGCTGCCACGGTGGGCCGTGCCTCCAGGACGGTCCGGACGTGACCACCCGGTCGACGCGGACCGCGTC
>NZ_LDQC01000148.1 GCF_001475545.1 Curtobacterium luteum | reverse complement strand
TTTGGATGAGCGTGGACAGGTCGCGGCTGTCGAGGGTGCCGGTTGTCCACGATTTGCTGTCACGGGAGAACGCCATCCATTCCCCGTCGGAGTAAAGAACGAACCGCCCGTCACTGAGGATCACGGGCGGTTCACGGAACGACTCACGGGCGGACGTCACTGCTGCATCCGTTCGTCGGCGGCGATGATCGCGGCGGCGATGCGCCTGGCGTACATCTCAGCCCAGTTCTCCCGAAGGTTGACGGTCACTCGTTCGAGGAACGCATCGATCGCGTCGAGCAGGTCAGGGTTGCCCGCGGTCCCGACGATCAGGTGCGCGTCGGAGTCGAAGCTCGTCATATCCGCGATTGAGAAGTCGTCACCGCCCCAAACGGTCTTGCGACTGTCGAAATACCATGGGGTCGTATCGTTCTTCTCCCGCCACTTCTTGAGTACGTCGCGGGCTTTCTGAATGTCGTTCATCAGTCGTCCTTGATGTTGTGTGCGATGGCCCAGAACGTGATGCGTTCCCGGTCTGTGAGTTGCACGTCGTCGTGTTCGCCGGATGGGTGCAGCCACCGCCACGGAAGCCGGTCCATCAGACGGGTCCGATCAGCGATTCGGGAATGTACAACGCGAGCACAATCATCGCGCCGGTTACAGTCCAGAACGCTTGCTGCACCCACCACTGCAAACTGAATCTGCGCGGCTTACTCGTGCTCATGCTCGTCTCCTTGGCAGGTAGCTCATGTCTTGGTGGGACCGTCGTTCGCGGTTCCCGAGGTTGCCG
>NZ_LDQC01000147.1 GCF_001475545.1 Curtobacterium luteum | reverse complement strand
CAGAGGACGGTGACGACGGTTGTGCGGTCTTCGCTGACGGACAGGGTGATGCGGCCACGGACGAACCAGAACAGTCCGTACTTCCTGCTCCAAATCACGTCTTCCGGCCGGTCGTAGCAGGCGCGGATCTCATCGCCGGCCACATCCATCTCCAACGCCCGGTCCAACGCGTGACGGGACATACGGAACGGCAGCTGCGTGGTCATGCGGCCTGCTGCTTCCTATTCGCCCGCTGACGGCTCTTCGACGCGCGCTCGCACGCCAAGCACCGCCAATAGCCGTCACCACCGATACGGCTGAACTGGACACGCGGGTGGTCGTTCTTGCAATGCGTGGAAGACAGGTCAGCGTTGCCAGGTTTGCGGCGTGCACCCGGACCGCCAGTTGCCTTGCCATCTGGGCTGTCGTACGCCATCAGCCCGAACGCCATCAAGAACGACTTCAACTCGTCACCGTCACGCGCATACGACTGTGCATGACGAGTCATCGCAACACGCTGCTCAGGTGACGGCTCAAACGACGTCGTGTACGACTCACCGGGGAAGTACTTCTCGAACAGGTCCGCTTGCGTGCCGGACGGCCGCGCCTTCATACTGCGACCTCCACGTAGCCATAGACGCCGACCGTCTTGCCGTGCGTGCTCTTCGTGGTGCTGACC
>NZ_LDQC01000146.1 GCF_001475545.1 Curtobacterium luteum | reverse complement strand
TCGACCGCGGTGGCGAAGTTGGGGATCGAGTAGGCGAGCTTCTCGAGAGTGTTCATGCTGCGGCTCCTGCGAACAGGTCTTCGGGGCGCAAACGAAGAACGCCGCTGACGCGCACGATCTCGGGCATCGTGAGCTCTCCGGTGTGGAGGTGCTCAACGAGGCTCGCGACGGGCACGCCAGCGGCGTTCGCAACGGTTGCGGTGTCGGTGCCGGATGCGACGATCGCGGTGGCGATCGTCTCGGCGGTCCTCCTGCGGTTCATGTCTGCCACCTTACTGGTCAGATCTGACCTGTGCAAGCACGTACGGCATCTTTTTTGGCAGATTTGGCGTCCTTCTGGTCTAGTCTGGTGAAGTGCCAGATGCAGCAGACTTCATCACGCCCGCGCTAGGGGCAGTCCTGACCGGTGCCTACAAGAAGAAGGGCTTGACTCGCTCGGACCTTGCGGAACGCACGGGTATCAGCGAATCCAGTCTCGGGCGATATCTCAACGGCAAGCTCGAGCTGTCAGCCCCAAACTTCCTCCGCATCGTCGAGGCCATCGGTGACCGCCCCGCGTTGGATCTGTACTCGGAAGCTCTGCGCGACGCCGAGAAGATGGCTGCTGAATCCGAGCGAGTGTCAGAGGTACGTGGGCACAATCCAGTCATCCCGCTGCGCAACCGCTCCG
>NZ_LDQC01000145.1 GCF_001475545.1 Curtobacterium luteum | reverse complement strand
CGTCGGGACCGGCGTCCTCGGTGGGTTCACGACGTACAGCACGCTCGCCGACGACACCGCACAGCTGCTCGACGCCGGTCGCTGGGCGGCCGGCAGCGGGTACGCGCTCCTGTCGGTCGTGCTCGGACTCGCGGCCGTCGTCACCGGACTGTGGGTCACCGCGCGCCTGCGGCCTCGTCCTGCGGGAGACCCCTCGTGAACCCGCTCGAACTGCTGCTCGTCGCCGTCGGCGGAGGCATCGGTGCTGCGGTTCGCTTCCTCCTCGACGGTGCCGTGAAGGCGCGGGTGACCGTGTTCCCGCTCGGCACACTCGTCATCAACGTGTCCGGGTCGCTCGCGCTCGGCGTCCTCACGGGGGCAGGACAGGCCGGTGTGCTGGCGCTCCCGACGGTCGCTGTGCTCGGGACGGGCATGATGGGTGGGTACACGACGTTCTCGACAGCGAGCGTCGAGACCGTGCAGCTCCTCCGATCCGGCAAGCCCCGGCTCGCCGTCCTGAACGGCCTCGGGATGCTCGTCGTCTCGGTCGGCGCAGCCGCGCTCGGCCTGCTCATCGGAAGGAACACATGACCTCGGAACGCCCCGGCGAGCTCGTCCTCGTCCGTCACGGAGAGACGGAGTGGTCGAAGAGCGGGCAGCACACCGGCCGCACCGACATCCCGCTCA
>NZ_LDQC01000144.1 GCF_001475545.1 Curtobacterium luteum | reverse complement strand
GGACGGACCGGGCGGGCTGGACGGTCCGGCCGGGCTGGGCGGTCCTGTCGGTCGGGTCGCCCGGCCTGGAGGCGCAGATCGCGTCGTCCCCACGGCCGCGGCGGCCGGGTCTTCCGCCGTCGGCGCGGGGCGGACGCGGTGGTCCGGCCGGTTCGTCGCGACCGTCGCGTCGTGCGGCGTGCTCGACGCCCTGGCGAACGTCTTCATCCAGGCGGGACTGCACGCGAGTGACGACCCGCTGACCCTGCCGGTGATGAGCGTGCTCAACGCGCTCTACCCGATCGGCACGGTGGTCCTCGCCGGCGTGGTGCTGCGGGAACGCCTGACCGTGCTGCAGCTGGTCGGCATCGTCCTGGCGTTCACGGCGTCGGTCGGGCTCGCGCTGGTGTGACGTGCGCGGTACGGCGGCTCGGCACCCCGAGTCTCGGACCGGCGGACAGTTTCGCGGCCGATCGGCGTGCAGAGTGTCCGCGGAGCCGAGTCTCGGTGCGACGAGCGGGAAGGGCGGCGGACCGGACGGGCGTCAGGCGTCGGGGATGAGCCGCTTGCCGAGCGACACCGTGTGGTCGGGCTCGTACCCGAGGGACTCGTAGAAGCCGAGCACCTGCTCGTTGCCGGCGCGCACCTGGAGGTTGAGCTTCGGGCACCCCATCGCGGCCAGGCGCTGTTCGAACTCCCGCATGAAGGTCCTCCCGAGTCCGGAGCCCTGCAGGTCGGGCCGCACCGCGAGGTAGTTCACCCACCCTCGGTGCCCGTCGAACCCGGCCATGCCGGCACCGACCACGAGGTCGTCCGCGTCGACGGCGACGAGGAACAGCTCGGGCTGCACCGTGAGCTTCCGCTCGATGTCGCGGCGGGGGTCGTTCCACGGTCGGACCAGGCCGCACGCCTCCCACAGCGCGACGACCGACTCGGTGTCGGGGCGGGCGAACGGGCGGATCACGTGCTGCACCTCCTCACGGTAACGGTCCTGTGGAGAACCGCATCACCCGGACGTCGGCATGGGATGGTAGAACTGTCCGACCACCCCAGGATCAGGAGCACCGTGACCGCGCACGACACCCTCCCGTCGCGATCCGGCGACGACACGGACGGCGACACCGGCCGTCCGGCGCCGCACCGCCGGGCACCGCGCCGTCGTCAGAGTGTCGGTGGTGCGATCGTCTCGCTCATCGCCGAGCTGCTCATCATCGCCGGCGCAGGGACCGGGCTCTACGTCGTGTGGACGGCCTGGTGGACGGACGTCGTCGCGGTCCAGGGCCAGACGAAGCTCATCGACGGGCTCGGCCAGACCGACCCGAAGACCGGCACGGGGACCGAGCACCGCGGCCCGGCTCCGGTCCTCGCGGAGCCGAAGGACGTCGAGGACGTGTTCGGCACGATGCAGATCCCCCGGTTCGGCGCGGACTACGACCGGCCGATCGGCGAGGGCACCGACCGCGAGAAGGTCCTCAACACCATCGGGCTCGGGCACTACCAGGACACCGCGATGCCGGGCGCGGCGGGCAACTTCGCCGTCGCCGGGCACCGGGTGACCTACGGCAAGCCGCTCAACCAGATCGCCGAGCTGCAGGACGGTGATGCGGTCGTCGTCCGGGTGACCGACAAGGCGACGAAGTTCGACGTCTGGTACGTCTACAAGGTCACCGACTCCCAGATCGTCACGCCGGACAAGGTCGAGACGATCGCTCCGGTGCCGAACAAGCCCGGGGTCGAGCCGACGGCGGACGACCGCTGGCTGACCCTCACCGCCTGCCACCCGATGTGGTCCGCGGCGGAGCGGTACATCGTGCACGCCAAGCTCGACTACTGGATGCCGGTGTCCGAGGGCACCCCGAAGGAGCTCGCCAAGTGATCTTCCCGCTCGTCTGGCGGCTCTTGCCCGGACCGACCGCGCTCAAGGTGATCGAGCTGGTCGTGCTGCTCGCGGCGATCGTGTTCGTGCTGTTCACCTGGGTCTTCCCGTGGATCGCGGCGGACATCCTGCCGCCACCGGACGGGACGATCGACTCGACCCCGTCACCGTAGCCGTCGCCGTCGCCGTCGCCGTCGCCGTGAGCGTCGCGCCGCCGTCACCGTGAGCGTCGCGCCGCCGTCGCTGTGAACGTCGCGTCCCCGTCGCCGTCGCCGTCGCAGCGGGGGTCAGACCGTGGTGGTGACGCGCGACCCGCCGTCCGGGGTCCGGCGCACCGCGATCCGCTCGGGGATCCGCTGCTTGAGCTCCTCGACGTGACTGACGATCCCCACCTGACGACCACCGGCCGTCAGCCGGGACAGCTGCACGAGCACGCCGTCGAGCGCCTCCGGGTCGAGCGTGCCGAAGCCCTCGTCGACGAAGAGCGTGCCGAGCGACACCCCGCCGGCCTCGGCCTGCACGACGTCGGCGAGACCGAGCGCGAGGCACAGCGACACCGTGAAGGTCTCACCGCCGGACAGACTGCGTGGATCGCGCACGGTGTCCGTCGTGTGGTCGTGCACCGCCAGCGCCAGCCCCGTTCGCCGGGCTCGCGACCCGGACTCGCGCTCGTCGGAGGTCTCGAGCGTGAACCGTCCGGCGAGCATGCCGCGGAGTCGGTCGTTCGCCGCTGCGACGACGTCCTCGAACCGGCGCATCAGCACGTACGTGCCGAGGGTGATGCCGGACGGGTTGGCGGCCGTCGCGCCGTTCGCGACGTCGGCCAGCCGAACCACCGCACGGCTGCGCGCACTCGTGTCGTCGCGTGCCCGGACGGCCTCGGCGAGTTCGGCGGCGCACCGCTGCACGGCGGTCGACCGGTCGGTGGCGGTGACCGCGGCACGGCTCGCCTCGTCGAGCTGCTCGGAGGCCCGCTCCCGTTCCGCTGCGGCGCCCGCGACGTCGAGTTCGGCGTCGGCATCGCCCGCGGCCGCCTGCACCGCGGGGTCGGCAAGGCCCGCGTCGACGGCGCCGCGGGCAGCGATCGCATCGTCCACGGTCTCGCGGAGTCCACGTTCAGCGGCGGCGTCCAGGAGGGCTGCGCGTGCCACGGAGACGTCGTCGAAGCCGTGTTCCTCGAGAGCGGCGTCGACCTCGACGCTGCGGTCCGCCACCACGCGGACATCCTGTTCCACTGCGGCGTCGGCACGGACCACGGCACCGAGCACCGCCACGTGTGCTTCGATCGCACGGACCACGTCGCCGAGCCCCGTGACGCCCTCGATTCCCGGAACGGCCAGCGCGGTCAGCCGGAGCTCCGCGCCGGCGATCGTCTCGGCGTCCTGTCGCAGGCGCTCGGCGTCGGCCTCGACGGCGGTGGCCAGGACCGCACGCTGGGTGCCCGCGTCGTTGCGGGCACGTTCGCTCGCGCGCGTGGCCTCGTCGAACGCGGCCAGTTCGCGGTCGATGTCCACGGCCGTCCGGGAGGCCTCATGCGCGACCGTGACCGCGGCAACGGCGCGGTCGAACGCCGCCGCGAGGTCGTCGTCGTCCAGGTCACCGACCGCCTCGGCGAGTCGTCGGTGCTCGGCCTGCGCGACGCGGAGCTCGCCAGCGGCGTCACCGAGCGCGGCTTCGGCGGCGCGGGCCCGCTCGGCCGCCTGGTCGACGGCGTCGGTGCTGGGGTGGTCGTCCGTCGTGGCGGCCGGGGCGGGGTGCTCGACGGCTCCGCAGACCGGGCACGGAGAGCCGTCCTCGAGTGCAGCTCCGAGCTCGCCGGCGAGCCCTGCGATCCGACGCTCGCGCAGGTCGCGCTCGGTCCGCAGGGCGGACTCGGCTGCGGTCCTGGCGACGATCACCGCCCGTTCTGCGTCGGCGAGGTGCGTGGTGGCCCCAGCGAACGCCACCCGCTCGCGGCGGACGAGCTCGAGGCGTCCGACCTCGTGCTCGGCGGCCGTTCGGCCGGCAGCCGTCTCAGCCGCGGCGGCGGCTCGGGCGACGAGTTCGGCTCGATGTTCGGGTCGGTTCGTCAGCGCGCGGTCGAGTTCGGCGACGTGGTCCTCGAGTGCCGCGAGGTCGCGCCGGGCGGCGTCGAGCGCGGTCGTCCGCGCTTCGATCCCGCTGGCGAGGTCGACGAGGTGGCGCTCGCCCTCGACCGCGGTGCGCAGTCGCTCTGCGAGCCCTGCGACGTCGGTCCCGTGGTCGAGCCCGAGCCGCTCGCGGAGCGTGGCCGCGTCCGCACGCGCCGCGGCGGCACGGTCCCGCGCAGCGTCGAGGCTGTCCGCGAACGAGACCACCCGGGCAGCACGGGCTGACCGGTCGAGCCGCCGACGAGCGTCCGCGACCGCGCCGGCTCGGACATCGAGGTCGGCTCGTCGGGCGAGGAGGTCACGACGCCGTGCCAGTGCGGTCGCACGCGCCCGCAGCAGCTCCTCGTGCTCGGTGGCGGCCCGGGCTGCAGCGGCGGCCGATGCCCGCGCACCCTCGGCCTGCCGCGCTGCGTCCTGCAGGGCGTCGGCCGTCACGGCGACGTCGGACTCGCTCGCGGTGTCGACGCCCGCCGCCTGGGCGAACCGGGCCAGCGCGTCGCGCACCCGGGAGTCCGCTCCCTCGACCTCGGCGAGGACGGCCCGCCGGCGTGCCGCGAGCTCCTCGGCGGTGCGGTCGTAGACCTGTGTCCCGAACAGGGACTGCAGGAGTTTCCGACGGTCTTCACCAGGGGAACGGAGGAACCGGGCGAACTCGCCCTGCGGCAGCACCACCGTCTGGAGGAACTGCGCGCGGTCGAGTCCCACGATCCGGGCGATCTCGGCCCCGATCTCCGGGATGCGCGCGGACAGAGGTTCGCCCGCAGGGTCGGTCGGAGCGGTGAGCCGGAACAACTGTGCGGATGCCTGCTGCTTGACCGTGCCGGACCCACGCTGCTTCGGGCGGTCGTACTGCGGGGTCCGTCGGACGCGGAACACCCCGGCGCCCGTCTCGAACACGAGCTCGACGTACGGTTCGACCGACGGGTCGGCGTGCTGACTGTGCAGGCGGTCGCTGCTCGCGTCCGCGCCGGCGAGTCCGCCGTACAGGGCGAACACCACCGCGTCGATGATGGTCGACTTGCCGGAGCCCGTCGGCCCTTCGAGCAGGAACACCCCGGACGCGGCGAGCGCCGCGAAGTCGATGGTCACGGTGTCCGGGTACGGCCCGATCGCGCGCAGCTCGAGACGGTGCAGGTACATCAGCGCTCCCCCTCGGTCTGCAGCGCCCGCGCAGCCGCCTCGTACGCCTCGGTCAGGACGGCGCGGTCGTCGTCGTCCGGGACGGCTCCGGTCGCGAACGTGACGAAGTCGGCCGCGACCTCGACCGGGTCGGACGTCGCCGTGACGGCACGCGCTGCCGGACGTGCAGCGGCGTCGGCCGGCTCGTGCGTGATCGCGAGGGCGTGTGGCAGGTGGTCCTTGACGCGCTGGTACATCCGTTCGGGGTGCACGGTGTCGGTGACCGCGACCCGGACCCACGCGTCGGCGTCGTCCGCGAACGCTCCGGACTCGATGGCAGCGATCGTCGCGCGGACGTCGACGAGACGCCGCGGGACGGGGGTGGGCAGCAGTTCGACCGCGACGCTGCCGTCCGCCGCGAGGTCCACCAGGGTGACCGACTTCGCCTGGTGCCGCTCCCCGAAGGAGAACGCCAGGGGTGAGCCGGCGTAGCGGACCCGGTCGCCGTCCCCGACGCGCTGCGGGCCGTGCAGGTGCCCGAGGGCGACGTAGTCGAACCCGTCGAACGTCGACCGCGCGACCATGTCGACGCCGCCGACGCGGATGTCCTGCTCGCTGTCGCTCGGTTCGGCGCCGCCCACGAAGGCGTGCGCCACGACGACGCTCCGTGTGCCGGGGCGGGTCGCGAGGTCGGCGCGGATCCGCTCCGTGGCGGCGCCGACGACGGCCTGGTGCGACCGCGCGAGGGGTTCGTCCGGGACGGCGGCGAGCGCCCAACGGGTGAGGTCGGGGTGCAGGTACGGGATGCCGTACACGGCGACGGCGCCGGCCGGGTCGTCCACGAGCACGGGCGTCGCGATGCCGGCGGGTTCGGCGAGGATCCGGACGCGGGAGGCCATGACCGCGGCGCCGAACCCGAGACGGGCCGCGGAGTCGTGGTTGCCGGGGGTGATCACGACCGTCGCGTGCTCGGCCAGACGTCCGAGCGCGCCGGAGAGCATGCGGACCGCCTCGACCGGCGGGATCGCGCGGTCGTAGACGTCACCCGCGACCACGACCAGGTCGACCGAGCGGTCGCGGACGACGTCGACGAGGTGGTCGAGGAAGGCGGCCTGGTGGTCGAGCAGGTCCGCACCCAGGAGGGTCCGGCCGAGGTGCCAGTCGCCGGTGTGCAGGATCCGCATGCCGTCACGGTAGCGCCGCCCACGGACATCGCCGGGCACCCCACGGTCACTGTGGAGCATCGGCGGCCCGGGCCCCCGGTGCAGGGATCAGCCGCAGCCCGCGGAGCCCGACCCGGCCAGGGAGAGGACCCGGACCTTGACCGACTGCGAGCTCGGCACGGTCCACGACCCACCGAGGTTCGTGCGGATGCGGAGGTCGACCGTCCCGAGCGCGAGCAGACCGCTCCCGCTGTAGACGAGGGACGACGCCGTCCCGGGCGCGGTCGCGACCCGGGTGGTCCCGTCCATGAGGTCGAACGAGGTCGGCACGCCGATGTCCGTCGTCGGTGGGTACGACCAGGAGATCGTGACGCTGGTGGCCGAGGCGGGCGCGCAGGACAGGTCGGACACGCTCACCGGCGTCCCGGCTCCGTAGGTCGACGTCGAACTCGTCGTGCGCGAGAACGGCTCCGCCACCGCCGACGGGGACAGCAGGGTCCCGAGACCGACGGCCAGCACGACCACGGCAGCCGCGCCACCCAGGCGCACCCGCCGACCCCGCCGAGCGCGTCGCCGGAGCGAGCGACGGGTGACGGTCGTGCCGCGACCGGCCGGGAGGGACGGTGCGGGCCCGCCCCGCGCCTCCAGGTCGTCCCCTGGTCGCGACGGACCGCGACCATCGCCGTCCTGGTCGTCCACGTCCTCGTCCGCGCCGTCGTCGCCGGCGGCGAGGCGACGGAGCGACCCGTCCACGGCGCAGAGCGCGAGGACGGCCGCGAAGCCGAGGCCGAGCAGCCCCGACCGGGCCCACTCGCCGTCGCGGAGCCAGGTGATCGGCGCGGCGACGAACGGGATCCGGAGGAACGCCACCCCGTGCACGGCGGCCGGCTCGAGCGGCGTCGAGTCGGCCTGCGGGTTGGCGTCACCCTTCGTGACGAGGGTGCCGTTCGGTCCCTCCTCGACGTAGCGGTGCATCCGCAGGTGGCCGGGCTGGTCGGGGTCGTCTGCGAGCAGGATCCTGCCCGGCCGGACCTCGGCCGGCGGCACCGGACGGGAGACGACGACGTCACCGGGGACGAGCCGGGGCTCCATCGACCCGGTCATGACCGTGGTCGGCTGCCACCCGATGAGCGCCGGCGCCGCGGCCCAGAGGGCGAGACCGAGGACGGTGGCGACCACGCCGCGGGCGAGGGTGCCGACGACGA
>NZ_LDQC01000143.1 GCF_001475545.1 Curtobacterium luteum | reverse complement strand
GTCCGGCATCCCGGACCCATCACGAAAGGCACATCGTGACCTCGCTCCGCGAACAGCACGGCCCGTACTTCGGCGACTTCGGCGGACGCTTCGTCCCCGAGTCGCTCGTCCTGGCGCTCGACGAGCTCGAGGCGGCCTTCCGCGAGGCCTGGGCGGACCCGGCGTTCCGGCAGGAACTCGACGACCTGCAGCGCGACTACACCGGGCGCCCGTCGATCATCACCGAGGTGCCGCGGTTCGCGAAGCACGCCGGAGGCGCCCGGATCATCCTCAAGCGCGAGGACCTCAACCACACCGGCTCGCACAAGATCAACAACGTGCTCGGCCAGGCGCTCGTCGCGAAGCGGCTCGGCAAGACCCGCCTCATCGCCGAGACCGGCGCGGGCCAGCACGGCGTCGCCACCGCAACGGCCGCGGCGCTGTTCGGCATGGACTGCGTCGTCTACATGGGCGCGGTCGACACCGAGCGGCAGGCGCTCAACGTCGCACGCATGCGACTGCTCGGTGCCGAGGTGATCCCGGTCGAGACCGGCTCCCGCACGCTCAAGGACGCCATCAACGACGCGCTCCGCGACTGGGTGGCGAACGTCGACCACACGCACTACCTGCTCGGGACCGTCGCGGGGCCGCACCCGTTCCCGGAGATGGTGCGCGAGTTCCACAAGGTGATCGGGGACGAGGCCCGGCAGCAGGTCCTCGACAAGGTCGGCCGGCTGCCCGACGCGGTGGCCGCCTGCGTCGGCGGCGGGTCGAACGCGATGGGCATCTTCGACGCGTTCCTCGACGACGAGTCCGTCGCCCTGTACGGGTACGAGGCGGGCGGTGACGGCATCGAGACCGGTCGCCACGCCGCGAGCATCTCGCTCGGCCGGACCGGCGTCCTCCAGGGCACGAAGTCCTACCTCATGCAGGACGAGGACGGGCAGACGATCGAGAGCCACAGCATCTCCGCCGGGCTCGACTACCCGAGCGTCGGACCACAGCACGCCCACCTCGCGGCGATCGGCCGGGCGAAGTACGAGCCCATCACCGACGCCGAGGCGATGGAGGCGTTCCGACTCCTCAGCCGCACGGAGGGCATCCTCCCCGCGATCGAGTCGTCGCACGCCCTCGCCGGCGCGATCAAGCTCGGCAAGGAGCTCGGCCCCGACGGGGTCATCCTGGTCAACCTGTCCGGCCGTGGCGACAAGGACGTGGCGTCCGCCAGTCGCTACTTCGGCATCCTCGACGAGAACGCGGTCCAGCTGTGAGCACGAACACGAACACCTCGGTCGCGTCGACGATCGACACGGCCAACGCCGAGCGCTCGGGTGCCGTCGTCGGCTACCTGCCCGCCGGCTTCCCGGATCTGCAGACCAGCGTCGACGCGGCGGTCGCCCTCGCCGAGAACGGTGTGGACGTCATCGAGCTCGGCCTGCCGTACTCCGACCCGGTGATGGACGGTCCGGTCATCCAGCGCGCCGCAGAGGAGAGCCTCGCCAACGGCTTCAAGGTCGCGCAGGTTTTCGACGCGGTCGACCAGATCACGAGCCGAGCCGACGTGCCGGTGCTCGTCATGACGTACTGGAACCCGGTGCTGCGCTACGGCGTCGACCGGTTCGCGGACGACCTCGTCGCCGCCGGAGCGTCCGGACTCATCACGCCGGACCTCATCCCGGACGAGGCCCGAGAATGGATGGACGCCTCGGAGCGCACCCACCTCGACCGCGTCTTCCTCGCGGCGCCGTCCTCCACCGACGCCCGCATGCACCAGGCGGTCGAGTCGAGCCGCGGGTTCGTGTACGCGGTGTCGACGATGGGCGTCACCGGGGCGCGACTCGGCGTGGACGCTGCCGCGCGGACGGTCGTGTCCCGGCTGCGGGACGCCGGGGTCGAGCGGACGTGCGTCGGCCTCGGCGTCTCGACGGCCGACCAGGTCGCCGAGGTCCTCGAGTACGCCGACGGCGCGATCGTCGGGTCCGCGTTCGTCCGGGCCCTCGCCGACCTCGGTGTGCAGGGCGTCGCGGACCGCGCAGCGGACCTCACGAGCGGCGCGCAACGCCGCTGACGCACCGGCGCGCCGCGGCCCGACCGCAGCAGTACCGGACCGGAGGCCCGGATCACGTGACCCACGTCGGTCACGTGCTCCGGGCCTCCGGTCCGTGTTCCCCACGGAACGCCCCGACCGTCACGATTTCCACAGGACCGCCTCCAGCGGTCCTGGCGGGCCGGTGGTCCGCGCTACAGTGATCGGGGCCGTGCCGGACGGCGGCCCGGCCAGCACGCACCGAAAGGCGACCGCACCTCCATGCCCCTCCTGAGCATCCCGAGCCCGAGCACCGCCTGGCAGTACTTCGACGTGACCGCCTGGCTCCGCGACGCGTTCGGCTGGTCGCTGCCGCTCGACTTCCGCATCCACGCGTACGCGATCTGCATCCTCATCGGCATCGTCGTGGCGGTCGTGATGGCGAACCACCGGCTCAACGCCCGGGGTGTCGAGCGGTGGATCATCATCGACATCGCGATCTGGGCCGTCCCCGCCGGCATCATCGGTGGCCGCCTCTTCCACGTGTTCACCCACGTCAGCGACTACTTCGGGCCCGGTCGTGACCCGTGGTCGTTCCTCTACATCTGGGAGGGCGGGCTCGCCATCTTCGGCGCGCTCATCCTCGGCTCCCTCGGCGCGTTCATCGGTTGCCGCCAGGTCGGCCTGCGCTTCACGACCTTCATCGACGCGATCGCTCCGGGCGTCCTGCTCGCACAGGCGTTCGGCCGCTTCGGCAACTACTTCAACCACGAGCTGTTCGGCATGCCGACGAGCCTGCCGTGGGGCCTCGAGATCGAGTCGACCAACGCTGCGTACCCGAAGGGCCTGCCGGAGGGCACCCTCTTCCAGCCGACGTTCCTCTACGAGATCATCTGGAACGTGCTCGGCGTGCTGGTCATCCTCTTCCTGGCGCGCCGGTTCACGCTCCAGTGGGGCAAGGTCATGGCGCTCTACCTGATCTGGTACGGCGCGGGCCGCTCGGTGCTCGAGTCGATCCGCGTCGACACGAGCGAGACCTTCTTCGGTGTCCGCACCAATGTGTGGATGGCCCTCGCGGCGGTCCTGCTCGGCGTCATCATCTTCGTGGTGCAGTCGCGTCGGCACACCGGCAAGGAGCCCTCGCCCTACCTGCCGGGTCGCGGGCCCGACGCGCGCGCCGATGTAGACTCGGACGACACCTGGTCGGAGCACGACGACGAGCCTGCAGCCGTCGCCGCCGACCCGGTCGGCACCACCCGGTCCTAGCGCTCAGCGCCCCACATCGAGCTCCGAGCGCGCCGGACCGGAGGCCGATCGACCACCGCCCGCCACGAACCGGGCGCAACACCACCCGTGCCGACGGTGCAACCCGCCGTCGGCACGGACGGGCACCTGTCCCGCCCGTCCGGGCGGAACGCACCACCGGGCCACCGCTGTCCCTGTTCCCATCCTCGTGAGGACGGTTCCCCATGGCGCACCAGCCAGACCAGACGCGCAGCACCGCGTCGTCGCTCCTGCCCCCGCACCGCCGGTTCTCGGCCGTCCCCGACGCCACCGGCATGTACGACCCGGCGAACGAGAAGGACGCCTGCGGCCTCGCGATGGTCGCGACGCTCCGCGGCACCGCCGGACACGACATCGTCGACGCTGCGCTCGGCGCGCTCCGCAACCTCGAGCACCGCGGCGCCGTCGGCTCGGACGCCGGGACGGGAGACGGCGCGGGCATCCTCTGCCAGGTGCCGGACGCCTTCCTGCGCGACGAGGTGCCGTTCGACCTCCCCGCGGCGGGGGAGTACGCCGTCGGGACCGCCTACCTGCCCCTCGACGAGGACGACCGTCACCGCGTGCAGGGCGCCGTCGAGCGGATCGCCCGTGAAGAGGGCTTGCGTGTCCTCGGCTGGCGTGAGGTCCCGGTGCGCCCGGAGGTCCTCGGCACGCTGGCCCGTGCCGCCATGCCCGCGTTCGCGCAGCTGTTCGTGGCGTCGAACCGGCACGACGTGCACGGAGCGGCCTGGAGCGGCATCGCACTCGACCGGCAGGCGTTCCGCCTCCGCAAGCGTGCCGAGCACGGCCTCGAGGTCTACTTCATGTCGCTGTCGAGCCGCACCATGGTCTACAAGGGCATGGTCACGACGCTGCAGCTCGAGCCGTTCTACCCCGACCTCAGCGACGAGCGCTTCGCATCGAAGCTCGCGATCGTGCACTCGCGGTACTCGACGAACACGTTCCCGTCGTGGCCGCTCGCGCAGCCGTTCCGCACGCTCGCGCACAACGGCGAGATCAACACCGTCCGCGGCAACCGCAACTGGATGCGGGCGCGGCAGTCGCAGCTGGAGAGCGAGCTGCTCGGCGACATGGCGCCGCTGCTGCCGATCGTCAGCCCCGGGGCGAGCGACTCTGCCTCGTTCGACGAGGTCCTCGAGCTCCTCAGCCTGACCGGGCGGTCGCTGCCGCACGCCGTGTCGATGATGGTGCCGGAGGCCTGGGAGAACCAGACCGGCATGGACCCGGAGCTCCGGGCCTTCTACGAGTACCACTCGATGCTCATGGAGCCGTGGGACGGCCCCGCCGCGATCACCTTCACCGACGGCACCCTCGTCGGTGCGACCCTCGACCGGAACGGCCTGCGCCCCGGGCGGTTCCTCGTCACCGACGACGGCCTCATCGTCATGGGCTCGGAGACCGGCGTCATCGACGTCCCGGCCGCGAAGGTCGTCCGCAAGGGCCGACTCCGTCCGGGTCGGATGTTCCTCGTCGACACCGAGGCGGGCCGCATCATCGAGGACGACGAGGTGAAGCGCTCCCTCGCGGCCTCGGGCCCGTGGAGCGAGTGGCTCGAGTCCGGTCGGATCAACCTGACGGACCTGCCGGAGCGCGAGCACATCGTGCACACGCCCGCCTCGGTCACCCGACGACAGCGTGCGTTCGGCTACACCGAGGAAGAGGTCCGGATCCTCCTCCGTCCGATGGCGCAGACGGGCGCGGAGCCGCTCGGCGCGATGGGTTCGGACACGCCGATCGCGGTGCTGTCCCAGCGTCCGCGACTGCTCTTCGACTACTTCACGCAGCAGTTCGCGCAGGTGACGAACCCGCCGCTCGACTCCATCCGCGAGCAGGTCATCACCTCGATGGGCATGGGTCTCGGTCCGGAGCGCAACCTCCTGTCCGCCGGCCCGGAGCACGCCAAGCAGATCGTGCTCGGCTTCCCGGTCATCGACAACGACGAGCTCGCGAAGATCCAGCACTTCGAGACCGCGTCGGGGCGGCACCTCACCGTCACGATCAGGGGCCTGTACCGGGTCGACGACGGCGAGGCCGCCATGCAGAAGCGCATCGACGCGGTCTGCGCCGAGGTGGACGCCGCCATCGAGTCGGGCAAGCAGTTCATCGTGCTGTCCGACCGAGACGGCAACGCCGAGAACGCACCGGTGCCGAGCCTCCTGCTGCTCGCGGCCGTGCACCACCACCTCATCCGCACCGAGCAGCGCATGAAGGTCGGTCTGATCGTCGAGGCCGGCGACGTCCGAGAGGTCCACCACGTCGCCACCCTCATCGGGTACGGTGCCTCGGCGATCAATCCGTACCTGGCGATGGAGACCTGCGAGAACCTCGTCCGCGCGGGCATGATCACGGGTCTCAGCCCGGAGCAGGCCGTCCGGAACGTCATCAAGGCGCTCGGCAAGGGCGTGCTGAAGATCATGTCGAAGATGGGCATCTCGACGGTGTCCAGCTACGCGGGCGCCCAGGCGTTCGAGGCGGTCGGCCTGTCCCAGGAGTTCGTCGACCGCTACTTCACGGGCACGTCCTCGATCCTCGGCGGCGTCGACATCGACGTGATCGCCCGCGAGAACGCCGAGCGGCACGCCCAGGCGTACCCGCAGGACGGCGCGGTGCTCTCGCACGAGCGGCTGCAGACCGGCGGCGAGTACCAGTGGCGGCGCGAGGGTCCGCCGCACCTCTTCAACCCGGACACGGTGTTCCGGCTGCAGCATGCCACGCGCGCCCGCCGGTACGACATCTTCCGGGAGTACTCGAAGGCCGTGGACGACCAGTCCGAGGCGCTGATGACGCTCCGCGGGCTGTTCCGCTTCAAGGACGGTGCCCGCCAGCCGGTGCCGCTCGACGAGGTCGAGCCGATCGAGTCGATCGTCAAGCGGTTCAACACGGGTGCCATGTCGTACGGGTCGATCTCGCAGGAGGCCCACGAGACCCTCGCGATCGCGATGAACCGTCTCGGTGCCCGGTCGAACACGGGTGAGGGCGGCGAGGACGTCGAACGCCTGCTCGACCCGGAGCGACGCAGCGCGATCAAGCAGGTCGCGTCCGGTCGCTTCGGCGTGACGAGCATGTACCTGACCCACGCGACCGACATCCAGCTCAAGATGGCCCAGGGCGCCAAGCCCGGCGAGGGCGGGCAGCTGCCCCCGCAGAAGGTGTACCCGTGGGTCGCCCGGACCCGGCACGCGACCGCCGGCGTCGGACTCATCTCGCCGCCGCCGCACCACGACATCTACTCCATCGAGGACCTCAAGCAGCTGATCTTCGACGTGAAGCGGGCGAACCCGTCCGCGCGCGTGCACGTCAAGCTCGTGAGCCAGTCCGGGATCGGCGCGGTCGCTGCCGGGGTGACGAAGGCCCTCGCAGACGTCGTCCTCGTGTCCGGCCACGACGGCGGCACGGGCGCGTCCCCGCTCAACTCGCTGAAGCACGCCGGCACCCCGTGGGAGATCGGCCTCGCCGAGACCCAGCAGACGCTCATGCTCAACGGCATGCGCGACCGTGTCGTGGTGCAGGTCGACGGGCAGATGAAGACCGGGCGCGACGTCGTCGTGGCCGCGTTGCTGGGCGCCGAGGAGTACGGTTTCGCGACCGCACCGCTCGTCGTCGAGGGCTGCATCCTGATGCGGGTGTGCCACCTCGACACCTGCCCCGTCGGCGTCGCGACGCAGAACCCGGAGCTCCGGGCCCGGTTCTCCGGCAAAGCGGAGTACGTCGTGAACTTCTTCGAGTTCATCGCACAGGAGGTCCGCGAGCTCCTCGCCGAGCTCGGGTTCCGGTCGCTCGACGAGGCGATCGGCCAGGCGGACGTGCTCGACGTCGACCGCGCCGTACAGCACTGGAAGGCGTCCGGCCTCGACCTCGGCCCCGTGCTGCAGGGTCCGTCCTTCCCGTCGGACGAGGCGCGCCGCCACCTCCGCGACCAGGACCACGAGCTCGACGAGCACTTCGACGTCGAGCTGATCCAGCGCACCGCCGACGTCCTCGAGCACGGCGGCTCGGTCGCGCTCGACCTCCCGATCCGCAACACGGAGCGTGCGGTCGGGACGATGCTCGGACACGAGGTGACCATCCGGCACGGCGAACACGGCCTGCCCGCCGGGTCGATCGACATCACCCTCCGTGGTTCCGCGGGGCAGTCACTCGGTGCGTTCCTGCCCGCGGGCGTGACGCTCCGGCTCGTCGGTGACAGCAACGACTACGTCGGCAAGGGGTTGTCCGGCGGGGAGGTCATCGTCCGACCGGACGCCGAGTCCGCGTTCGACGCCGCCGAGAACGTCATCGCCGGCAACGTCATCGGGTACGGCGCCACCCAGGGCAGCATGTTCATCCGCGGGATCGTGGGGGAGCGCTTCCTGGTCCGGAACTCCGGGGCGACCGCGGTCGTCGAGGGTGTGGGCGACCACGCTCTCGAGTACATGACCGGCGGACTCGCGCTCATCCTCGGCGAGACCGGTCGCAACCTCGGCGCCGGCATGTCCGGGGGGACGGCGTACGTGCTCGGCCTCCGTGACGAGGACGTCAACCAGGACGCCCTCGCGAGCGGGGAGCTGCGCCTCGGGCCGCTCGACAGCGCGGACGTCGAGATCGTCACGGACCTGCTCGAGCGACACCGCGACGAGACCGGTTCGACGGTCGCGGCCGAACTCCTCGAGTCCGGCGACCTGAGCGGCTTCGTGAAGGTGCTGCCGCGTGACTACGCGGCGGTCCTCGCGACCCGGCAGCAGGCCGTGGACGAGGGGCTCGACCCCGACGGCGACGTCGTCTGGAACCGCATCTTGGAGGCGACCAATGGCTGACCAGGACCAGTCGGTGGAACGGACAGGGCACACGAACACCACGGAGGCGACCGATGGCTGACCCGAAGGGCTTCTTGAAGGTGCAGGAGCGCGAGCTCCCGCCCCGAAGC
>NZ_LDQC01000142.1 GCF_001475545.1 Curtobacterium luteum | reverse complement strand
ACGCACCCCGCACCGAGAAGACACAGCCCCGGTCACCCGCCGGGCAGACACGAAAAGACTCCCCACGCACCCGCCAGAGCCCGGTTACCCTTGCTGCGTTTCCGCCCTGGGGGAGTTGGCCTGGATGGCGTCACGTGAGGAGCCTCCGAAAGTCTACCGGACGTCACGGGCAGTATCGGACACATGAAGATCGCCATCGCCGGGGGCCACGGACAGATCGCCCTGCTCCTCGCTCGCCAGCTGACCGATGCCGGACACGACGCCGTCTCGATCGTCAGGAACCCCGCCCACGTCCCGGACGTCGAGCAGCAAGGGGCCACCGCGCTCGTGGCCGACCTGGAGCAGCTCGACGACGACGAGCTCGCGCTGCGGCTCCGCGGTGTCGACGCGGTCGTGTTCGCCGCGGGTGCCGGCCCGAACAGCGGCGCCGAACGGAAGCTCAGCGTCGACCGGGACGCAGCGCTCCTGCTCGCCGACGCCGCGGAACGCCTCGGTGTGCAGCGCTACGTGATGATCTCCGCGATGGCGGCGGACCGCTACGACCCCGAGCGCGCCGTCGTCCCCGCCCAGGACGACGCCGACGTCTTCCAGGTCTACCTGCGGGCGAAGTCCGAGGCCGACGCGAACATCCGTGCCCGCAACCTGCGGTGGACGATCATCCGCCCCGGCGCACTCCTCGACACCCCGCCGCAGGGCACGGTCGACGTCGGCCGGACGGTCCCGCGCGGCTCGATCCCCCGCGGGGACGTGGCGGCGCTCGTCGTGCACGCACTCGTGGACGACCTGGCGGTGGGGGTGCAGTTCGAGGTCACGAGCGGGAACACCCCGATCCCGGCAGCGCTCGCAGCGCTCGGCTGACGCGCGCCGCCGCCCGGCTGTACGGGCACCGGGCACGACGTCGCACTGCCGGCCCTCCGGCGCCGCGGCGCTACAGCGCGACCGCGGCCGACTGCCGGGCGATCTCGAGCTCCTCGTTCGTCGGGATGACGAGCACCGCGACACGTGAGGCGTCGGTGGAGATGCGCCGGGCCTCGCGCGAGGCGAGCTCGTTGCGGTCCGCGTCGACCTCGATGCCGAGGTGCTCGAGCCCGGCGAGCACACGCCGGCGGAGCAGGGCGTTGTTCTCCCCCACCCCGGCGGTGAAGACGACCGCGTCGAGCCCGCCGAGCTGCGCCGTGTAGGCGCCGACGTACCGGCGGATGCGGTGCCGGTACACGGCGAGCGCCGCCTCGGCGACCTCGTCGCCCTTGGACGCCGCGTCCTGCACGTCGCGCATGTCACCGTTGCCGGTGAGCCCGAGCAGGCCGGAGCGCTTGTTGAGGATGTCGTCGAGTTCGTCGAAGTCGAGCCCGGCCTCGCGGTGGAGGTGCACGAGGACCGCGGGGTCGAGGTCGCCGGAGCGGGTACCCATCACGAGGCCCTCGAGCGGGGTGAGGCCCATCGAGGTCTCGATCGACCGCCCGCCGTCGATCGCCGCCGCGGAGGCCCCGTTGCCGAGGTGCAGCACGATCGTCTTGAGCTCCGACAGCGGTCGGGCGAGGAACGCCGCTGCCTGCTCGGAGACGTACTTGTGGCTGGTGCCGTGCATGCCGTAGCGGCGGATCCCGTACCGCTCTGCGAGGTCGGACGGGATCGCGTAGGTGTACGCGTGCGGGGGCATCGTCTGGTGGAACGCGGTGTCGAACACGGCGACGTGCGGCACGTCCGCGAAGACCTGCTTCGCCGCGCGGATGCCCTCGAGGTTCGCCGGGTTGTGCAGTGGCGCGAGGGACGACAGGTCCTCGATCTGCTGCTCGACCTCGGCGGTGACGACGGTGGCGGCGTCGAAGGTGGTACCACCGTGCACGACGCGGTGCCCGACGACTGCCGGCGGGTGTTCCTCGAACGACGGGCCGACCTTCCCGAAGGCGTCGAGCATCGCCTGGAACCCCGCGGCGTGGTCGGGCACCGACGCGGAGTCGTTCGAGGAGGACTCCCCCGTGATCGCGTTCGTGTGCTTCCAGGCCCCGGCGGACTCGCCGATGCGTTCGACGAGGCCGGACGCGAGGGTCCGCTCGTCGTCGAGCTCGATGAGCTGGTACTTGAACGAACTCGATCCGGAGTTCACGACGAGGGCTGCGGTCACTTCGGTGGTGCCTTTCGGTTCGGACTGGAGGCGCGGTGCGTGGTGGTCAGTCGGCGCACGTCGCGCAGGTGGCTGGCCGGGTTCGGTCGGCCGGGTCAGGCGGCCTCGGACGAGGTGCCGGCCTGGATGGCCGTGATCGCGACGGTGTTGACGATGTCGCTGACGAGCGCACCGCGGGAGAGGTCGTTGATGGGCTTGCGGAGGCCCTGGAGGACCGGGCCGATCGCGACCGCTCCGGCGGAACGCTGCACGGCCTTGTACGTGTTGTTGCCCGTGTTGAGGTCGGGGAAGATGAACACCGTCGCCTTGCCCGCCACCGGCGAGTCGGGCATCTTCGCGCTCGCGACCGTCGGGTCGGCGGCCGCGTCGTACTGGATCGGGCCCTCGACGAGGAGGTCCGGGCGGCGCTCCCGGACGAACGCCGTGCCCGCACGCACCTTGTCCACGTCTGCTCCGGAGCCGCTGTCGCCCGTCGAGTAGCTGAGCATCGCGACCCGGGGGTCGATGCCGAACTGCGTCGCGGTCTCGGCCGAGGAGATCGCGATGTCGGCGAGCTGCTCGCTCGTCGGGTCCGGGATCACGGCACAGTCGCCGTAGACGAGCACCCGGTCGGCGAGGGCCATGAGGAACACGCTCGACACGATCGACGTCTCGGGGCGGGTCTTGATGATCTCGAACGACGGCCGGATGGTGTGCGCGGTGGTGTGCTTCGCCCCGGAGACCATGCCGTCGGCGAGGCCGAGCTGCACCATGAGCGTGCCGAAGTAGGAGACGTCGGTGACGGTGTCGCGTGCGAGTTCGACCGACATGCCCTTGTGCGCCCGGAGCCGGGCGTACTCCTCGGCGAAGCGCTCTCGGAGCTCGGGGTCGAACGGGCTGAGCAGCTGCGCCTGCTCGAGGTCGAGCCCGAGCTCGGTCGCCCGCGTCCGGATGGCTGCCGGTTCGCCGAGGATCGTGATCCGGCAGACCTGACGCGCGAGCAGCGTCGATGCCGCCCGGAGGATGCGGTCGTCGTCACCCTCGGGCAGGACGATGTGCTTGCCGTACCCACGCGCTCGGTCGAGGAGGCCGTGCTCGAACATGAGCGGCGTGACCACACCGGACGGCGTGACCTGGAGCCGGTCGCGGAGTTCGTCGGCGTCGACGTGCTGCTCGAACAGGGCGAGCGCGAGGTCGGCCTTGCGCGGCGAGTCGGCAGCGAGCCGGCCCCGGGTCTGCGTGATGCGGAGCGCCGTGTCGTACGTGCCGAGGGCGTTCTGGGCGATCGGCAGCGAGCTCGACAAGCCCTCGAGCAGCCGCGAGATCTGCGGTGCCGTCTCGAACCCGCCGTTGAGGATCACCCCGGCGAGGCTCGGGAACGTCTCGGACTGGTTCGCGAGCAGCATCGCGATGAGGACGTCGCTGCGGTCCCCGGGGACGACGACGATGCCGCCCTCGATCAGCCGGGGCAGCACGTTCTCCATGCTCATCCCGGCGACGACGGTGCCCAGGGCTTCACGGTCGAGCAGGGCCTCGTCGCCCCGGACCAGGGTGGCGTCGGTCGCCTCGAGCAGGGCACGGACCGTCGGCGCCACCAGCACCGGGTCCTCCGGGATCGCCCAGACCGGGACACCGGCGTGGTCGTCGTGCACGGCGGCGCCGACGCTCGACACGATCTCGGTGAGGCGGTCGGGGTCCGCCCGGTTCACGACGACGCCGAGGAGCTGCGCGTGTGCCGCCCGGAGCTCGCTCGTCGTGACGTCCGCCACCTGGGCCATCGCCTCGGGAGTCCTGGCGCCGCGATCGGCGGAGTCGCGTCCACCGAGCACGAGGAGCACGGGAGCGCCGAGGTTCGTCGCGACCTTGGCGTTGAACGACAGCTCGGTGGGGCTGCCCACGTCGGTGTAGTCCGATCCGAGGACCACGACCGCGTCGCACTGCTGCTCGACCTGGGCGAAGCGCCGGAGGATCGTCGCGACCGCGGCATCCGGGTCGGCGTGCACGTCGTCGTAGGTGACCCCGACCGCGTCGTCGTAGGAGATGCCGACCGCGGTGTGCTGGAGCAGCAGTTCGAGCACGTAGTCCGGCTCGTGCACGGACCGCGCCACCGGCCGGAACACGCCCACCCGGCCGACCGTGCGGGCGAGCGTCTCGAGGACTCCGAGGGCGACGGTGCTCTTGCCCGTGTGCCCCTCTGCGGACGTGATGTAGATGCGGGTCGACACGGATCCAGGGTAGCCGTCGGTCGTGTGGCGACATCCGGGCGGATTCCCATCTGTGGATGTGCGTGGTCATCCACACCCTCGCGGACCTGTACCATGGGGTGTCGTCACCGCGAGGTGGCGCCTGGAGGATTCGCCTAGTGGCCTATGGCGCACGCTTGGAAAGCGTGTTGGGTGCAAGCCCTCAGGGGTTCGAATCCCCTATCCTCCGCCAGCACCAGCACGACGGCGCGAGACCGACCAGGTCTCGCGCCGTCGTCGTTCCCGGATCGTACGCGTGACCCTCGGTCCCCCTCTTGGTGGACCGCCCCGAACCCCGATCCGCGCACGGTGGCCACGACACGCCGCCGCGGGGTGGAACGGGCTGTCCACGATACCCGTCGGTCGCCTATGCTGACCGGACGGCGTCCCCGGGACGGGGCGCCACGGGACACGAGCGGCAGGGGCGTCGCTCGGCAGCGTCATCCGCTGTGCCCGCATCACAGGAGGATCCGACGTGGGGGACATGACTGCGCAGGCGGCGGTGCGACCGCGCTCCCGGACCTACGACGTCGTCGTCCGTCCCCGCAGCGCGCTCGTCCGCTCGACCGCGCTCAGCATCGCCTTCTCCGCGGTCCCCCTCGCCGTCGCCCTCGTGTGGGTGTCCTTCCCGTTCCGGCTGTGGGCACTCATGGCCTTGATCGTCGCGCTCCTCGCCGTCGTCGTGGGTGCGGCGGTCGTCCGGCTCGGGACGGCCTACGTCGGCGTCGACGCCACCACGGTCGACGTGCGCGGCGTGCTCTCCTCGAGTCGTCGGATCCCTCGCGACGCGGTCGACCGGATCCTGCTCGTCGAGACCTACGGCGCATCGGTCGAACGGTCCGTCCGCGAACTCGTGGCGTTCGCCGCCGACGGCGAACACCTCTTCCGGTTGCGCGGTGACGTGTGGGGCGACGCCGGGCTCGACCGCATCGTCGACGAGCTCGGTGTGACCGTCACCGAGGAGCCCAAGCCGATGACCACCCGCGAGTTCGCGCGGCGCTGGCCCACGAGCCGAGCGTGGTACGAGCGCTCGCGGGCGTTCCTCGTGATCGGGCTGCTCGCGGTCCTCGTCATCGGCGGCCTCCTCGTCGTCGAGACCGCCGGCCTCATCGCCGCCTGACGCGACGCGGAACCCGCCCGACGCGCAGCACGCCCGACGCGCAGCCCGCCCGCCGCGCTGCGCGCCCGACGCGCAGGACGCCCGACGCGCAGGACCCCCGCCCAGCTGGTGACCCGGCCCTCAGCGGCGCCGACGCAGCGTCGAGAAGATGCCCTGCACGACCTCCTTGGCGATCGTCCGCCCGAGCCCGGACCCGAGCAGGTCCGACAGGGGGTCGTTCGCCTTCCGTGACGCCGTCGTCCGCGTGCTCGACCGCCCCGACCGCCGCGCCTCGGCAGCCCGCTCGGCCCGTTCGAACTCGCGCTGCGCCTGCTCGTACTCCTTCTGCGCCGCAGCCCGGTCGCGCTCCTCCTGCTTCGCCTTCGCGGCCGCCTCCTTCGCCGCGGCCGCCTGCGCCCGCGCAGCCTCCTTCTCGGCCTCAGCGGCTGCCACGGCTGCGGCCTTCGCCGCGTCCGCTGCCGCCGCGTCCGCGGCCGCCGCCTCCATGCGGCGTGCGAGCATCTCGTGGGCCGAGTCGGGGTCGACGCGGGTGCCGTAGGTGGCGAGGAGCGGCGACGACTGCACCCGGGCCTCCAGGTCGGCGGTCGGCATCGGGTCCATCGATCCCTGCGGAGCCCGCAGTCGGGTCCACGCCACGGGGGTCGGCGCGCCTTTCTCGTTCATGACCGTGACGATCGCCTCGCCGGTCGCGAGCGAGGTGAGGACCTCGCCGAGGTCGTAGTCGCTCGACGGGTACGTCGAGACCGTCGCCCGGAGCGCCTTCGCGTCGTCCGGCGTGTGTGCCCGCAGCTGGTGCTGAATGCGCGAGCCGAGCTGCGCGAGCACGTCGTTCGGGACGTCCTTCGGGGTCTGCGTCACGAAGAAGATGCCGACGCCCTTCGACCGGATCAGCCGGACGGTGCGCACGATCTGGTCGGTGAAGTCCTTCGACGCACCGTTGAACAGCAGGTGCGCCTCGTCGAAGAAGAACACGAGCTTCGGCTTGTCCTGGTCGCCGACCTCCGGGAGCTCGTTGAAGAGGTCCGCGAGGAGCCACATCAGGAACGTCGAGAACACCTGCGGCTGGTCCTGGACGCCCGGGACCTCGAGCAGGCTGACCACACCACGTCCGTCGGCGGCCGTCCTGAGGAACACCTGCGTGTCGATCTCCGGCACGCCGAAGAACTGGTCGGCACCCTGGTCGGCGAAGGTGATGAGTTCGCGGAGGATCACGCCGGTCGTCTGCTTCGACAGGCCGCCGAGCTCGGCCAGTTCCTCCTTGCCGTCGTCGCTGACGAGGAACGTCAGGACGCTCCGGAGGTCCGAGAGGTCGACGAGCGGCAGCCCGGCCTGTTCGGCGTAGTGGAAGACGAGCCCGAGCGAGGACTCCTGCGTCTCGTTCAGCCCGAGCACCTTCGACAGCAGCAGCGGGCCGAACCCGGACACGGTTGCGCGGATCGGGACGCCCGTACCCTGCCCGCCGAGGCTGTAGAACTCCGCCTCGCTCGCGACGGCCTGCCAGTCCTGCCCGATGCCGGCGGTGCGGGCGAGGAGCTTCTCGCTGCTCGTACCGGGCACAGCGAGGCCGGACAGGTCACCCTTGACGTCGGCGGCGAACACGGGGACGCCGTTCGCGGCGATCTGCTCGGCGAGCAGCTGGAGCGTGCGGGTCTTGCCCGTGCCCGTCGCACCCGCCACGAGGCCGTGCCGGTTGAGCATGCCGAGCGGGATGCGCACCTGCACGTCGGGCAACGCCTCGCCGTTCACGAGGGCGCCGAGCTCGAGGGCGCTGCCGGTCACCTGGTAGCCGTCACGGACCGCCGACAAGGCGTCCGGTCCGAGCGGTCCCGCCGCGTCGTCGGGTGCGGCCGCCGGCGCACTGCCGGGAGGCACGGTGCCGGTCCCTGACGCCGCTGGCGGCCCGTCGGTGGTCGCGACGGCCGGGCCGTCACCGGGTGCTGGGTCGGGTGCGTCGGCAGCGGTGGGCGCCGCCGCGCCGTCCGCGGCCTGGGCCGTGTCGGCCGCTGACGCGTCGGGCGTCGCCTCCTCGGGCGTCGCGGGCGCCGACGCCGCGAGCGCTGCCGCGAGTTCCTCAGCCCGTGCGGCCGCCTCGTCGGCGAGCCGCCGCGCTTCGTCCGCCGCGGCCTTCGCCGCCGCTGCCGCCGCCCGGGCCTGCTCCACCGCGTCGCTCATGCGCTCAGCATACGAACGGGAGCGCGAGTCGGTTCGGTGCTCGCCCCGCATCGCGGTCGGACGACACGGTCGACGTCGTCCGACCGCGGTCACGTCGTCCGACAGCGTGCGGAGCAGCCGCCGTGCCGCCTGTCAGTGCGAGAGCGCCGGCACCGTGCGGGGCCGCACGACCACCCAGAGCAGGGTGATCGCCACGGCCGACGTGCAGGCCATGACGGCCGCCATCGGTGCCGCGGTGGTGATGCCGAGCCAGCCGACGATCGGCGAGATGAGCCCGGCCACACCGAAGTTCAGGGCGCCGAGGAGGGACGCTGCGGTACCGGCCTCCTTGCCGTGGGCGGCGAGGCCGATCACCTGCACGAGCGGGAACGAGAACCCGCAGGCGGCGATGAAGAACCACAGCGGCACGAGCACCCCGACGAGCCCGGCGCCGAGCAGGTCGAGCACGATGATCGCCACGGCCGCGAGGAACAGCGTGGCGGTCGAGCACGCGAGGATCCACTGCGGGCCGACACGCTGGGCGATGCGGGACGAGATCTGCACGCCGAGCACGACACCGATCGAGTTCACCGCGAAGAGCAGACCGTACTGCTGCGCATTGAGGTCGTACACCTGCTGGAAGAGGAACGGCGACGCGCTGAGGTACGAGAACAGCCCGCTGAACACCATCGCGCCGATCAGTGCGACGCCGACGAAGATCCGGTCGGAGAAGAGCGCCCGGTACCGCTGCCCGACACTCGAGTGTCCCGCCTCGTGCCGACGTGCCGGCGGCAGGGTCTCGACGATGAGCAGCAGGGAGGCGATCACGACGGCGAGGCCGTAGCAGGCGAGGAAGACGAAGATCCCGCGCCAGCTCGTGAACCGGAGCATCTGCGACCCGATGAGCGGGGCGAGGATCGGCGCGAGGCCGTTCACCATCGCGAGGCGGGACAGCATCCGGACGAGCGGTTTGCCGCCGAAGAGGTCGCGGACCGTCGCCATCGCGACCACACCGCCGGCTGCGGCCCCCATGCCCTGGAGCACGCGGAACACTCCGAGCAACTCGATGTCGGGTGCGGTCGCGGCCCCGATCGACGCGAGCACGTGCAGGCTCGTGGCGACGATGAGCGGGAGACGACGGCCGACCTTGTCGCTCCACGGACCCACGAGCAGCTGACCGATCGCGAAGCCGAGTGTCGTGGCGGTGAGCGTCAGCTGCACGGCGCCGTCGGTGACGCTGAACTGCTCCTTGAGCGCGGGGAACGCCGGCAGGTACAGGTCGATGGTGAACGGCCCGAGCGCGGTGAGGGCACCCAGGACGAAGACGTAGACGAGGCGCTGCCCACGGGAGAGCGAGTCCCCCGGGTGCAGGACGACGCGGAGCGAACCGGTGGTGGCGGGCGCGGTCACGAGCAGGGTCCTTCGACGTGAGGAGGGGTGGTGGGAGGAGGAAGGCGGAGCCGGGTCGAATCGATTCGGCCGCGGAACCATCCTAACCGCACCTGTGCGTCACCTGACATGCGGTACGTTCGGACTGCCCGGCGGACCGGGCGATCTGGACAGGAAGGGGGTGGGTGTCGTGGTGGACGCCCGGATCCTGCACACGACCGCGGCCCTGCGCGAGGCGATCCTGCGCCTCGCCGCCGATCGTCCCGTGTCGCGCATCACCGTCGCCGACGTCACGCGCGCAGCGGGCATCAACCGTGCGACGTTCTACTCACACGCGGTCTCCCCCGGGTCGCTGCTCGCCGACGTGCTCACGCCGGAGCTCGACCGCATCCGTGACGACGACGCCGCTGCCCGTCGCGCGGCGTTCGAGCGCGGTGCGGCGCCGGACGAGCTCGAGGCCATCACCCGCCGCGGCATCGACGCCGTGGTCGAGCACGTCGTGTCGTACAAGGAGATCTACGGCAAGGCCCTGCCGGACCCGGAGGACGGTTCGCTGCACCGTCTCCTCGTCGACCACTTCACGGTGTCGAGCGCGCAGCACATCCGGGAGCTCCCGGCCGAGGGCCGGCCCGAACTCCTCGACGACGTCGCGGCCGGGTTCGTCGCCCAGGGGTTCGTCGGCGCGATCGAGGCGTGGCTCGCCGGCCCGCGCCGGTCGCGGAAGTCGCTCGTCCAGACGATCACGCTGTCGTTCCCGGCCTGGTGGCGCTGACGCGTCGCGTCCCGCGCGTCCCGCGCGCCGGAGACGGACCGGAGGCCCGGTGCCAGCTGGCACCGGGCCTCCGGTCCGTCTCGGCGTCCGTCGAGGACGCGACGCGCGCTACCGGCGGGCCACCTGCGTCAGTCCGCTGAACGACACCGCCCCGAGGCCGGTCACGTCGTCGTACCCCTTCCGCACTACCTCATACA
>NZ_LDQC01000141.1 GCF_001475545.1 Curtobacterium luteum | reverse complement strand
CCGAAGTACTCGACGCCCTTCGTGATGTCGTCGGCCGATCCGCCGTTCTCGAGGGCGGCGAGGTACACCGCACTCGCGGCCTGGTTCGCCTGCGTCGGGTCGCCGGCGATCGAGACCTTGCCCTTGTACTCGGAACCGAGCAGGTCGTTCAGGTCCTTCGGAGCGGTGGTGATCTTCGAGGAGTCGTAGCCGATCGACATCAGGCCCGTGTAGTCGCGCGTCCACGCGCCGTCCGCGTCCTTGAGCGACTCGGGGATGTCGGACCAGTTCGCGACCTTGTAGTCCGCGAGCAGGTCGAGGTTCTGCTGCAGGACGGCGTTGCCGAGGTCCAGGACGTCGGGGGCGGTCGACTGGCCCTTCTGCGACTTCACGGCGGCGACCTCGTCGGCGCTCGACCCGTTCGGGTTCGCGGAGTTGACCTTGATGCCGTACTTCGCGGTGAAGCCGTCGATGATCTTGCCGTAGTTCGCCCACGACGGCGGCAGCGCGATGACGTTGAGCTGGCCCTCGGCCTTGGCAGCCTTCACGAGGGCGTCCATGCCGCCGGCGGACTGGGCGCTCGTCGCGGTCTTCCAGTCGGAGTCGTCCTTCGGGGACGCGCTGCTCGTCGCCGAACAACCGGCGAGGGTGACGATGGCGGCTGCCGCGAGGGCGATGCCGGCGAGGGTGCGCTTGTGCTGCACGGGGTGTGCCTTCCGGGTCGGGGGTCCGTTCCGCACGACTGTGCGACTCGGTCGGTGACGAGGATGGCCGGGGCCGGTTTCCGGTCCGGATCGGCTCGGTGAACGGGGGTCGAACACTTGCTCTTGCGGAGTGCGCGCTCCGGTGGTTGGCTCGCGCCATGCGGTTCACGACGACGGTCCTGCAGGCACGGAAGACGGCCACCGGGCTCCCGGTCCCGCCCGAGGTCATCGAGGCGCTCGGCGCCGGGAAGCGTCCGCCGGTGGTCGTCACGCTGGACGGCGGCTACTCCTACCGGTCGGCCGTCGGGGTCATGGGGGCACAGTCGCTCATCCCGCTGTCGGCTGAGCACCGGGAGGCCGCGGGCATCGCAGCCGGGGACACCGTCGAGGTCACGATCGACGTGGACACGCTGCCCCGGACCGTCGACGTGCCGGACGACCTCGGCGCTGCGCTCGACGCGGCCGGGGTGCGCGCGGCGTTCGAGGCGCTCTCGAACTCACGGCAGCGCGCCCTCGTCGACCCGGTGCTCCAGGCGAAGACACCGGAGACCCGGGAGCGCCGGGTCGCGAAGGCCGCGGATTCCTTGCGGGGGTAGCGGGGGGCGCGGGCGCGGCGCGGGCGCGGGCGCGGGCGCGGCTGGTCCTTCCGGGCATACCTGGTCGAACCGGGCATGCCTGGTCGTTCTTTCCCGCCAGGAATGCCCGGTTCCACCAGCCACGCCAACCGCGATGGGAAAGAACGAGCGGTTGTCGGACGTCCCGGCGACGGGGCTGCAGGCGTGTCAGGCCCCGAGTTCGACCAGCACGTGCGGGATCTCCGCGACGAGCTCGCTCGCGACGTAGCCGAGCGGACCGACCTGCACGGCCAGCCGGTCCCCCGCGGCGGCGTGCACGTACGACGACCACGCGACCGCCTGGGCCGGGTCGGCTCCCCGCGCCAGCAGCCCGACGATCGCGCCAGAGAGCACGTCACCGCTGCCGCTCGTCCCGAGACCGCCGGACCCGGTCCCCTTGAGCCACGTCCGCCCGCCGGGGGTCGCGATCGCGTCGCCGAGCGCCACGACCGCTCCGAAGCGCTCCGCGATCTCGACGGCGTCGGCCACGGTGTCATCGCCGCAGCTGCGGCCGAGCAGCCGTTCGGCCTCACCGGAGTTCGGGGTCATCACGAGACGCCCACGCAGTGGTTCGAGTTCCTGTCGGAGGTCCGCCGCGACGCCCAGTGCGAATGCGTCGAGGACGACGAGGGTCTCGGGGCCGACGGTCCGCGCGAGCGAGGCCACGAGGTCACGCGTTCCTTCGGGCTCGTCCAGTCCGGGTCCGACGAGCACCGCGTCCGCGGCCGCCGCCACGGCAGCGATGCCCTCGCCGGCCCCGACGGCGACGTGCCCGTCGGGGTCCTCGTCGAGCGGCTCGACGCCGGACTCGGGCACGGCCACCGCGACCTGGGGTGCGACACTCCGCGCCACCGCGAGGGTGAGCCGGCCGGCTCCGACCCGGAGTGCGGCGAGCGCCGACAGGACCGCGGCACCGGGGGTCCGTGCGGCACCACCGACGACGAGGACCTGCCCGCGGCCGTACTTGCCGGCGCCGGGCTCGGGGAGGGTCCAGTCGCGGAGGAAGTTGGGGGTGATCGGGTCAGTGGACACGGGCGTCGTCCTTCCGGCCGCCGTGTTCGGTGACCTCGTCGTCGTCGAGGTGGCCGACCGAGGAGAACTCCTCGAGCGACCACGGGCTCCGCCCGTCGTCACGTCGCAGCCGGGTGAGGGAGGCGTTCGCCACGGTGTGCGTCCTGGCGAACTCCATGAGGGCGGGTTCGTCGAGGTCGAGGCAGACAGCGACCGTCAGCATGACGACGGCGTCGTGCGCGGCGACGACCAGCCGCTCGGTGTCGTCCAGCCGGTCGACGTCTGCGAGGACCGACCGGAGCCGGAGCATCACGTCCGCCCAGGACTCGCCACCCGCGGGACGGTGGTAGTACTTGCCGAGCCACTCGCGCCGGCGCTCCTCGTCGGGGTAGCGGTCGCGGACGCCCTGCCGGGTGAGGAGGTCGAGGACACCGAGCTCACGATCCCGGAGCCGCTCGTCGGTGCGGCGGGGCGGTTCCCGGAGTCCGGCGTGCTCGAGGGCGATCGCGATGGTCTGCTGCGCGCGGTGGTACGGCGACACCCAGAGGGCGACGGACACGTCGTCGAGTCCGCGATCGGCGAGCTCCGTACCGAGCGCTCGGGACTGCCGTTCCCCGAGCGGGCTCAGCGGGACGTCCGCGTCCCGGTGCCGAACATCGATGACGTCCGCGCCTTCGGCCTCGGCGCGGGCGGCGGCGACGTTCGCCTCCGATTCCCCATGGCGGACGAGCCAGATCTCCGTGACGGCCATGCGCGCCACGGTAGTGACGGCTGCCTGTGCCGCTTCACCGTCTCACGTCGCGGGCGCTCCGGACCGGGCGGAGGAGGCACGGCAGACCTGCGATGCGGAGGCGGCGGGTCAGCGTGTCGAGGTCGAAGAGGTCGCGCCACTCCAGCCGGATGATCGTCCGGACCGCGGGGGCGGTGAGCAGGGCCTCGTGACGGCGTTTCTCGTCGAGGATCACCTGTTCCTGTGTGCGGCCGTTCCGGTACCGCGCCTGCGTGTACTTCGCGAGACCATCGGCCTCGACCACCACGCCCTGCTCGGGGAACCAGAAGTCGACCTCGTACCGATGCCCTCCGATGACGAACGGCTGCTGGAGGACCGGGGCGGGGAGCCCGAGTTCCCGGAACACCACACGCGCGAGGGACTCAGCGGGTGAACCGGAGCGGGCATCCGCGAAGTCGATGACGGACGTGGCGAGGGCGCGGCTCCGTGCCGTCGGCCCCACCGCGGCGCAGATCGGTGCGCGGGCGCAACCGCCCCGGAGTGCCGCGTCGGCGACGACCACGCCGGCGCGGAAGTCGCCGGCGAGTGCGATGTCCGCGACGGTCCGCGCCAGCGTCGTCGTGTGGATGCCCCGGACCTCGATCCGATCGGCGTCGGTCACGGCGCGCGAGTGCAACACCAGCGCCGCGGTCCGTCCGCGGTACATCGACGTCGGCACCGTGGCGTGCACCGGGACGTCCCAGCCGTGGAGCACGGGGAGGCCGTGGAGCGCTGCTGCTGACTCGTGCGATGCCGTTGCGCGGACCCCGATGCGACCGAGCCTGGCGTACACGCGTGTGACGTAGCGCTGTCGAGGGCCCGCAGCGTCCCATCGCGCCCCGTGCACGAAGGCGTTGGGCCCGACGCGGACGAGCCGGTACGGTCTGTGCGCGCTGGTTCGTCGGCGCAGGGTGGTGGCATCGGCGCCGGCCTCGTGCATGGCGGACGCTCGGAGGATCGGCAGCGGTTCGTTCATGCACGGCAGATTGCCCGCGCGACCCGCTCACAGAGGTGCCGTCCAGGAGGTCTGTGGACGGGCCTCCCGGACCGGACGTTGTGGAGGAAGCGCGTTCCTTCCCAAAGCGCGCGGGATGCCTGGTGTTTCCGGGCGTAC
>NZ_LDQC01000140.1 GCF_001475545.1 Curtobacterium luteum | reverse complement strand
GGCCCCGGGCGCGGCGTCGGGCGCTCCGGCGACGGGTGGACACCGGACCCGGGCCCGGCAGCGGCCCGAGGTCCGGCGGGCGATGATCGTCGAGGCCGCCCGCGAGGTCATCGTCCGCCGCGGCGTCGGGGCCACCGGTCTCCGCGACATCGCCGCCGAGGCAGGGGTGTCCGTCGGGACCGTCACGTACCACTTCGCCAGCGTCGCCGAGATCCTCAACGAGGTCGTCGTGCTCGAGACCGAACGCTTCTACGGCGCGATCGTCGAGGCCGTCGACGCCGAACCCGACCCGGTGCGGGCCGTCCGGATGCTCGTCGAACCGCTGTTCGCCGAGCGGCAGGAGGTCCGCGAGCACTGGCGTGTCTGGTCGGACTACTGGACCGCGGTCGTCCGTCGACCCGAGGTCGCTGCCGAGTACGCCGAGCGCATCCGCGTCTGGGAGGCCTGCCTCGTCCGGGTCCTCCGGCGCGGCACGGAGTCCGGCGTGTTCGCGGCGACGGCGCGGCCGGAGACCGTCGCCCTCAAGCTCGCGGCGTACAGCGACGGCGTCGCGACGCAGATCCAGCAGGGGGTTCCCGGACTGACGAACTCGGTCGCGCTCGAGTGGATGTGGTCCTTCCTCGCCCACGAACTCGGTCCCGCCGTGACCCGGGTCCCGACGGACCCCTTGTCGTGAACGAGCTCGAGCCCTACGGTGTTCCGATGACCAGGAACCGGCAGCAGCCCGTCGAGCACGTGCTCCTCGCGGGCTGCGCCGACGACCTGCCCGAGATCCACCGCCAGCTCCTGGAGCTGCCGGACACCGCGTACGGGCAGGTGTTCGTCGAGGTCGCGCTCGAGGACGAGGTCCGCATCCTGCCGGCACCGCCCCGTGTGAGCGTCACCTGGCTCGTCCGGAGTGGCCGGCCGTCCCGGATCGCCTCGCTCGTCTTCGCCGACCGCGGTGAGGCACTGGCCGACGCCGTCGTCGGTTGGGCGGCGGAGTGGTGCGTCGCGGGCAGCGAGCCGTGCACGGCGCTCTGGATCGGGTGCGCCGAGAGCCCCTGGGTCGAACGAGCCCGGTCGGTCGTCCAGCTCGACCTCGATGACGCCGGCCAACAGGTCGAACTCGGCGGCTGAGCGCGGCGTACGGTCCGCCGCGCGTGGTCGTTCACCTGCCGGTCGTGGCGCGTTCACGAGCCTGTACCGCTGCACAGACATCCTCTGACGGCACCCGTTCGGGGCACGTCCAGAGGGGATCCACACCATGCAGCACACGTCCACGCGACGTCGCGCGGCGCTCGCGCTCGGCGCCGCCGTCATCATCGGCGCCGTCGCACTGCCAGGCACGGCCGAGGCCGTCGCCCAGCTCGCGCTGAACCAGCACGGCGGCGCCGTCCGGCACCACGGCGACCAGACCCGGAACGTCCGCCAGGCGATCCAGAACGCCGGCGCGAAGAACGTCATCCTGCTCATCGGCGACGGGATGGGCGACTCCGAGATCACGGTGGCGCGCAACTACCAGTACGGCGCCGCCGGCCGGCTCCCCGGCCTCGACGCCCTCCCGATGACCGGCTCGTACACCACGTACTCGCTCGTCAAGGACGGCGCGAACAAGGGCAAGCCGGACTTCGTCACCGACTCGGCCGCGTCCGGCAGCGCCTGGGCGACCGGGACCAAGACGTACGACGGCGCCGTCTCGGTCGACATCGACGGGACGCCCCAGCAGTCGCTCCTCGAGCTCGCGAAGGCGAACGGCTACACGACCGGCGACGTCTCCACGGCCGAGATCCAGGACGCCACCCCGGCGGTCCAGGTCGCACACGTCGGCTCGCGTTCCTGCTACGGCCCCGACAGCGCGGCCTGCGGCGCCGACGCCCTGCAGGCCGGTGGTCTCGGCTCGATCAGCGAGCAGCTGCTGAGCACCCGCCCGGACGTCACCCTCGGAGGCGGCTCCGCGAGCTTCCAGCAGACCGCGAAGGCCGGCCAGTGGGAGGGCAAGACCCTCTTCGAGCAGGCCGACGAGCGCGGCTACCAGCTCGTCGACGACGCAGCCGGGCTCGCCGCGGTGCGGAGAGCCGACCAGGAGGCACCGCTCCTCGGGCTCTTCACCCCGGGCAACTTCCCGACGCGGTACGCCCCGACCACCGCGACCGTCGGTGGAGCCGACGCCGCCCCGACCCGCTGCACGCCGAACCCGGCACGCCTCGACACCGGGCTCTCGCTCGCATCGCTGACGAACAAGTCGATCGACCTCCTGCAGCGGAAGCACGCGAAGAAGGGCTTCTTCCTCCAGGTCGAGGGCGCCAGCATCGACAAGCAGGACCACGCCGCCGACGCCTGCGGTCAGATCGGTGAGACGATCGACTTCGACGAGGCCGTGCAGGCCGCGCTCGCGTTCGCGAAGCGGGACGGCAACACGCTCGTGATCGCGACCGCCGACCACGCCCACTCGAGCCAGATCGTGGACAACACTCCGCCGGCAGCGCTCTCCACCGCGCTCGTGACGGCTGACGGCACCACGATGAAGGTCTCGTACGGCACCGCGGCGGCCGGCGGCTCGCAGCAGCACACCGGCACGCAGGTCCGCATCGCCGCGTACGGCCCCGGCGCCGCGAACGTCGTCGGGCTCTCCGACCAGACCGACACGTTCTTCACGATCCGCGACGGCCTCGGCCTGTCGGAGGACGTCGCCGCGCTCAGCCGCGGCGCACGGGTCGACGTGTCCGACCGGTCGCCGCGCCGCGGCGAGCGCGTCACGGTCACGGGCAGCCGGTTCGCCGGTGACCGCCAGGTGCGCGTGCATCTCGGTGACACCGACCTCGGCACCCTCGACCTGGTGAACGGCACCGCGTACACCAGGTGGCGCGCCGAGCGCGGCACCACGACGCTCACCTTCACCGGCGTGCAGACCGGCACGGTCGCGACCGCGCTGGTGCGCGTGCGCTGACGCGCTCGGAGCGGACGGGAGGCACGGTACCGGCTGGCACCGTGCCTCCCGTCCGTCGTGGGTCCGGACGCTCCGTGACCCTCGCGCACTCGACCAGACCGGGCGTGCCTGGCCGATCCGGGCGTGCCTGGCGGAATTGGGCGTGCCTGGTCGACCGGGCGTGCCTGGCCGATTCGGGCGTGCCTGGCGGATTCGGGCGTGCCTGGTCGATCGTTTCCGCCAGGGATGCCCGATCTCGCCTGCCATCGCACACGGTGTGGGAAAGAACGGGCATCCACGGTCAGATCGCGCACGCGGCGCACAGCCCCGTTGACCCGGGCGTGCTTCGTCGACTCGGGCGTGCCTGGTCGATCCGGGCGTGCCTGGTCGATCCGGGCGTGCCTGGCGGATTCGGGCGTGCCTGGCGGATTCGGGCGTGCCTGGCTGAACCAGGCTTGCCCGGCCGATTCGGGCGTGCCGGGCAG
>NZ_LDQC01000014.1 GCF_001475545.1 Curtobacterium luteum | reverse complement strand
CCGACCACCCCGACGCGACGACGACGATCCCCGCGGTCCTCGACGAGCAGGACCCGCCGATCCAGATCGGCGTCTTCATGACGAAGGCGACGGCCGAGCGCTACCGGGTGCCCGCGGTGGACGGCCTCCTCGTCACGCGGCTCGACGGCGACGTCTCGCCCGAGCAGGTCGGCGAGCTGGCCTCGGCGTGGCAGAGCTACGGCGGCTCGGCACGTGCGGAGGCGTCGGCACCGAGCTTCTCCTACGAGGCCGGCCCCATCGACGCCAGTGCACCGGTCCGGGCACTGGCACTCGCCCTCGCTGCGGCCGTGACCATCGGTGCCACCGCGGTCGCGATCGGTCTCGCTCGTGCGGACGGCCGTCGTGACGACGAGGTGCTCGACGCGATCGGGGCCGCGCCACGCCTCCGCCGACGGACGACGGCCTGGCAGGCGGCGATCCTCACGTCGGTCGGTGCGGTGATCGGCACCGTGCTGGGACTCCTCCCGATCCGGGCGCTGACCCTGCGGTTCGGGGAGACGCCACCCGGTGTCAGCCACATGCCGTTCGTGGCCGACTGGCCCGTGCTGGCGCTGCTCGCGATCGGCCTGCCCGTGCTCGTGACGGCCGGGACGTGGCTCACCGCAGGTCGTGGTCGACGCCTGGCGGTGCGACGTGCTCACTGAGTCGCTCCCTCGAACGGGTGCGAGAAGCCACAGTCACCGCGACGATTCCCCAGGTCTGGGGCCTGGTGTTCCGAGCCGTTCCGCGAGATACCTGTAGTCGTGTCCCGCACCAGCCACCTCGTGGTCCTCATGAGCATCATCGCCTCCGCCGCCCTCGTCGGCACCGGAGCCGTCGTCATCGCCACCGCCCACGCCGCGGCGGCCGACGGAGCGGTCGCCGCCCACCAGGAAACGATCGTGCAGAAGGACGCCGTGCTCCGGCAGGACGCCGCACTCCGGCGGACGCCGGACCAGGTGGTCCGCGGAGCGCTCGACACGGAGCACTCAGCCGACGCCGTCACCTTCGCGTACGCCGGCGACTCCATCACGGCGCGACCGGACTCGTGGCTGCACCAGCTCGAGGGCGACCCCGACCTCCACGCCGTCGGCGGCTACGCGCACAGCGGGTACCGCTCCGACCAGGTCCTGCACGAGATCGGACCGGTCCCGGACGCCGACGTCCTCGTCGTCGAGCTCGGGACGAACGACGTCAACCAGGCCGTCCCGGTCGGACGGATCACCGCGAACGTCGACGCCGTCGTCCGGAAGGTCGACGCGCACCACGTGCTGGTCGTCGCCGGGCCGCCGTCGGACCGCACGACGAGCCTCTGGGGCGCCGACCGACGCGCCGGTCAGCTCGTCCTCAGCCGGGAGCTCCGCGCCGAGGCCCAGGAGCACGGGTGGTCCTACGTCGACCCGTTCACGGCCATCCGGACGTCCGACGGCGCGTACGAGCCGGGGACGACCCCCGACGGGATCCACCCCACGGCCGCCGCGAACGTCCGCGTCGCCCAGGACATGGCGGACGCGATCGAGGCCGCCGCACGCTGACCCAGTCCACGCGGAACGGTCAGCGACGGGCGCTCAGCGCGGGACGCAGAACGACTCCACGTCGACGTGCACGCCGTCCTGCCCGCCGCCGAGGCTCATGCGGCGCACCGGGAGCGCATCCGCCATCGGCATCAGGAAGTCCGTGCCCATCGCTCGGTCCACGACGGCGTAGCCGGACCGTTCCCACCCGCGCTGCACGGCGCCGGCGACGTCCTGCGGTGCCACCGACGGGAGCACGAGCGAACCCGTCCACCGGACGCCGCCGTCGCAGCGTTCCTCGGTCAGGGACACCCCCGGCGCGGAGGCACGCGCGGGAGTCGGTGACGAGAGGTCGTCGAGCGGCCCCGCCCACCGGACCGAGTCGGCCAGCGCAGCCCTCGTGCCCGACTCCACGGCAGTGGCGTCGAGCGTCGTGTGCTCGGTCGGGACCGGGCCCGGCCAGTCCGGGTCGGGTGTGGCCGAGGCGTCCCGCCGGTCCTCCGCGTCCGGCACGGTCCGCACCCGGTCGGGCGCGCCACCGCCGAGCGAACCGACCGCGCCCACGAGCAGCGCGGTCAGCAGGACGCCGACGACCGCGTCGGCGGGCCAGAGCGAGACCACGGAGGGCCGGTCGTCCTCGGGGAGCAGCCCCAGCCGCCGCAACCGCAGCGCGAGTGCGAGCACGAAGAGCCCGACCCCGACGGCCAGGAGCGGCACCGTCAGGAGCGGGGAGGGCAAACCGAGGCCGGACGACCACGAGACCACGGGCACGACGAGCGCCGCTGCCAGGCCGAGGTACGCGCCGGAGAGGACCCGTGCCTCCCGGCCGGAGACCTGCAGGGACGGGCGAGCCGGTCTGCGGAACCCGCCGACCACGACGCAGACCGCGCCGTTCACGGCGACGCCGACGCGCCCCAGGGCGAGTCCGACGAACTGGCCGAAGTCCCCCGTGCCGATGGGAGTGCCGTCGGGGACCGGGTAGCGGACGTGGCCCGCCACGTCGAGCAGGACCAGTACCCCGATGATGCTGAGCGCGAAGACGCCCCACACCCACCGCGGGACGCCGAGTCGACGCAGAGCAGCCGCGACGAAGAGCACCGCCGCGGGCATGCCGAACAGCAGCGCAGCGCCCGCCGCCGTGTCGAACGCCCCCAGCTCCACCGCGTCAGGCTAGGGGCGGCGTCGGCGCACTCCCTGGGAACGGCTCACTCGGGCAGCGGCTCCGCGTAGGTGCGGAACGCCCCGCGCTCGGTGTGCATCGTCCAGAGGCGCTCGGCGACCGCGGCGCCCGAGTGGTCGTCCTGGCCGTCGTCGATCCCGAACGGGATGATGAGCTGCGCGACGTGCACGTTCTCCTCGGCGACGGCGTCGTGCAGCAGCTGCGCGTAGGCACTCTCGCCGGCGAAGGCCACCGACGTGCCCGTCACGCGCGCACCTGGTCGGACCGCGCTGCCGCCGTTGACGAACAGGATGGTCCCCTTGCCGAGCGCCCGCATGCCGGGGAGCACTTGGCGGACAGCGTTCACGGAGCCGTAGACCGAGAACTCGATCGGTCCGACGAGGTCCTCCGCGGTCGTCTCGAGCACGGGCCGCATGTACTCCTTGGCGGGGAGCGGGCTGTACTGCAGCACCTCGATCGGGCCGAGCTGCTCGGTGGCGCGCTCGAGGGCGGCGCGCAGGGAGTCGCCGTCACGGACGTTCGCGGCGAAGCCGGCAGCGGTGTGGCCCTGCTCGCGGAGCTGCGCGGCGAGGGAGTCGAGACGGTCCTGGTTGCGCGAGATCAGCGCGACCGAGAACCCCTCGCGGGCGAAGCGGGCGGCGGTCTCGACGCCGAGGCCCTTGCCGGCGCCGACGATCGCGATGGTGGTCATGTGTGGTCCTTCCGGGACGACGGTGTCCGGGCTGCGGCCCGTCGGCGGGACCATCCGGTCCCGTCGACGACCACTGAACCAGCGGGTGCCCGAGCGAGGCGGGTCCTGTCGTACCCCCTCTCGGCCGGGAGGCGCGCGGCGGCGCCGCCACGCGCCTCCCGTCCGACCAGAGGTGGCGCTGAGTGCCCGTACAGGTTCCTCCCGACCGGAGCGTGTGCAATCGGGACACGACCCGACTCCGGGAGGCACACCGTGCTCACGACCACCCGCCGCACCTGGTCCGCGCTCGGCGCGGCCGCCGCCACCGCCCTCGTCCTGTCGGCCTGCACCGACGGCGAGGCCCGAACAGCGCCGGACACCGCCACGTCGAGCCCGACACCGTCGACCACGACGACGGTGTCGTCACTCGTCCCGGACGGCGAGCCCGCCGACGTGGTGACCGGCCTCGACGCGCCGTGGTCGGTCGTCCGCACCGGCGACGGCCCCGAGGCACTCATCAGCGAACGGGACTCCGCGAGGGTGCTCGAACTCGCGGCGGACGGCAGCACGCGGGAGGTCGGTACGGTCCCCGGGGTCCGGTCCGGCGGCGAGGGCGGGCTGCTCGGGCTCGCACTCCACGACGGCGACCTGTACGTGTACTCGACCGCCGATGACGGCAACCGCATCCAACGCTTCGCACTCACCGGCAACACGGGGTCGTACGGCCTGGGCGACGCCACCACGATCCTCGGCGGGCTGCCGTCGAGCGGCATCCACAACGGCGGTCGCATCGCGTTCGGACCGGACGGCATGCTCTACGCGAGCGTCGGGGACGCCGGCAACGGTCCCGACGCGCAGGACCGTGACTCCCTCGCGGGCAAGATCCTGCGGATGACGGCCGACGGGGACGTGCCTGCTGCGAACCCGTTCCCGGACTCGTACGTGTGGAGCCTCGGGCACCGCAACGTGCAGGGCATGGGCTGGGCCGAGGACGGCACGATGTTCGCCGCTGAGTTCGGCCAGGACACCTGGGACGAGCTCAACGTCGTCGAGAAGGGGTCGAACCACGGGTGGCCGGAGTTCGAGGGGACGGGCGGGACCGGCGAGGGCTTCGTCGACCCCGTGCAGCAGTGGGCCACGAGCGATGCGTCCCCGAGCGGCCTCGCGGTGATCGGCGACACGGTGTTCGTGGCGAACCTGCAGGGCGAGGCGGTCCGGGCGGTCCCCGTCGCCGAGCCCTCGCAGTCCACCGTGTGGTTCGGCGGCGACTTCGGCCGCATCCGAACCGTGCTCGACGGACCCGACGGCGTGCTCTGGTTCGTGACGAACAACACCGACGGCCGCGGGGACCCGCAGGACGGCGACGACCGCATCGTCTCGGTCCCGCTGTCCCGGGGCTGAGCCGAGGCCGAGACTCGGCCAGGCGGACAGAACTCGCGCCGCAGCACCGCGGAAGTGTCCGCGGGGCCGAGACTCGGCGGTCGTTCGGCAGGAGGCTCCGGGCAGCGGGACTCGCGTCCGCGCGTCAGACGACGAGCGGCCGCGCCACCTCGACCTCGCCGTTGTCGACGAGCCACCGCACCGCGTCGAGCACCGTCGCCTCGGCCGTGTACGCCGGCTCGTAGCCGAGCACCCGCCGCGTCTTGTCGAGGCTGAACACCTGCGACCGTGACAGGTGCTGCCAACTGGCGTCGGCGTCGTCGGGAGCCGTGGTCTCGCGGAACCGGTCCCACGTGACGGACTCGATCCGTGCCTCCTGGCCGAACCACGACGCGACCAGGTGGACGTACCCACGGACGGTGAGCGCCGTCGGGGCCGTGACGAAGCAGTCCTCGCCCACGGCGGTGTCCCGGTGCTCGACGGCGAGCTGGAACGCCTGCGCGACGTCGTCGGCGTGCACGTGCGCCATCGACTCGGCACCGAGGCCCGGGACCTCCACCGGCTCGCCCGCCGAGAGACGGGTGATGACGGAGGTGTCGAGGTTGCCGAGCGGACCGATCGGCACCCAGCCCGGACCGCTGATGTGGCCCGGGTGCAGGGTGGTCGTCGCGACACCGCCTGAAGCGGTTTCCTCCTTGTACAGTCGAGCGATCGCGTCCTTCTGTTCGCCGTACTCACCGAACGGCGGCGTCGCGTTCTCCTCGGTGATCGGCAGCACGTGCGAGACGCCCGCGCGCCAGATGGACCCGCAGTGCACGAGGTGCGTGTCCGTCCCGCGGAGGGCGTCGAGCATCGCCCGAGCGCTGTCGACTGTGAAGCACACGAGGTCGATCACCGCGTCGGCGCGAAGTCCCGCGATCCGTGCGCCGAAGGTGCCGTCGCGGTCCTCCTGCTCACGGTCGGCGGTGACCCGTTCGACCCGCTCCCACTCCGGGGCGTCGACGTAGGCGGAACGGGTGCCGCGGGTGACGACCACGACCTCGTGGCCGGACCGCACGAGACGCGGGACGAGGAAGGTGCCGATGTGGCCGGTGGCCCCGATGACGACGATGCGCATGACGGCCACGCTAGGCCCGACCTCCTGCACGGCGGAATGTCCCGACGCGGAACGGACTTGCTGCCCGCATGGCTGCACGATCCGGTGGTGTCGGCCTGCGCTCGGAGCGCGGGCCGATCCTGCTCTCCCTCATGCTCGCGACTGCGCTGGTCGCCCTCGACTCGACGATCATCGCCACCGCGTCGACGTCGATCGCTCGGGACCTCGGACACTTCCAGCAGCTCCCGTGGCTGTTCTCGGTCTACCTGCTCGCCCAAGCGGTGTCGGTGCCGATCTACGGCCGGCTCGCGGACGTGCTCGGCCGGAAGCGTCTGCTCCTCGTGGGCATCGGGCTCTTCCTGCTCGGGTCGGTGCTGTGCGGTGCCGCCTGGTCGATGCCGGCGCTCATCGCAGGCCGGGTCGTGCAGGGCCTCGGCGCCGGTGCCGTGCTGCCGATCTCGATGACGATCACGAGCGACATCTACACGCTGGAGGAGCGGGCGAAGACCCAGGGGTACCTCGCGTCGGTGTGGGGCATCTCGTCGGTGGTCGGCCCGACGCTCGGCGGGCTGTTCAGCGAGCTGGGCGCCTGGCGCTGGATCTTCTGGATCAACGTCCCGCTCGCGCTCGTCGCGGGCTTCATGCTCGTTCGGGCATACGCGGAACAGCGCGCGACGGATGGACCCCGCCAGCGCATTGACTACCCGGGGGCGGTGCTGCTCACGCTCGGGACCACCGCGCTGCTGCTCGGGCTGCTCGAGGGCGGAACGGCTTGGGCGTGGGACTCGGGTGCCTCGATCGGCATCTTCGCCGCGGCGGTCGTCTTCCTCGCGGTGTTCATCGTCGTGGAGCTCCGGACCTCGCACCCGATCTTCTCGCTCGCACTCTTGCAGCGCCGCGTCGTGGCGGCCTCGACGATCGCGTCACTCGTCATCGGCGTGATCGTGATGGGGCTGTCGACCTACGTCCCGATCTACGCGCAGGACGTCCTCGGCACGTCGGCGCTGATCGCCGGATTCGCCCTCGCGGCGCTCACCCTCGGGTGGCCGATCTCCGCCTCACAGGCCGGGCGGTTCTACCTGCGGTGGGGCTTCCGTGTGACGGCGCTCATCGGGTCGTCGCTGGTGCTGCTCGGTGCCGCGGCCACGATCATGCTCGGCTCGACCTCGTCGGTGTGGCTCGTCGCGGTGTCCTGCTTCGTCGTCGGGGCCGGGATGGGCCTCACGGCCGTCCCGACCCTGATCGCGGCGCAGTCGTCTGCGGCTCACGACGAGCGCGGAGCCGTGACCGGGACGAACATGTTCGCGCGGTCGATGGGCTCGGCGATCGGCGTCGCGGTGTTCGGTGCGGTCGTCAACGCGCACGTGCAGCTGAACGCGGCCGGAGCCCCCGAGGGGCCCGGCCTCATGACGGCGATGCACCTGGTGTTCGTGTCGATCGCGGTCATCGCACTCGTGCTGCTCGTTGCGGTGTCGTTCATGCCGGCGCACCGGCGGCGCGCCGAGGCGACCGTGCCTGCAGAGCCCGCAACCGCCTGAGGCGGTCACCACCCACCGGCCTGGAGGCACGCTGCGGGCCCGCCCCGCGCCTCCCGGCTGCTGGGACCGACCCGCCGGTGCTGACCCGCCGGTGCCGAGACTCGGCTTCGCGGACACGTTCGCGAGAGGCGAGCCGCGAAACTGTCCACCTGGCCGAGTCTCGGGCGTCGCCGCGGCGCCGGCCGGCGGCACGGCCCGGCCGGCCGCACGGCGCGACGCAGCGCAGCGCGACGCAGCGCGACGCAGCGCAGCGCGACGCAGCGCGACGCGGCGCAGCGCGACGCGGCGCAGCGCGACGCGGCGCAGCGCGACGCGGCGCAGCGCAGCGCGACGCGGCGCAGCGCAGCGTCAGTCGGCGGTGACGGCCCGCACGGAGCCGGCGATCACGGCGGCGTCCTCGGCGAGCGCCACCACCGGGTCCGGCAGGTGCGTCACACCGCCGACGGCCTTCCGGGCGGCCCAGCCGACGAAGCTGCCGACGATCGCGCCGACACCGCCGAGGATCGCGCCCTCGACGACGAGGTTGCGGCGACCGGTCGTGCCGAGCGCCGCTCCCGCGAGGGCACCCGACGCGACCCGTCCGAGGATCGCCGGGAAGCCGATGCGGCTCGGCGTCGCGGGGAGCTTGTCCCCGATGAGCTCGCCCACCGCGCCCGCGACGAGGAGTCCGCGGCCCAGCGGCGTCGCGAAGACCTTCCAGTCCTGCCACGCCCCGGAGAGCTTCTTGTTGTCGTGGTTCAGCGCGAGCACGGCGAGGGGCGTGGCGCTGCGGCCACCGCTCAGGACGCCCAGCGCGAGTGTCCGGACGAGGGTTCGCTGTTCGTGGTCGGTGCTCATCGGTGTCTCCTCCTGGCTGACTCGTCGTGGTCCGCCCGTGACGGTACGCACCCCGTGCTGGGAGACGTCGTTCCACACAGCCGACGCACACAGAGCCGGCGCGACAGAGCCGACGCAACACAGCCGACGCACGCCCCTACCGCGAGCGCCCTCGTGCTCCTACGATCGGCGCATGAGCACGGTCACCGTCGAGCGGCACGAGCACGTCGCGGCCCCGCCCGCCGCCGTCCTGCCGCACCTCGCGGACCTCAGCCGGTGGCAGGGGTGGTCGCCGTGGGAGGGCGCCGACCCCGACCTGCACCGCGAGTACGCCGGCGAGCCCGGGAGCGTGGGGGCGACGTACGCGTGGTCGGGCAACCGGAAGGCCGGCGCCGGCAGCATGCGGGTCACCGAGGTCACGCCCGACGGGGTCGTCGTCGCGCTGGAGTTCACGAAGCCGTTCCGGTCGAGCAGCGTCTCCCGGTTCGTGCTCGTCCCGTCGGCTGGCGGCACCGACGTCACGTGGCGGATGGAGAGCCCGCGGACCGTCATGACCCGGATCTTCCCGCTCGAGAAGCTCGTCGGGCCGGACTTCGAGAAGGGGCTGCGGCAGCTCCGTGCCGTCGTCGAGCGCGGCTGAGTCGCACGGAGGCCCGCCGGGTACCGTCCGGATGATGAGCAACGTCATCCTCTTCGGCGGTCACGGGAAGGTCGCGCTCCTCGCGACGAAGATCCTCAGCGACCGCGGCCACACCGTCACCTCCGTCATCCGCAACGCCGACCAGTCCGAGGACGTCCGCGCGCACGGCGGCGAGCCCCTCGTGGCGGACATCCAGGAGCAGACCCTCGAGTCGTTCACCGACCTCGTCCGCGGGCACGACGCCGTGGTGTGGTCGGCAGGAGCCGGCGGCGGGTCCGCCGACCGCACCTACGCGATCGACCGGGACGCCGCGGTGCTGACCGTCCAGGCGGCAGCCCGCGCCGGGGTCGACCGGTACGTCATGGTGTCGTGGTCCGGATCGGTGCTCGACCACGGCGTGCCCCGGGACGACGACTTCTTCGCGTACGCGCAGTCGAAGTACGTCGCCGACGCGGTGCTCCGCGACTCCGGGCTCGCGTGGACCGTGATCGCGCCGAGCACCCTCACCGACGACGAGCCGACGGGCCGCGTCGACTGGGACGGCTCGTCGTCGAAGGTGCCCCGCGGTGACGTCGCGCACGTCGTCGCCGACGTCGTCGAGGACCCCGCGACCGCCGGGCGCACGTTCCGGTTCAACGGCGGGTCGACCGAGATCGCGTCGTTCCTGTCGGCAGGAGCGTGAAGGCCGGCCGACCGGTCAGTCCCGCGGTCGGCTGAACAGGTTCACGACGGTGCCGTCGGGGTCGCGGAACAGCGTCGAGCGGTTCCCCCACGGCATCGTCGTCGGTTCGAGGACGACGTCGTCGAGCAGGTCACGCAACCGCGCGAACTCGGCGTCCACGTCGGCGACCTCGAACTCGACGAGCACCGAGTCGTTCCGGCCGGGCCGTGGGGCACGGTCGCCGAGCATCGCGACGGTTGCGGTGGTGCCGATCGCGAGCACGGGACCGTGGTCACCGCGGAACTCGGCGAAGACGGGTGCCGGTCGGTGTGCGGTGACGCCGGTGACCTGTTCGTAGAAGTCGACGAGTCGGTCGAGGTCGTCGGTGATGATGCGGATCGATGCGAATGCCATGTCGGCAGGATGGAGCTGCTCCGCGACACCGTCCTGTCGGTGATTCCGGCCACGCGCCGAACGGCGCGGTCAGTCCTCGACCGCGTGCCGGGTGACCCCGTGCGGGATGTCGAGCTCGTCGGCGCGGAACGGTCGCGGTGGCGCATGCTCGCCGGTGGGGTCGAGTGACTCGATCCGTCCGGCGCGGAAGGCGCGGACGGCACCCCGCAGTCGGCACCAGGCGACGAGGTACCAGACGCCGTCGCGGACGACGTAGCCGAGGGGCTCGACCTCGCGGTCGCTCGGCTCGCCGTCGCGGTCGTGGTACCGGAGCCGGAGGACCTCGCCGTAGCGCAGTGCTGCGGTCACGACGTCGCCGACCGGGGTGTCGTCCTCGGGCTCGAGGAACGCGATCCGCCGCGCGACGGCGAGGGACTCCGCGAGCCGCTCGTCCCGGGTCGCCGCGTGCACCTTCCCGAGGGCGCTCGCGGCCGCGTCGCGGAACGGCCCGGTCGCGAGGGCACCGAGACCGACGGTGACGGCGAGCGCCTCGTCCACGGTCAGCCCGAGCGGGGCGAGCGTGTGCTCCCGGTCGAGGCAGTACCCGCCCGTCCGGCCCGGCTCCGCCCAGATCGGCACACCGGCTTGCTGCAGCGCCGAGAGGTCACGCTCGACCGTGCGGACGCTCACCTCGAACCGTTCGGCGAGGCGGCGGGCGCTCAGCGGTCGCGGCGCGACCGCACGGAGTGCTTCGACCAGCGCGTAGAGCCGGTCGGTGCGGTTCACGGGGTGCCCAGGAGACGGACGGGAGGCACGGTGCGGCCCCGCCACGGGCCTCCCGGCCGCCGGGCGGAGACCGCGGAGGGATCGGAGCGGCGGTCGGTCATCCCCCGATCGTAGGGCGGTCCCCGGGCTGGACCGTGCGCCGGTCGGACGCCGCCCAGCGGAGGAGCGCGCCACCGGCGAGCGCGCCGACGAAGTCGGCCGCCAGGTCGCCGATCGTGTCGTCGTACCCGACGAAGATCGTCGCGTCGAGGTACGTGTGCCCCACCCACTCGCCCATCTCCCACACGGACCCGATCGCCAGGCCCGCGGCCCCGCACACCACGACGAGTGCGGCGACCGACAGCGTCCGGACGTCCTGCAGCACGCCCAGGTCGGACGCGACGATGCACAGCAGCACCCCGAGCAGGCCGACGAGCACGACGTGCACGACCTTGTCCCACCCGAGCACCGTCGTGTACCAGTCGAGCGTGCTGCTCCACGCGGCGACGGACGAGAGCACCCCGACCGCGATGTCGAACGCGGGTCGGAGCCCGAGCATCCGCGGGACGACGGCTCCGAGGAGCGCGAGCATCGCGACGGCGAGGTCGATGGCGCCCCAGCCGATGTCCGCGACCGGCAGGCTCAGCGCCACGAGCACCCGGACGACGTCGGCCGCCCACTCCGCTCCGCGTGGCCGCCGGAGGAAGGTCGGACCGAGGGTCCGGAGCAGGGCGCGGGTGCTCACACGGCCTCCCAGCGGAGGACGGCGGAGACGGCGGCGTGGTCGGAGAACGCCTGGCTGCCCGGTGCTCCCGTGGTGATCACGGCCGACCGGACCCACGCGCGGATGCCGTCACCCGGCCGGACCAAGACGCGGTCGAGACGTGCGCCGCCGGGTCTCGGCGGCCGGTGGTCCGTGTACGTGCCCACCGCGGGGGAGTCGTGCGTCTCCGCGAGGTCCCACGTGTCGAGGAGCCCGGCCGTGCCGAGCTCCCGGGCGACCCCTGATCGCTCCGACGCGTTCCAGTCCGCCATGGCCACGACGGGGGTCCCGGCATGCCGCGCCGAGGCACCGACGAGCCGGGCGCCGTTCCGGAGCGCGAGCGGCGAGAACGGGTCGAGGTGGGTGGCGATCGCTGTGAAGCGCACGCCGGTGGCGAGGTCGTCGAGGACCGCGCTGACGGCGATGCGCGGGAAGAGGCTGCCCCAGGACCGGGAACCGATCCGGTCCGGCCGGCGCGACAGGGCGGTGGTGTGGTGCTCCACCACGCGCAGCCGCTCGGCGTCGACGAAGAGTCCGACGTGTTCAGCAGCACGGGCGCGGCTGCGGGGCGCGACGACGGCTCGCCAGCGGGTTCCGAGCGCTGCTCGGACGGTGTCGAGCTGGGTCGGGACGGCCTCCTGGACAGCCAGTACCGTCGGTCGTTCGGCGTCGAGGAAGGCCGCGAGCGCACCACGGCGGTTGCCCCAGGCGTCCGGGTGGTCGCGGCGGAGGTGCGGGACCGGTCGCCGCACGTTGAGGGTCGTGCAGCGCAGGTCGGGGGCGTCGGTCACGCGGGGACCTCGGCGGCGGCGGACTCGGCGACGGCGGACTCGGCGACGGCGGTCTCGGCGACGGTCTCCGGAGCAGCACGGGCGGAGGCCTCGGTGCTTCCGCCGGTCGACGCGGGCCCGGTCGGCACGGACCCGGTCGGCACGGGGCGGGTCGCCTGCCGGAAGCGTCGCAGCAGTCGCGCGGGCGGCACGGCGCGGAGTCCCGACACCACCAGGGTGTGCTGGGCCTTGAGCGTCCGCCGGAACAGCCCCCGGAGGTCACGCACGGGGCTGCCGGACACGGTGACGACGAGCGTGCGGTCGAGCACCGTTCGCCACCGGGGGTCGAACTGGAGCGAGAGGTCGACGTCGTCGTGCACCCCAGGGTCGGTCCGGTGCACACGGTGGCGTACGGCGCGCCAGGCCGACCGGCGGAACAGCGCGTTCGAGCCGTACAGCGGTGGTCGACCGAGCGCGGCGGTCATCGTCACGAAGTACGCGCGCATGTACATGGTCCGCCAGAAGGCCGAGGCGACCGGCCCGAGGTCGCGGAACTCGCCGGGGCCGGTGACGGCGGTCACGATCGGGTCGTCGAACCACCGGAGCGCGCGTGCGAGCCAGTCCTCCGGCACGATCGTGTCCGCGTCGACGCGGGCGATGACGTCACCGGTGGCGGCGTCGTACCCTGCGCTCGCGGCCGCGGCGATCCCGCGCAGGGGTTCGTGGACGACCCGTGCTCCGGCGTCGAGCGCGACCCGCACGCTGTCGTCGGAACTGCCGTTGTCGACGACGACGACCTCATCGGCCGGCCGGGTCTGTCGGGCGAGCGCGGCGAGGCAGGCTCGGAGGTCCTCCGCGTCGTCCAGCACGGGGACGACGACCGTGACGGACGGGGGCACAGCCATGCCCCCAACCAACCAGTGCCCGACTGAGCGGCCACCCCGGCGGCGGACGCCGCAGCGCGGGCGGACGCGACAGCACCGGGCGGACGCGACAGCACCGGGCGGACACGACGGCGCCGGGCCGCGTCAGTACTTCGCGGCGATGCCCGTCATGTCCCCGAGCCCGAGCGTGCGGCTCCCGAGGGCGCATGGTCCCTCGGCCGCCTCCATCACCTGGCCGGTTCCGGTCGCCACGTGGCCGAGCCCGTACAGGTGCCCCCACTCGTGCGTCGCGACGGCCTGCACGTCGTAGCGGTTCCCGGAGCACGACGCCGTGGACGACCACGCGTACCTCGTGGAGTACCGCTGGTCGGCCTCCTGCACGACACCGTCCTGGTCGTACCAGACGCACGTCACGCCGAGGGTCTTCTCCGGCAGCGCTCCCCAGCCGGTGACGCTGTACCCGCTGCTCGCCGAGCAGCCTCCCTTGGCGGTGACGTTCGGGGCCTGCCCGGCAGCGCGCACGTAGGTGTTCCCCGCGGTGGACGTCATGGTCTTCCCGCACGCGGTGATCTTCCCCGTCCACGCGTTCGCGGCCTTCTGCAGGGCTGACTGCGTGAACGTGCCCTTCGAACCGGTGGCGTTGTAGTACCAGCGGACCGGGCTCGACCAGCGGTACCGGTTCTGCACGTTCGCGGTGCTCGTGCACTTCGTCGACGTCGCCGCCTTCGTGCCCGTCGTCGCGGCGCTGCCGGCCACCGCGCTGTCGGCACTCCGCTGCTGCCGGACCGCGGCGGCTGCGCCCTGCCACGCGTCGTCGACCCGGACCGCGATCCCGGCACCGCCGGTGTTCGCGACCACGACCTCGGGCAGCTCGGCGGCCCCCGGCGCGGCGACGCTCAGCGCGACCACGGACTCTCCGCGTGCCGGTACCGCGAAGGTGCGTCCGTCGGACAACCGGACGGTGCCGCTCGACGCCGTGCACCCGGAGCGGATGATCGAGAGGCTCAGCGTGCCGGACGGGCACGACGGCCCCGCCACCGGCACCGTCGCGGGAGCCTGCGTCGCAGCGGTGGCGGGCGCGGCCGTCCCGGCCAGCGGGGCAACGGCGACGAGCGCGGCGGCGGCGAGCGCGACAGCGGCGACGAGTGCGCCGACCGCGACGGTCCGCGGCGTTGTCCGGACGGACATAATGATTCCTCCCCGGCAGAGGCCCTGTCCCTCCGCCGTCCCTGATCGGCGACCATGGTAGGCACGGGTGCCCGCGTCCGTCAGGCCCTCGTTCGGGACCGCGCACCACGATCCGGGCGCTACGACCCGGGCACCGTCACGATGCGGTTCTGGTACGCCCAGACCACGGCCTGCAACCGCGACTGCACCCCGAGCTTCGGGAGCATCCGCGCCAGGTGCGACTTCACCGTCGAGACCTCGACGACGAGCGCGGCCGCGATGTCCTCGTTCGACATCCCCTGCGCCAGGAGCAGGAGGACATCGCGCTCCCGGGCCGTGAGCAACCCGTCCGCCCGGTCGCCCGTCACCGGCTGGAGGCTCCGGCGCGACACGAACTCGCGGAGCACCCGGCGGGTCAGGGCCTGGTCCAGCGTGCCGTTCCCCGCCGCCACCTGCCGGACCGCCCCGGTGATGACGTCGGGCTCGGCGTCCTTGAGCAGGAACCCGGACGCGCCGGCCTCGAGGGCGCCGAAGACGTAGTCATCGAGGTCGAACGTCGTGAGCACGAGCACCGCGACCTCCGGGTCTGCCCCGGGGGCGCAGAGCTCCCGGGCCACCTCGATGCCGTTCCGCACCGGCATGCGGATGTCGAGGCACGCGACGTCCGGACGGGTCCGTCGGGCGAGTTCGAGCGCTTCGCCGCCGTCGGCGGCGACGGCGACCACCTCGATGTCCGGTTCCGCGTCCAGGAGCGCCGCGACGCCGGCGCGCACGAGCGGCTGGTCGTCCGCCACCAGGACCCGGATCACGGCCGCACCTCCGTGGCGGGCGCGAGCGGCGCCTCCCGGCCGAGCGTCAGCTCCACGAGCCAACCGCCACCGTCCTGCGGACCGGCCTGGAGGCGCGCCCCGACCAGGTCCGCCCGCTCACGCATGCCGCGCAGCCCGTTGCCGCCGGCGGCGGCCCCGCCCCCGGTGGACAGCGTCGGCGCGCCGTTCGCGACGCGGACGACGAGCTGCTCCGCAGCGCGGTCGTCGATCGTCACCGTGCACGACGCCCCCGGAGCGTGCAGCACCGCGTTCGCGAGCGACTCCTGCACCGCACGGTAGGCGGCGAGCTGGGCGAGGGGTCCGATGCCGTCCGCGAGCGGGTGGTCATCGGACGCGAGCACCTCGAGCTCGACCGGCATCCGCACACGTGACCGCTCGACCAGGTCCACGATGCCCGCGATCGTCTCGACCGCGCGTTCGGCGGGACCGTCCTCGCGGAGGAGCCCGACCAGGCGGCGGAGGTCCTCGAGGACGGCGGTGCTCTGCTCCCGGACCTGGCGGACACCCTCGTGGGCGCGGTCCGGATCGGTGTCGATCTGCCGGTCGATCGCCGCGGACATCAGGGCGATGCCGGACAGGTGGTGCGCGGCGATGTCGTGGAGCTCCCGGGCCATCGCGGCGCGCTCCCGTCCGATCGCGGCCTCGACGCGGGCGTCCTGCTCGCGGTCGACGGCGGTCGCCTCAGCCGTGCGGGCGGCACGGACGTCGCGCCGGGAGCGGATGAGCAGGGCGACGAGGAGCGGGAGTCCGACGGCACCGACGGCCTGCAGGACGCCGGCACCGACGGAGGTGGCGAGGTGCTCGACCGGCTGCGAGCGGGCGCCACCGGACAGGACGAGGTCGTTGACGGCGGTCCCCGCGACGACGAGCGCGGCCGTGCCGACGAGGGCCGGCCACGAGCGGGCGAGGGGCTCGCGGGAGCCGAGCAGGACGACCGCGACCGCGACGGGCAGCAGGACCAGGCTGTAGGCACCGCTCGGCGTGGAGGCCGCTGCGGCCGCGATGATCCCGGTGCCGAGCGCGGTCGTCCGCGGCGCGCTGCGTGCGAAGAGCAGCAGTGCGGACGCGACGAGCAGCGAGATCACCAGCGTCACCCAGGCGGCGCCGCCGACCGGTGGGGTCCCGGCGGCGACCGACACGGACGACCCGGTCCCGATCGAGCCGGTCCCGATCGAGCCGGTCTCGTCGAGCCGGTCGAGGGCATCGAGGCTCGGCAGGCCGCTGAGGAGCCCGACGGACACGATCGCCGTCCCCGCCGCGACGACGAGGTCGGTGCGGGCGTCAGCGCGTGCCATCGTTCGATCCTACGAGGGCGCGGGCGGACGGCGTCGGCAGATCGGTCGAGCCCGAGCGGACGTACCCGAGCCGGCCCCGGGTCACGACGAGCAGCACCGCGGCAGCCACGGTCGAGATCGCCGTGAGGCCGAGCATCATCGTGCCGGCGGTCATGCCCGGGTACATGTCGGCCCAGAGCGTCGAGATCGTGTTGTTCACGCCGACGTGCAGGAGCAGCACCAGCGGCAGGCTCTCACCGGTGCGGTTGAACGCCCAGATCACCACCACGTTGAAGGTGACCGTGAACGCGGCGAACACGAGCGGCTCGGTCCAGTGTGCGTCCGGCCACCCGCCCCAGTCGCTGAGGTAGAGCGGCATGTGCCAGAGCGCCCACAGCGGCCCGAGGACGGCGGCAGCGCCGAGCGGGCCGAAGCGGTCCTGCAGCCGGGGGAGGGCGAAGTCGCGCCAGCCGGGCTCCTCCGACAGCCCGGTGGTGAACACCTGCACGACGAGCCCGGGGACCAGCATGAGCAGCGCCGTGGCACTCGGTGCCTGGACCTGTCCGCCGGACAGCGGCAGCCCGGAGACCACGATGATCGCCGGCACCCCGACGAGCGCCAGCGCGTACCAGCGCCACGACACCCGCCAGCGCCAGAGCCGGCCGACCCAGCGCCGGAGCCCCGGGCGGCCGTCCACGACCGCCGTGACGAGGAACGCGCTGCCGAGCGGCCCGAGCAGCGCGCCGGGCAGGACGCCCGTGAACTGCGCGGTCCCGAGGAGCTCGGGGAAGTGGATGTCCCACACCCCGAGGCCGTGCGGCGACAGGATGTACGGCACCCACGCAGCCCAGCTCAGACCGAGGGCGAGCACGAAGAACGCGCGGAGGGGGTTCCGGGCGATGGTGCCCCGGATGCCCGACCGGTCCGCGCCCGGATCGATGAGGTTCGTCATGCCCCCGACGCTAGGAACGACGGCGGCCGTGGACGACCGGCGGAAGGACGCACCTCGGGGACCTGCATCCTTCGGAGGAGGCCGGCCGTCGTCGACGTGCAGGCGCGGTTCCGTATGCTCGACGACGAACTGCCGGAGCGAGGGGCGCCCGGCGGGGACCACAGGGGGAACACACCATGACGCTGTCCAGGACGACCACCATCGGCGCCGCACTCGTCGTCGGCGCACTCGCGCTGACGGGCTGCAGCACCAGCGACACCGACGCGGGCGACGCGACCGCAGCGACGCGCACAGCCGCACCGACCCCGACCGCCACCCCGACCCCGACGGCGGATGCGGACGCGACCGACGGGGTCGGCGGCACCGCGGCCGGAGCGCAGCCGGAGGACCTGACCTTCGAGGACGGGGCGGAGCTCTCGTCCACCCGTCTCCCCGCGTTCGGCGTGTCGGTGTCCTCGCTGCCCGAGTGGGAGCTGACCCGCTCCGACCCGAGTGCCGGGTCGACCGAGTACACGCGGTCCGACGGCGCCGTGGCGACGGTCACGCAGCAGCGGGTCACCGGCCTCGACCCGACGATGGACGACCGTGCCGCGACCGAGCAGCTCTTCCGGGCAGCCGGCGCTCCGGTCGAGGGACTCGAGGAGCAGCTCCTGCCCACGGCCGGTGGCGGGACGGCACAGTTCCTGTCGATCGCCGGGCAGGCCGACGGCACATGGACCGCGACCGTCGCCCGTGCGTTCGCCCGGCCCGGCGTCGCGCTGACCGTGAAGATCGACGTGCCCTCTCGCGAGGTGCTGCGCGACGACCTCCACGAGATCCTGGTGAACGCGCAGGTCGTCATCACCTGATCGGGTGGGGGTCCGCGCACCGGCCTGGAGGCGCGTGGCGGCGCCGCCACGCGCCTCCGGTCCGTCAGGTCACGATGCGGTGACGGTCCTCCTCTGGGGAACCCGGATCTGTCAGGCTGCACGGATGGGGGAACGACGACGGGCTGTGGCCCTTCTCGGGGCGGTGCTCACGCTCGGTCTGCTGGCTGGCTGCGCGATGACGGACCGCACCGTCGGATCGTCCGTGGGGACCGCCGCTCCGACGACCGCTGGTCCCACCGGTGCCGCGGGGACGTACGCGGCCTCGGGCGACGGAGCCGGACCCGGTGCGGACAGCCCGCCGCAGTACTCGCTGAACAAGCGGCACCACGAGCGGACGGAGCTGGGGTCGCAGGCGGCTGCCGAACTCGCCGTCGTGCGTGCCGAAGCGGCTCGCCGGATCGCGGAGCTCCCCGCACCGGTGACGCTCACCGCCGTCACCGAGGTCCTCCGCGCCGTCGGAGCGGCCGACCCCTGGATCGTCGAGTACGACGACCGGGTGGAGTTCGAGACGCAGGTCGAGATGAGCGGATGCCTCGTCGGATCGGTGCAGCGCGACGGCACCGCCGAGGTGTCGGCCGCCGGCTGGGTCCTCGACGGCGGGTGCCACGCGATCGACGGGCACTGAGCCCGCGTCAGCAGGCGAGGTCGGCGCGGCCTATCCTTGGCGGATGCTCTCGCGACGTGAGGCCGCCGTCCGGCTCGACATCCCCCTCGAGATGGCGACCCGCCACGGCATCCCCGCCCGGCTGAGCGAGGACGAGCTCGCCGCGATCGAGCAGGACCCGCCCGCATGGCTCGTGCAGTCCCGCGCGAACCGTACCGGGAAGAAGCAGGTCTGGCAGCGCCTCGAGTGCGTCGTGTGCGGGTACTCGGAGACGGCCCGCCCGAAGAAGTGGTGGCCGGACTGGGACCACCTCATGTGCGACTACCACGCTCCGTACCAGGCGCCCGACGCCCCGGCCGGCTTCACGCGTCACGAGGTCGAGGGGATCGGCAGCCGCTTCGTCGCGCTCGTCGACGAGCGACCCTGATCCCGCACATCGGCTGACAGCCTCAGATCGCGGGTGCAGCCGGCCAGACCGTCCTCGTCACGACCCAGCGGTGCTTGCCGATCCTCCGGTCGCGCGTGAACCCGGCCTGTTCGAAGGTCGACAGCGCCCCGTGGAACAGGAACCCGGCCGGCACTGTCCCCGCCGGCTCCGGGTACCCCTCGACGCGACCACCGCCCGCGGCAGCGATGAGGTCGAGTGCACCCCGCAGAGCCGTCGTCGCGACGCCCTGCCGCCGGTGTCCAGCGCGGACGTAGTTGCAGCCGATGCGCCAGTCGGGCGGCGGGCCGTCCTGCGTCTGGTCGTACCGTCGACGGTTCTTGATGTGCACGATCTCGTCCGCGGGCCCGTACTGGCACCAACCCACGCAGCGGTCTTGGTCACCACCGCCGGCACCGTCGAAGACGAGCGCGGCGTGCGTCGTCCCGTCGAGGACCCGGCGCCGCTTGCGCTCCCGGTTGGCCGCGGCCTCGCGGGTGAGACCTTCCGCGTGCATGCCGTTGCACCAGCACCCGCTCGGGTAGCCGTCGCTCGACGCGCAGAGCTCCTCGAAGGCGTCCCAGGTGGACGGGTCGAGTGGTCGCACCGTGTACGCGGCGGCGGTCGTGCGGGCGTCGGCGGCCATGGGTACCTCCTGCCCGCAACCTACCGCCGCCGCGGCCGGCTCACTCGTGCTTCGGGTCTTCCTCCGGGTTGAAGTGCGAGTCGGTCTCCGAGAACCCCGCGGCGACGCCGTCGGGGTGGTTCGGGATGGTCGCGTCGTCGCCGAGGCCGCCGGACTTCGCCGTGCCGTCCTCGTCGTTCGTCGGTTCGGTGGCCTCGGGGCTGGTGTTGCTGGTGTCCGACATGGCTGCTCCTCCGCGGTCGTCTGTGCGTCCGTTCATCCTGCGCCGCCGGGCTGGGGAGGTGCCGCGGGGGGCGGGAAGCGGCCAGGCCCGACGAACGCGAAGTGCACGTCACGATGCGTGTCGGTCGAGCCAGTCCCTGACCCGGAAGGACACCCCGAGCGGCGCGGTGGCCAGCGGCGAGGGTTCGGTCATCACCCGGTGATGCCCCCGACGGGGCGCGGACGCGCAGGTGCGGTGGAGGCACCGAGCCGTCCCGCGTCGGCTGGAGTCGCGGCCGTGAACCGGACTGGAGGCGCGGGGCGGCGCCGCCACGAGCCTCCAGTCCGGTGCCTGGAAGCCTGGAAGCCCGGACGCTTGGATGCGCGTCCCCGTCGCTCAGTCGGGTGGCGTGAGTCGGTAGACCAGCCCGGCCGTGTCGTCGGTGACGTACAGCGATCCGTCCGGGCCCGGGACGGCGTCCACGGACCGCCCCCAGCGCGAACCGTCGGCGTCCTGGAAGCCCTCGACGATCGTGTTCGGCTGACCGAGCGTCCCGGTCGCGTCGTCCCACGCGCTGTAGGAGACGGACGGCGGCCGCGGCGGCTCACGGTTCCACGAGCCGTGCGACGTGATCAGGGCGCCGTCGCGGAACGCCTCGGGGAGTGCGCTGCCGTTCGTGAACACGAACCCGATCGGGGCGCTGTGCGACGGCAGGCCGACCATCGTGCGCGAGACCGTCGAGCAGTCGAGAGCGGCACCGTCCGGGTTGTTCGTGGGGTCGTCGACGTACCCGAGGTCGAGCAGGTCGGGCTTCCCACGGGAGTCCGGTTGGCAGAACGGCCAGCCGAGCTCCGTGCCCTCGGTGATCCGCGTCACCTGGTCGTTCGGGTGCTCGTCGACGTAGGACTGGACGCGCTTGCCGTACTGCCCGGTGTCGTCGCGGAACGGGTAGGGCTGGTTGTCGGCCTGGTTCACCGCGGTGAAGAGCGTGCCGTCCGGGGCGAAGTCGAGGCCCTCGCCGTTGCGGACGCCCGTCGCGAGCAGTGTGTCGTCGCTGCCGTCGAGTCGGACCTGTCGGATGACGGCGCGGTCCGGGTGGTCCCGTCGGTCGGAGCCGTCGCTGTTCGACGCGGAGCCGATGTCGTACGCCACGACGCCGTCGTGCACGGCGACGAACTTCCCGCCGTGGCCGCCCGTCGGCAGGTCGTCCACGAGGATCGATCGGTCCGACAGCCCGCCGCCCCGGTAGTGCCAGCTGACGATGCGGGTGCCCTCGCCGAGCACGACGACGGTTCGGCCGTCCTGCTGGGTCACGGCGACGCCCTGGGGGTCGTCGAGTCCGGTGGCCAGCTCGTCGACCGCCGGGGCACGCCCGTCGTCCCGCGGGTCGAGGCGGAGCAGGGTGCCGCGGTCACCGGTGGTGAGGAGCATGCTGCCGTCGGGGAGCCAGGCAGCCATGCGGGCGTCGGGGACGTCGGCCCACACCTCGGCGCGCCAGCCACTCGGGATCCGGAGGTCGCGGCCCCGCGCCTTGCCGGCGTCGGTCCCGTCGGCGACCGTGAGGCGGACGGCGTGCAGGTCGGCGGAGGGGTTGCCGGTGGTGGCGCCCGTGCTTTCGGTGCCGGTGCTGCTCGCTGCGGTGCTGCCGGCCCCGGTGACGCCGGCCCCGGTGCAGGCGGTCAGGGCACCGAGGAGCAGTGCTGCTGTGGTCGCGCCGAGGAGGCGCCTGGTCGAGGTCGACACACCGCGAGGCTAGGCCTCGTCGCCGCACACCGCCGGAACCGTGCGCCCTCCGGATCAGGGACGTCCCTGCTCAGGCGTCGTGCCCGGGCCGCGCGTCGTCCGTCGTGAAGCCCGTGCGCTCCTGACGCTCCTTGAGAGTCTCGAGCTCTTGGAAGAAGGTGACCTGCCATCCCGCCGGTCCCTGCACGCGAGCGTTCTTCGACCGGAACGGCGTCGGTGTCGGCGGGGCGAGCAGTTCGGCTCCGGCATCGGTCGTCCGCGCGACGGCGAGTTCGGTGTCCTCGACCTCCAGCGCAATGCGGAGCGAGGGCGGACCGGCCGGCGTCGGTGGCATGCCCTCGACCTCGTCGATGTTCCTCGCGTGGGTCCGGGTGGCGAGTTCGATCGTGGCGATGCCCGCGTGGAGGATCGCGACCCGGTCGTCACCGTCGGTGGCGAACGCGATCTGCTCGGGCATGCCGAGCGTGTCGCGGTAAAAGCGGATCGCATCGTCGAAGTCGTCCGTCTCGATGATCAGGCGCAGCTGCTTCGGTGTCGTGGGGTTCGTCATGCATGTCACTCTGGGGTCTCGGTCGTGCGTCGCGCCACGTGCGTCGCGCGATGACGTGTGCCCATGCTGGCAGCCCGAGGCGATGGTCCGGTGGTCACGGCGCGCGAGCGCTCGTTCACTGCCGGACGAGGTCGAGACGTTCGGTCAACGGGATGAACCCGGCGGATCGGTAGGTCGCCACGGCACTGCGCAGTGCGCTCGGAGTGCACACCCACGCGATGGACGCTCCACGTCGCTGCAACTCGGCGGCGGCAGCGATGCAGATCGCCCGGCCGAAGCCGCGTCCACGGTGGTCGGCTGCCACACCCATCGGCTCGATGAGTCCCGGTCGCCCTGCACCTGCAGACCAGACCGTCACCCCTGCGACGGACGCACCCACGGCATCTCGACCTAGGATGGACACGCTCTCCCGGAACGCGGGTCCGCCGGCCATCGTGTTCCAGAGCTCGTCCGTGAAGCCCTGCGAACCCCACGCGGACCGGTGCGCCGTCGTGAAGCCCGAGACACGTCCGCTGTCCACGATCTCGGTCCGCAGGTCCTGTCCTGCAAGGTCCACGGGCTCGGCGAGATCTCGAGCGAGCGGCGTCCATGCCTCGCCTGGTCGCCATCCCGACGATGCCATCAACTCGTGGACAGCTGTTCCGGTGGGCACCTCGACCGACAGGCAGCCGTCCGGGACGAGCGTTCCGTCGGTGGCGCTGAGGTCGTCGAGGATGCGGCGCGCTGTTGCCGCGTCGGACCAGCGATCGGGTGACACGGTCATCCGGAACACCTCGGGACCGTCGAAGAACCCGACCGCGAGGACGGTGTCCCCGTCGGACCAGGTCCGCAGTGCAGTGGCCACCGCGGACGCGCCGTGCCGCCACAACCAGCCGAGATCGCCCGGATGCAACTGCACGAGAGCATCGTCACGCTGCCAGGAGGTCAGTGCGGCCGTGACGCGCTCGAGAGCACTGACGTCAGGGACGGCGAAGCTGAGGCTCATACCGGCAGTCCAGCAGGGGCACCCGCTTTCCGCCAGCCGGATGAGGGGTCGCCCGTCGGACGCCCGGGAGGCTGGTGGCGACCACCGCCGGCGGACGACGACGACAGCTGTCAGCCGCCGGCCAGCCTGTCCGGGGCTGGCGCGGCGACGCTCCCGCCACGGGGTCGGTGTCCGGTGCTACTGCCAGATTGCTTGTCCTGATGTAAGCCGAGTCTCGATGGACGATGGGTGAGCGAGCGGCGTTCGCAACGGCCACGATGGCCCCATGGCCAACGACGTCGAACCCGCACTCGTACCCGAACTGCTCATCACCGACCTAGATGCGAGTCTCGCTTTCTGGGTGCAGCTCTGCGGGTTCACCATTCGCTACTCCCGCCCGGAAGAAGGGTTCGCCTACCTCACGCTGGGTGACGCGCACGTCATGCTCGACCAAACAGGAGTCGGGCGCGACTGGATCACAGGGCCGCTGGACCTTCCCCGTGGCCGCGGTATCAACTTCCAGATCACCGTCGAGGACTGCTCGACGATTGCAGCAGCTCTCAGAGAGGCCCAGGTCGAGCTGTTCATGCAGCCCGAGACAAAGTGGTACCGGATCGATGATGAGGAAGCTGGTGTGCGCCAGTTCTGCGTGACTGATCCCGATGGGTACCTGCTCCGCTTTGCATCGCCGGCTGGTCGACGACCGGTCGTCCGATAGGCGATCGGCTAACGGACGCCGGACTCGCTCACCGGGTAGGTGAGGTCAGCAGAGCAGCGACGGACTCGAGCGCGCCGGGCACGAGGGAGAAGTAGGCCCAGGTACCGCGCTTCTCGCGGTGCAGGATGCCGGCGTCGACGAGCACCTTGAGGTGGTGCGAGACGGTCGGCTGGGACAGGCTGAGCGGTTCCTGCAGGTCACAGACGCACGCTTCCGCGCCCTCGTGCGCAGCGACCATCGAGATCAGCCGCAGACGCGCGGGGTCGGCGATCGCCTTCAACGACTTCGCGAGGACTTCGGCGGACTCCTGTGTCATCGCTTCGGTCGTGACGGGCGAGCAGCATGCGGTGACGTCCTGGATAGGGAGCAGCTCGATCGTCGTCATCGCACCATCATCCCCCGTGCTTTGATTTGCGTCTACATTTGCGCTCATCAATATTGACATGCTTCGATGTTCCTGCTCGACTTCCGATCGATCTAAAGGACCGACCCGATGACTCACCTTGTTGCCGTTGGGGGCAGCGACGCCGGCATCGCCGCGGCGCTGCGCGCCCGTGAGCTGGACCCATCGACCGATGTGACGGTGGTCCTCGCCGACGAGTTCCCGAACTTCTCCATCTGCGGCATCCCCTACTGGGTCTCCGGCGACGTCGCCACGGAAGCGTCCCTCGCGCACCGCACCCGCGGAGACCTCGAAGCCGCCGGGATGACCGTCCGCTCCTCGACATGGGCTTCCGCCGTCGACGTCGACCGCCAGCTGCTCTCCGTCACCGGCCCGGCCGGCGATGAGCAAATTGCCTACGACGAGCTGCTGATCGGGACCGGCGCGGAGCCGGTCCGCCCGGCCGGGATGCCCTTCGGAGAGCCCGGGATTCACCTGCTGCACTCGATGACCGACGCCGAGCAGGTCGTCGCCGCCCTGGAGCTCCTGCCTGCCGGCAGCCGCGTCGCGGTCGTCGGCGCCGGCTACATCGGCCTCGAGATGACCGAGGGGCTCGTCGCCCGCGGGTTCGACACGACGCTGATCCAGCGCGGCCCGGAAGTGCTCTCCACCCTCGACCCGGAACTCGGGTCCCTGGTCACCGCGGAGGTCCGTCGGCACGGCGCGACGGTGCTGACCGGTGCGACCGTCACCGGAATCACCCCGGCGGGCGGCGGGCAGTGGAGCGTCGCGACTACCTCCACGTCCGGGGACGCCGCCGGAACGTTCGCGCTCGTGGTCGTCTGTGTCGGGGTGCGGCCGGTAACGGATCTCGCGGCCGCTGCCGGTGCGCAGCTGGGGCAGGCCGGCGCGATCATCGTCGACGAGCAGATGCGTACCGGGGTGCCGCACGTGTGGGCAGCGGGTGACTGCGTCGTGACACACCACCGGCTCCTCGGGACGACGTGGCTGCCGCTCGGGACGACCGCGCACAAGCAGGGACGCGTCGCCGGGGAGAACATGCTCGGCGGGTCCCGGACCTTCGCCGGTTCGGTGGGGACGCAGGTGGTGAAGGTGTTCGACCTCGTCGCCGCCCGCACCGGCCTCCGCCACCACGAAACCGCCCCGCTGGACGTGTCGCCGCTGACGCGGGTGACGGTCGCGGACGACCACAAGCGGTACTACCCGGGTGCGGTGCCGTTGACGATCAGCGTCACCGGCGACCACACGTCCGGACGGTTCCTCGGGGCGCAGATCGTCGGGGAACGCACTGCGGAGATCAGCAAGCGAATCGACACGTTCGCCACCGCCCTGCACGCCGGCCTGTCGGTCGACGACGTGATCGACCTCGACCTCTCCTACACGCCGCCGCTCGGGTCCCCGTGGGATGCCGTGCAGGTCGCCGCGCAGGGCTGGGAGCGCGCCGCCGCAGCAGCAAACCAGGCTCCGGTGACTGCCTGATGGTGCTGGCTGTGGTCGCTGCGGCGATCTTCGTCGCGACGCTCGTGGTGGTGATCTGGCAGCCCAAGGGCTTCCCCATCGGCTACACCGCGCTCATCGGCGCCGTCATCGCCCTCGCCACCACCGTCGTCGGACTCTCCGACATCCCGACCGTTGTCGGGATCGTGTGGAACGCGACGCTGACGTTCGTCGCGGTGGTGCTGATCTCGTTGATCCTCGACGAGGCCGGGTTCTTCGAGTGGTCAGCCCTTCACGTCGCCCGCTGGGGCCGTGGGAACGGTCGGCTGCTGTTCGTGCTGATCGTCGGTCTCGGCGCGGTCATCGCGGCCGTGTTCGCTAATGACGGGGCCGCGCTGATCCTCACCCCGATCGTTGTCGGGATGCTCCGCGCGTTGAACATGCCGGCGAAGGCGGCGCTGGGGTTCATCCTCGCCACCGGGTTCATCGCCGACACCGGCAGCCTGCCGTTGGTGGTGTCGAACCTGGTCAACATCGTCTCCGCCGACTACTTCCACCTCGGGTTCGCGGAGTACGCCGCCGTCATGGTGCCCGTCGGCGTCGTGTCCGTGTTGGCGTCCCTCGGGATGCTGCTGGCGTACTTCGGCCGGTCGATCCCGAAGCGGTACGACGTCCTCGCGCTCACCCGTCCCGCCGCCGCGGTGAAGGACCGGGCGACGTTCCGCGCCGGATGGGTGGTCCTCGCCGTGCTGCTCGTCGGCTACTTCGCCGCCGACCCACTCGGCGTGCCCCTCGCCGCCGTCGCGGGTGTCGGCGCGGTCGTCATCGTCCTCGTCGCCGCCCGGCAACCCGCGTTCCTCTTCGCCCGCCATGCTGCGTCCCCGGTCCTCGTCACGACCGGCGGCACAGCTACCGTCACCGGCGGCAGTGGTGGCACCGGTGGCGGGTCCGGGCGGCTGATTCCGGTGTGGAAGACGATCCGGGAGGCGCCGTGGCAGATCGTCCTGTTCTCGATCGGCATGTACCTCGTCGTGTACGGGCTCCAGAACCAGGGCCTCACCGACTACCTCGCCCGACTGTTCGACGTGTTCGGTGACCACGGCGTCCTCGTCACCGCGCTCGGCGTCGGGTTCACGATCGCGATCCTGGCATCGCTGATGAACAACATGCCGACCGTCCTCATCGCCGCGCTCGCGATCGGCGGTGCCGGCGAGACCGGCCTCACGCACGAGGTGATGATCTACGCCAACGTCATCGGCTCCGACCTCGGCCCGAAGATCACCCCGATCGGGTCGCTGGCGACACTGCTGTGGTTGCACGTGCTCGACCGGAAGGGCATCCACATCGGCTGGGGGCAGTACTTCCGCACCGGCATCGTCCTCACCGTCCCCGTCCTCGCCGTCACCCTGACAGCCCTCGCCGGCTGGCTCACCCTCATCCGATGACCACCCGAACCGAAAGCACCACCATGACCGCGACCCCCACAATCCTGTTCGTCTGCGTCCACAACGCCGGCCGATCCCAGATGGCCGCCGGCTACGCCCAGGCCCTCGGCGGCGACCGCGTCCAGGTCCTCTCCGCAGGCTCCGCCCCGAAGGACCAGATCAACCCCGTCGCGATCGAGGCGATGGCGGAGGAGGGCATCGACATCGCCGGCAACCAGCCAAAGGTCCTCACCACCGACGCGGTCCGCGACTCCGACGCCGTCATCACGATGGGCTGCGGCGACGCGTGTCCGATCTTCCCCGGCAAGCGGTACGAGGACTGGGACCTCACCGACCCCGCCGGGAAGGGCATCGACGACGTCCGCCCCATCCGCGACGAGATCAAGAACCGCGTGCAAGCACTCCTGGCCGAGCTGCTGCCCACCGAAGCATCCGCCTGACCACCGGAAGGACCACGACCATGACCCTCACCCTCACCGTCCCACCCCGGGCCGACGCAGACCGGCTCACCGGGCTGCCCGTCGCCGTCATCGGCGCCGGCCCCGTCGGGCTCGCCGCGGCCGCGCACCTCCTCGAGCAGGGCCTCCCCGTCGTCGTCTACGAAGCCGGCAACCAAGTCGGCATGTCCGTCCGGGCGTGGGGGCACACCAGGCTGTTCTCCCCGTGGCGGTACGTCATCGACGACGCCGCAGGACGGCTCCTCGAACCCACCGGCTGGACCGAGCCCCGCCGGTCCTCGCTGCCGACCGGGCACGACCTCGTCGCCCGGTACCTCGAACCCCTCGCCCAGGCCCCGGAGCTGGCCCGGGTGATCCGGTACGGCATCCGCGTCGACGCCGTGTCCCGGCAGGGTATGGACCGCACCCGCTCCACCGGCCGCGCCGACACCCCGTTCCTCCTCCGCCTCCGTACGGCCGATGGCGTCGAGGACGTCACCGCCCGCGCCGTCATCGACGCCTCCGGCACCTACACGTCCCCGAACCCGCTCACCGCCGCCGGCATCGCCCCCGCCGCGGACCTCGGCCACCACGTCGTGCACGCCCTCCCCGACGTCCTCGGAGCCGACCGTGCGCGGTTCGCCGGAAAGCGGGTCCTCGTCGTCGGCGCCGGACACTCGGCCGCGAACACGCTCATCAATCTCGCCGCCCTCGCGAAGGACGAACCCGGCACGACCCTGCTGTGGGCGATCCGGAACGCCGGCACCGCGCGGCTCGGAGCAGACGCTGCTGACGGGCTGGCTGCTCGCGGGCAGCTCGGTTCCAATGTTCACGGCCTCGTAGAGTCCGGGCGCATCGAGCAGCTCGCCTCATACGAGATCGACGACGTCCGCCCCGACGGCGACTCGGTCACCGTCACCGGCCGCCGTGCCGGGGAGCCGTTCGCGGTGACGGTCGACGTCGTGGTGAACGCGACCGGGTTCCGGCCCAACCTCAACATGCTCCGCGAGATCCGCCTGGGCCTGGACGACATCGTCGAAGCACCGCGGGCGCTCGCGCCACTGATCGACCCGAACCTGCACTCCTGCGGCTCCGTCCCTCCGCACGGCGTCGCGGAGCTGGCGCACCCGGAGCCGAACTTCTTCATCGCCGGGATGAAGTCCTACGGCCGCGCCCCCACGTTCCTGCTCCTCACCGGCTACGAGCAGGTCCGCTCAATCGCCGCGGAACTCGCCGGCGATCATCAGGCCGCCCGCGACGTGCAGCTCGTGCTCCCCGAGACCGGCGTTTGCACCACCGATGTTGGCGGCTCATCCTCCTGCGGCGTTCCCGCCACGAACGAAGCGGCCGAGGGGTCGTCCTGCTGCGCCGCACCCGCCCCGGCCGCTCCGCCCGCCAGCAGCTCCTGCTGCACGAACTGAACCGGACCCCACATGACCACCAAGCCCACCGTGCTGTTCATCTGCAAGCACAACGCCGGCCGCTCCCAACTCGGCGCAGCCCTCCTCGAGCTCGCCGCCGACGACCGATACACCGCCACCTCCGCCGGGATCGCCCCCGCCGACGAGGTGAACCCGTCGATCGCCGCGACCGTCGCGGAACTCGGCCTCGACATCAGCGACCGCGCCCCGCGGAAGGTCACCCCCGAACTGCTGGATCAGGCCGATGTGGTTGTGCTGATGAAACCCGGCCTCGACCTTCCCGCGACGCCCCGCGGGAAGGTGTTGCAGTGGTCGTTCCCGGACCCGGACTCCTGGGCCCCCGACGACGTCCGCCCCATGCGCGACGCCGTCGCCGCCCGCATCCAGGACGAGCTCCTGCACCCATGACCGACCCCACGGTCCTCGTGCGGCCGATGGCCGCCGCGGACTGGCCCGCCGTGGAAGCGATTTACCGGGAGGGCATCGCCACCGGGAACACGACGTTCGAGGCGGCACCGCCGACGTGGGAAGCATTCGACGCCGTGAAGCTGCCGGAGCATCGGTTCGTCGCAGCCGACGGTGACGCGGTTCTCGGCTGGGTAGCGGTCTCTCCGACCTCCGCCCGGCCGGTGTACCGGGGCGTCGTCGAGCACTCCGTCTACGTCGCCGCCGCAGCGCGTGGCCGCGGCGTCGGACATGTGCTCTTCGACGCCCTGATCGCGTCGACCGAAGCCGCCGGCATCTGGACCATCCAGTCCGGGATCTTCCCCGAGAACACCGCATCCCGCGCCCTCCACGCCCGCCACGGCTTCCGCGAACTCGGCACCCGAGAACGCATCGGCCTCATGACGTTCGGGCCGTGGGCCGGACAGTGGCGCGACAACGTCCTCGTCGAACGCCGCAGTCCCCGCGCGGGCACTGAATCAGCGATCGAGTAGGGGCTTGTTGCGGCGGGGCCAGGAGCCTTCTTGCTGATCGCTCAACCGATTACCCAGTCCTCGGAAGTGATCAGGTCCACCAGCCGACCATGACCCACTTGCCGTTGCCCGCACACGTACGGGATTTTTGGTCGACCGGGTCCACCGTTCGTCTCGCCCGAGATAACCATGCCACCCTCAACCTTTGCGACAGCGATGACGAACGGGTCAGCACCGTTCTTCCGGCCCTGCTTGACCCAATTCGGGAACTGCGCGCCGATCTGTCCAGCGACCGCCGCAACTGCCGCCGTAGTTGCGTAGACGCTGCGCTCTCGCCCAGCGCCCTGAGTGGATTGAGAGCCTCCATCAGCCGTGGGGTGGGACAGCTCCTCGGTGCTCTTCTCCGAAGTGAGGACAACCGGGCAACCCTTCGATGAGCCCGAGACTGCCGCAGGTTCCCATGTCAAGCAGCCAATCGGGCATCGGAACGGTTCAGCGGGCGACGGTGAGTGCGAAGGGTACGAACCCGAGTGCGCCGAGGAGGCTGGGCACCATGAGTGCCATGGCTTCGGTACCGCGGGCGGTGCTGATCCCACCGAGGTCGAGAATCCAGTCGTCATCCCACCCGAGGTCCTGCAGGACGGTCCGGACGAGCCGCTTCGCGTCGACGTCATCGCCGGAGACGAACGCGGTAGGTGGGGCCGTGAGGTTCCCTGGAGCGGTCATGACCGAGAACAGCATCGTGTTCAGGGTCTTGACGACCTTTGTGTCGGGCAGGGCATCCTGCAGGAGCTCGCCGAGGCTGACGTCGGGGTAGAGGAGCCCGCCGGGGAGACCGTCGGTGCTGCGGACTGTGGCGTTGGAGACGTCGAGGAGCACCTTGCCGGCGAGAGCGTCACGGTGGCCCACGAGCCGTTCCAGGGTCGTGTCACCCGGGGTTGCGTTGACGATGAGGTCGCTGGTCTCGATCGCCGTCGCGACGTCCGAGGCGAGGACGTCGTGCTGGGCGGTGCCGGGGTTACGGACGCCGAGCGTGACCTCGTGGCCGGCGGCCGCGAGTCCGGTTGCGAGGGTGCTGCCAACCCGGCCTGAGCCGAGGACGGCGATGGTGATGCTGCTGGTGGTGGTCATGGGGACTCCTGGAAGTGGAAGTGGAAGTGGTTCGGTGGGTAGGGGTGTCAGCGGAGGACTGCGGCGATGCTCGGCGCGAGGCCAGGGGTGGTGGCGATGAAGTCGGGGCTGGTGAGCGTCCACGGGATGCCGGTGGTGTCGATGACGGCGCCGTGGGCTTCCTGCACGAGCAGGGCGCCGGCGAGAAGGCCGGAGCGGACCTGGCCGTACTGCCAGAACGCGTCGGTGTGCCCGGCGGCGACCTGGACGAGCTGCAGGGTCGCCGGGACCGTGGCTGAGACGAGCAGCGCCGCGTCGAGCATCCGATCAATGGATCCGCTCATTAGACGGCGCACCTCGGGGGCTTCGCCGGGCTTGGCCTGCCCGGTGCCGACGAGCGCCGCGGCGAGGTCGGACTTGGCCGACACTGTGATCGGAGACCCGTTCAGGAAGGCGCCCCCGCCGCGGACGGCGGTGAACGTCTGGCCGAGTGCGGGCAGGAACACTGCGGTGATGACGGGGACGTCGTCGCGGACGAGGGTCGCGGTGACGCCCCAGTTCGCTCCGCCGTGGATGTGGTTCACGTTGCCCTCGGCAGCGTCCGCGACCCACCACTCGCCGGCACCGAGGCCGCCGTGACCTTCCTCGTCGTCGTCCCACCGTGCCTCCGGGCGGAGCTGCTCGAGCGCTGGGCGGAGCACTGCGGTGGACGCGTCGTCGTTGTCGCCGATCGCTGCCAGGAGTGCGTCGCGGTCCTCGACGCGGTTCGCCGTCGAGAACCGGTCGAGCAGGACGGTACCGGCCTCGGTGACGGCGGCGACAAGGCCATCGAGCAGTGCCGAGTCGTCGGTGGTCTGGACGGATGCAGTGGTCTCGTTCATGGGTTGTTCTCCCTTGTCGCGACGGGTGTCGTCGCTCTGGTGGCAACGGTAGGAGTGCTCTCACCTGCGCACAAATACAATCCGTGCACGTGTAAATTGCGTTTCGTGCAACTTGATCTGAACCTGCTGACCGCGTTGGATGCGTTGCTGGAAGAGGAAAGCGTGACCGGCGCCGCGGATCGGCTGCATCTCTCCGCGCCTGCGATGAGCCGCACACTCGGCCGGATCCGCCGCGCGACGGGGGACCAGATTCTCGTCCGCACGGGCCGAGTGATGCGGCCCACCCCCCGGGCGCTCGCGCTCCGGGACGAGGTGCGGGCACTGGTGCTGCGGAGTGCTGCTGTCCTCGCGCCGGAGCGAGAGTTGCACCTCGGAACTCTGCAGCGGACGTTCACGGTGCGGGCCCACGACGCTCTGACTACGGCGCTGGCGCCCGTGCTCACACAGCAGGTCTCGTCGAGTGCGCCCGGGGTGCGGGTGCGGTTCCTCGGCGAAGCGTCCGGCGAGGACAACGACCTCGGACGAGGCGTTGTCGATCTCCAAATCGGGTCGTCCGCTCCGACGTCCTCAGCGATCGACCACGACGCCGCCGGTGCGGACGAACTCGTCGGGGTCGCTCGATCTGGTCACCCGATCCTCACGGCACCCGTCGACCTCGACCGGTGGGTCGCCGCGTCACACGTGATCGTGTCCCGCCGCGGGCGACTGCGAGACCGCATCGACGAACACCTGGAGTCGATCGGCAGGTCCCGCACGGTGGTGGCGTCACTGGCTGCCACGGGAGCGGCGGTCGAGGTGGTCCGTGCCACCGACACGCTCGCAGTCCTGCCGGCATCCGTCGCCGCGCAACTCGGCGCCGACGTGGCGCAGTTCCGCCTCCCGATCGACCTGCCGCCGATTCCGATCATCCTCGCCTGGCACCGTCAATTCACCGCCGACATCGGCCATCAGTGGTTCCGAGCCCTCAGCCGTGACGCCCTGCTCACGAATGGCGGTCAGCCCTCTCCGCCGACTGGTGTGCCCCGCGGGCAACAGCGCCGCTAACCGATGGTCCTTCGGGCGCGTCTCTGACTCGGGTCAGGACAGGCTTCATTCACCCGTCGGTTGACGGGGCCATCGGGCCGCCACGCTCTCGGATTCGGCGTGCCGAAATGTTCGGCTTCCTGGTACTCCTCGCCGTGGTCGCGTTCCTGATCGCAGAACATGTTGATGCGACGGCGCTCCGAATGGACCATGCCGACAACGTAGCCGCGACCGGACACGGATCGTCATCCAGGACACGGTCAGGGCAGCCAACCCCCTTCGATCATCGACCCATCCGTCGGCCCGAGGCGTTCCTGAGGGCTTCGGACTCCTACAGCCCCGCGCTGCAGCAAGCCCCGTCTCACATAGGTGGTCCGCAAACTATCCCAGAGCACGCACGTCAAACGGACGCTTCGCGACGGGCGAAAGCGGAGCCCAGCCGAGTGACGATGCGGATCGCCGCTGCCAACCAACTTGTCCAGCCTCGTATTTCAGGACACGTTTTGTGGCAGTTGGACAAGTTAGCTGGCGGACGACAACCACCGCCTTACTGCGGCATGTCGACGAACCGCGAGAACATCCCGTGGAACGCCACCGTGATCGTGTCCGTCGGCCCGTTGCGGTGCTTCGCCACGATGAGGTCGGCCTCGCCCTGACGCGGGTTGTCCTTCTCGTACGCCGACTCACGGTGCAGCAGGATCACCATGTCGGCGTCCTGCTCGATCGACCCGGACTCGCGCAGGTCGGAGATCATCGGCTTCTTGTCCGCACGCTGCTCCGGACCACGGTTCAGCTGCGAGAGCGCGATGACCGGCACGCCGAGCTCCTTCGCCATGAGCTTGAGCGCACGCGAGAACTCCGAGACCTCTTGCTGGCGGGACTCGACCCGCTTGCCGGAGGTCATCAGCTGCAGGTAGTCGATGACGACGAGCTTGAGGTTGTGCTGCTGCTTGAGGCGGCGGCACTTCGCCCGGATCTCGACGAGGGTCATGTTGGGGGAGTCGTCGATGAAGAACGGGGCGTCGTTGATCCGGCCGCGGGTCTGCGCGATGGTCGTCCAGTCGCGCGAGTCGACGGTGCCCTTGCGCATGTTCTGCAGCGGCACGCTCGACTCGGCGGACAGCAGACGCATTGCGATCTCCGCACGCCCCATCTCGAGCGAGAAGAACGCTGCGGTCTGGTTGTGCTTGAGCGCGGCCGCGCGACAGAGGTCGAGCGCGAGGGTCGACTTTCCGAGTGCGGGTCGGGCGGCGACGATGATGAGCTGGCCGGGATGGAAGCCGTTCGTCAGCCCGTCGAGGCCGCTGAACCCGGTCGGCACGCCGGTCATCTGCCCGTCACGACCCTTGGCGGCCTCGATCTCGTCGATGGCGGCACCGATGGCGTCGGTGAGCGGGACGTAGTCTTCGGTCTGGACCCCACCGGCGACGTTGTAGACCTCGGCCTGGGCGCTGTTGACGAGGTCGGTGACCTCACCCTCGGAGGCGTAGCCCATCTGCACGATGCGGGTGCCGGCGTCGACGAGGCGGCGGAGCACGGCCTTCTCCGCGACGATCGCGGCGTAGTACCCCGCGTTGGCAGCGGTCGGCACCATGCTCGTCACGCTGTGCAGGTACTCGGCGCCGCCGGCCCGGGAGAGCAGGCCGGTCTTCGTCAACTCGTCCGTGACGGCGATGACGTCGGTCGGCTCGCCGTGGGAGTACAGCGAGAGGATCGCGTCGAAGATGACCTCGTGCTTCGGGATGTAGAAGTCCACACCGCGGGCGGTCTCGATGACGTCGGCGACGGCGTCCTTCGACAGCAGCATGCCGCCGATGGTCGACTGCTCAGCGAGCAGGTCGTGTGGCGGCGTCCGTTCCATGCCTCCGCGGTCGGCGACGTCGCGGGGGGACGGATCGAGATGCGCGATCGACACACGGACTCCTGTCGTTGGTACGGCTCGGGCCCCTGCCCGCACCGAAGTTCTACCCCGGGCGACCGACATCGCCGAGTCGCTGGGCCACGGTATGGGCGAGGAAGTTATCCCCACAAATGCCCCCTGTGGATAACTCTGTGGAGAGTCTGCGGAACACGCCGGGGTGCAGTGTGGACAACTGTGGAGAGGGGTGTGGACAACAGGCCTCTAGAACACAGTTTCGACCACTTGACCTGGGCTTTTTTGTTCCACACCATGTGTGGAAAAGTGGGGTTAAAGTTCCCATTGAAGGTTCTCGAACCGCCCGTTTCGGGTGTGTAAAACCAGTTGACAAACGAGAACCTGAGGACAACTTTCTCAAGCGGTTTCCAGGTTCGTGACGCCCACCTGAGCGGTAACCAGCCAGCCGCGAACAGCCAGCCGCACGCACGACGACGGGCGGGCCTCCCGGAGGAGACCCGCCCGTCGTGAGCGGAAGACGCGACCTTACTTGGCGGCGACGACCTGGAGGGAGATCACCGCGGTGATGTCCTCGCGCAGACGCACGGTGGCCTCGTGGTCACCGACGGTCTTGATGGTCGCGGGGACCTCGACCTTGCGCTTGTCGAGCGAGCCGACGCCCTGCGCCTGGACCGCTTCGGCGACGTCCGCCGGGCGGACCGAACCGAACAGGCGGCCGTCCTTGCCGGCCTTGACGGTCAGCTTGATGGTCGCGTTCTCGAGCTTCATCTTGAGGTCCTGGGCCTCTTCGATGGTGGCGAGCTCGCGAGCGGCACGGGCCGCACGGATGGACTCGACCTGCTTCTCGCCGCCCTTGGACCACGCGACAGCGAAGCCCTGGGGGATGAGGTAGTTGCGGGCGTAGCCGTTCTTGACGTCGACGACGTCACCGGCGGAACCGAGGCCGGAGACCTCGTGGGTGAGGATGAGCTTCGACATGGGAAGTCCTCCGATCAGCGGCCGGAGCCGGCGTAGGGGAGGAGCGCCATCTCACGGGCGTTCTTCACGGCACGGGCGATGAGGCGCTGCTCCTGGACGGAGACGCCGGTGATGCGACGAGCGCGGATCTTGCCACGCTCCGAGATGAACTTGCGAAGGGTCGCGACGTCCTTGTAGTCGATGACGCCGACCTTGATCGACTTCGCGGGAGCGGCGTTCTTGCCACCCTTGCCGCGAGGCTTCCGGCGGTCGCCGGTGCTCTTTCCAGCCATTGTTTTTCCTTAGAGATGAAGAAGTTGTGTCCGGGGGACCGGAGGGATCAGAACGGGGTCTCGTCGTCGTACGAGCCGCCGGGCGTCGACCACACGTCGTTCGACTGTGCGTTGCCGCCGCCCTGCTGGCCACCCTGCGGGGACCAGGGCGCGTCCGACTGACCGCCGCCGTTGTTGCCGTTCCAGCTGCCGCCGCCGTTGCCGCCGGAAGCGTTGCCGCCGCCGACCTGGCCACGACCGCCACCGTTGCCGCCCGCTGCACGGGTGACCTGCGCGGTCGCGTAGCGGAGCGAGGGGCCGATCTCGTCGACCTCGAGCTCGATGCTCGTGCGCTGCTGGCCCTCACGGTCCTGGTACGAGCGCTGACGGAGACGACCCTGCGCGATGACGCGCGAGCCCTTCGTCAGCGAGCCCGCCACGTGCTCGGCGAACTCGCGCCACACGCTCGCACGGAGGAACAGCGCGTCGCCGTCCTTCCACTCGTTCGCCTGACGGTCGAACGTGCGAGGGGTGGAGGCGATGGTGAAGTTCGCCACCGCGAGCCCGTTCTGCGTGTAGCGCAGTTCGGGGTCCGCGGTGAGGTTGCCCACCACCGTGATGACGGTTTCGCCGGCCATGACTTACTCGGCGCTCGCGGTCGCGTTCGCGGCCTTGCGGGCCGCGCGGGCCTCGTCGCGCTGCTTCTGGGCGGCGACCTGAGCGATCGCCTCCTCGGCGCGGAGGACCTTCGTGCGGAGGACGGCCTCGGAGAGACCGAGCTGACGGTCGAGCTCCTTGGCGGCCTCGGGGGAGGACGTGAAGTCGACGACGGCGTAGATGCCCTCGGACTTCTTCGCGATCTCGTAGGCGAGACGACGACGGCCCCAGACGTCCACGTTGTCGACGGTTCCACCGTCGTTGCGGATCACGGCCAGGAACTTGTCCAGGCTGGGAGCGACGGTGCGCTCGTCGATCTCGGGGTCGAGGATCGCCATCAGTTCGTACTGGTGCATGCGGAACCCACCTCCTTTGGTCTCGGCGGCTCCGGGCGGTTCCCGGAGCAGGAGGGTTGATGCATGTGTCAGCGCGCAGACGCGCGGAGACAACCCAGCTAGCCTACCGGACCGCCTGGAGGCGCGCCACCACCTGTGGAAGCCGCACCGGGCCTCCAGGCAGGTGCGTCGGGCGCGGGGCGCACCCGTGGTGCGGCCGCTCAGTCGGCGTCGCGCGCCGCCCACCAGGCGCGCAGGCGCGCCTCGGCCTCGTCGGCGCCGAGCGGGCCCTCGTCCATCCGGGTCTCGAGCAGGAACCGGTAGGCCTCACCCACTGCTCGTCCGGGGGCGATGTCGAGGATGCGCATGATGTCGTCGCCGGTGAGGTCGGGACGGATCGAGTCGAGTTCCTCTTGTTCGGCGAGGGTCGCGATGCGCGCCTCGAGGTCGTCGTACGCGAACCCGAGGCGATCGGCCTTGCGCCGGTTGCGGGTCGTCACGTCGCTGCGGGTGAGCTCGTGGAGCCGCTCCAGTTCCGGACCGGCATCGCGGACGTACCGACGGACGGCGGAATCGGTCCACGCACCGTCGGTGTAGCCGAAGAAGCGGAGGTGCAGCTCGATCAGCCTGGCCACGGACGCGATCGTGTCGTTGTCGAACCGCAGGGCCCGGAGGCGCTTCTTCGCGAGCTTCGATCCGACGAGGTCGTGGTGGTGGAAGCTCACCGCACCGCCGGGCTCGAGCTTCCGGGTCGCGGGCTTGCCGATGTCGTGCAGGAGCGCGGCGAGCCGGAGCACGGTGTCCGGGGCCTCGCCGGGGTGCCGCTCGGCCTCGTACCCGATGGCCTGCGTCAGCACCGTGAGCGAGTGCTCGTACACGTCCTTGTGGTGGTGGTGCTCGTCGATCTCGAGCTTCATCGCGGGGAGCTCCGGCAGGAACCGCTCGGCGAGCCCGGTGTCCACGAGCAGGCGGAGCCCGGGAACGGGGTCGGTGGTGTCCAGGAGCTTGACGAGTTCCTCGCGCACCCGCTCCGCGGAGACGATCTCGATCGAGTCGGCGAGCTCGGCCATGGCGGCGCGCACGTCGTCGGACACCGTGAACGCGAGCTGCGAGGTGAAGCGAGCCGCCCGCATCATCCGCAGCGGGTCGTCGCGGAAGGACACCGTCGCCTGCTGGGGCGTGCGCAACCGTCCGGCGAGCAGGTCCTCGACGCCGCCGTGGACGTCGACGAGCTCGCGCTGGGGGAGCCGGAGTGCCATCGCGTTCACCGTGAAGTCGCGGCGGAGCAGATCGTCCTCGATGGTCTCGCCGAACGCCACCTCGGGCTTGCGGGTCTCGCCGTCGTAGACGTCGCTGCGGTAGGTGGTGATCTCGACCTGCTCGTCGTGCACCCGTGCGGCGATGGTGCCGAACTGGCGGCCGACGTCCCACGTGGCGCTCGCGATCGGCTCGACGATCCGGAGCACGTCGTCCGGGGTCGCGTCGGTGGTGAAGTCGAGGTCGGTGACCGGACGACCGAGGAAGGCGTCGCGCACCGGGCCGCCGACGAGGGCCAGCTCGTGTCCGGCGTCGGCGAACGCCCGTGCGAGGGTGGCCACGGGGAGGGTTTCGGCGAGTGCGTCGAGTCGCTCGACGGCCTGGGCAACGGACTGCATGACGGACCAATCCTCCCAGATCGTGCCGACGAGTTCTCCACACCCTGCGCGCGCACGGACGGCGTTCATGGTGGGGCCTCATACACTCGTGCACGGTCCGGGTCGATCCGCCGGACACCCCTGTATGCAGCTCTTCCGCACCATGTTCGCCGCAGCCGCGTCGACCCTCGTCGCGCTCGGCCTCGTCGTCGCGCCCGTCGACGCTCCGTCCGCGAGCGCCCTGACGACCGCGTCCTCGGTCGAGACCGCTCCCGCCGAGCCGTCGACCGCGACCGAGGGCACGACGAGCGTCACGGTGTCCCCGGCGAACCGCGGGATCGTGCACCGCGACGAGGACCTCACGCTCTCGGTCACCGTGACCAACGACACCGACCGAGACCTCCCGGCGGGCTCGGCCGAGCTCGACATCTCCCGGGTGGTGAGCTCCCGCGACCAACTCGCGGACTGGCTCGTCGACACCAGCACGACCGGTTACCCCGGCGCCCCCATGGACACCGTCGACGTCCCGGCCGTCCCGGCGCACCGGTCGGTCACCCTCCGCTCGGTGAAGATCGTCCCCGGCAACGTCGGTCTCGGCGGCTACGGCTCGTTCGGCCCGCGACGCATCGCTGCCGTGTACACCGCGGGTGAGACGACCGCGATCGCCCGTTCCGCCATCACGTGGGACCCGGCCTCGGCAGAGACCTCGGTGGGCGTCACACCGGTCGGCGTGTCGGTCGCCATGCCGATCACCCTGCCGCACTCGTCGAGCATGTTCGTCGGTGCCGACGAACTCGCCGCCGCGACCGCCGTCGACGGCACGCTCACCCAGCAGCTCCGCGCCGCCGAGGGGCACAACGTCGCGGTCGGCATCGACCCTCGCATCATCGCGTCGATCCGGATCCTCGGCGAGAACGCGCCGTCGAGTGCGACCGCCTGGTTGCAGGACCTCGAGGACATCCGCAACGAGACCTTCGCGCTGCCCTGGGCGGACGCCGACGTCACGGGGCTGCGGCAGGCGGGCGCGGACGGGATCCTCGCGCCGATCTCGCTCGACCCGGGCATCGTCCCGGAGAACTTCCCCGGCGCCTCCACCCCGGCCCCGAC
>NZ_LDQC01000139.1 GCF_001475545.1 Curtobacterium luteum | reverse complement strand
CTCCGACCCCCAGCGGCCGTCCGACCACGTCGACAGCGCCCCCGCGCCGCGCGAGCGGAACGGTGCGGGCGGCGCCGACGTCGCGCAGCCGAGGCTCGGCCTCGTCGGGTACCTCCGGTTCTTCTGGCGCCAGCTGACGAGCATGCGCACGGCGCTGTTCCTGCTGATGCTGCTCGCGCTCGCGGCCATCCCGGGCTCGCTCGTCCCGCAGCGCACCGCCGACCCGAACGGCGTCGTGCAGTACAAGTCGGACCACCCCGCGCTCTACCCGGTGCTCGACAAGCTCCAGGTCTTCGACACCTACACGTCCGTGTGGTTCTCGGCGATCTACCTGCTGCTGTTCGTGTCGCTGATCGGCTGCATCGTCCCACGCACGAAGCACCACTGGCAGGCGCTGCGCACCCGGCCTCCGAAGACCCCCGTCCGGCTCGGCCGACTCGCGGGCTTCCAGTCGGTGCCGGTGGACGCGACCAGCGTCGGGACCGCGGCGAACGGGGCGGACGTCGCCACGGGCCTCCCGACCGTCGACCACGCGGTGACGCGCGCCATGGCGATACTGAAGCGCTCCGGGTACCGGGTCGAACGCTTCGGCGACTCGGTCACGGCGCACCGCGTCACACCCCGGGACAA
>NZ_LDQC01000138.1 GCF_001475545.1 Curtobacterium luteum | reverse complement strand
CCCCCACGGTCCTCTGGTACGGTCGGGTGCCAGGCTGGGACCATGACCTTCGAGCAGCACGCGCGCTCCTTCGGCAGCGCGGTCGACGCCTACGAGCACGGGCGGCCGGGGTACCCGGCCGAGGTCGCCGACTGGATGGTCCCGCCTGCGGCGGGACGACTCGTCGACGTCGGCGCGGGCACCGGCAAGTTCACCCGGACGCTGCTCGGCCGCGGCGCCGAGGTCGTCGCCGTCGAACCGGACCCCGCGATGCGGTCTCGGCTCGCGGCACTGCTGCCGGACGTCCGCGCGCTCGAGGGCACCGGCGAGGCGATCCCGATGCCGGACGGCTCGGTGGACGCCGTGACCTTCGCGCAGTCCTGGCACTGGGTCGACCCGGTGGCTGGCATCACGGAAGCCGCGCGGGTCCTCCGGCCCGGCGGCGTCCTCGGCCTCGTCTGGAACGTGCGCGACGAGACCTCGGACTGGGCGCAGCGACTCGGCGACGTCATCACCCGGCCCGGAGCCCAGCGGATGTCGTACGACGACGAGTCGATGCTCGACGGCCCCTTCGGGGAGCGGGAGCACCGCGTGTTCGAGTGGGTGCACGAGCAGGACCGGCCGGCGTTCCTCGACATGGTCCTGTCGCGCAGCTACGTCATCGTGCTGCCGGACGCCGAGCGCGACGGACTCCGTCGAGCGGTCGAGGAGCTGCTCGACACCCATCCGGAGACGGCCGGGCGCGACGTCGTCCGGGTTCCCTACCGCACGCACGTCCACCGGTACGAGCGGCGGGCGTAGCGCGGCCAGCCCTGGCACAACGAATCCGGGCGGTACGCTCGGACGATGCGCGCGACCGTGCGGGAGGTGGCGGCCCTCGCCGGGGTGTCACCCAAGACCGTCTCCAACGTCGTCAACGGCGGCGTACCCGTGCGCCCGGAGACCCGGGCCCGCGTGGAGCAGGCGGTCGCCGAACTCGGGTACGTGCCGAACCTCTCTGCCCGCGGGCTGCGGAACGGACGGTCGGGCGTCATCGCGCTGACCCTGCCG
>NZ_LDQC01000137.1 GCF_001475545.1 Curtobacterium luteum | reverse complement strand
CGGAACGCGAACTGCTCCGCGCGACCCGGGCCGCGGCCGCGCAGGGTGCCGTCCTCGTCGTCAGCCTCACACCCGACCACGAGCTCTCGACCCTGACGACCGCGGACGCCCGGAGGGCGAACCGGCTCCTGGAACAGGTGCACGAGCAGTACGGCACGAAGGTCCTCGTCCGGTACGCGCCGCAGATGAACGGCACGTGGGTGTCGTGGGGGCAGCAGCCGACCGACTTCACGCGCACGTTCCGGGCACTCGCGGCGCAGGTGCACGCCGGCTCGTCCGACGCCGCGATGGTCTGGGCCCCGTCCTACGGCGCCGGGTACCCGTTCGGCGAGTCCGCCGGGCGCCTCCGCGACCTGTCCTCGACCGACGTCGAGGCCCTCGACACCAACGGCGACGGGAAGCTCACGGCGGCGGACGATCCCTACGCGCCGTACTGGCCCGGGGCGTCGAGCGTGGACTGGGTCGGCCTGTCGATGTTCTCGTTCGGCAAGGGCAAGGCGACCGAGGCCGCCGGCCGCG
>NZ_LDQC01000136.1 GCF_001475545.1 Curtobacterium luteum | reverse complement strand
TCCCTCCCGCCGTTCACCGACTGGCCCGCGCACCTCGTCGGCGCCGTGCACGCCCGTCCGTTCCTGGCCCACGGCGGTCACGAGTTCGACGGCCGGGTGATCTCGGAGCTGGACCCCGACGAGCTGAAGCGCCACGCGGCAGCCATCGCCGCCGCCGGCATCCGCTCGGTCGCCATCTCCTCGGTCTTCTCCCCGATCAACGACGAGTTCGAGCAGCTCGCGCAGGAGATCCTCGCCGCCGAGCTCGGACCGGACGTCGCCTTCTCGCTCTCCAGCGAGATCGGCCGCATCGGGCTGCTCGAGCGGGAGAACGCCACGATCATCAACGCCGCACTCCGGGAGCTCGCCGACGGCATCGTCGACGGACTGTCGGCATCGGTGGCGGCGAGCGGCATCGAGGCCCCCCTCTTCCTCAGCCAGAACGACGGCACGCTGATGGACGTCGAGTACGCCCGCCGGTACCCGGTCGCCACGTTCGCCTCCGGGCCGACGAACTCCATGCGCGGCGCGGCCGTGCTGTCGGGGTTCGACACCTGCGCGGTCGTCGACGTCGGCGGCACCACGAGCGACGTCGGCGTCCTCACCGGCGGGTTCCCGCGCGAGGCCACGGGCGAGGTCGCGGTGGCCGGCATCCGCACGAACTTCCGGATGCCGGACGTCCTGTCGATCGGCATCGGTGGCGGCTCGCGCATCCGTGAGGACGGCGCGGTCGTCGGACCCGACTCGGTCGGCTACCGGCTCACGGAGGAGGGCCTCGTCTTCGGTGGTGACACCCTGACCGCCACCGACGTCGCCGTCCGCGGCGGCCGGGGCGCCATCGGGGACGTCTCACGGGTGGCGGGTGTCCCGACGGAGGTGGCGGAGCGCGCACTCGGCGTCATCGCCGAACGCGTCGCGGACATCGTCGAGCGGATGCGCACGTCGTCGGCCCCGCTGCCGGTCGTCGCGGTGGGCGGTGGGTCCGTCCTGCTCCCCGAGGAGCTTCCCGGCCTCAGCACGGTGCACCGCCCCGAGCACTACTCGGTCGCGAACGCCATCGGCGCCGCGATCGCCCAGGTCTCCGGCGAGGTGGACAAGGTCTACGCCATCAGCGACGGCAAGCGGGCCAGCGTCGTCGACGAGGCCCGGCAGGAAGCGGTCGACCGGGCCGTCGCCGCCGGCGCAGACCCGTCCAGCGTCGCGATCGTCGACTTCGACGAGGTCCCGATCCCGTACCTGCCGGGCAACGCGACCCGCATCCGCGCGAAGGCGGTCGGCGACCTCGCACTCGGGGCGTTGGTCCGGTGAGCGCCCTCGCGCCCGCCGCCGTCCGGCAGCTCACCGAGATCGGTCCCGACTGCTCCGCGCTCGCCCGCGGCGCCGCGATCCTCGGCACCGGCGGTGGCGGCGACCCGTACATCGGGCGGCTGCTCGCCGAGGCCGCCGTCCGCGAGCACGGTCCGGTGCCGGTCGTCGCGGTCGAGGACCTGCCCGACGACGCCGTCGTCCTCAACGTCGCGATGATCGGCGCACCCACGGTCATGGTCGAGAAGCTCCCGTCCGCCGGCCAGTTCGCCGGGGCGATCCGGAGCCTCGCGACCCACCTCGGTGTCACGCCGACCCACATCGCCTGCATCGAGGTCGGCGGTGTCAACTCGACGAGCCCTGTGGTGGCCGCGGCGGAGCTCGGCCTGCCCGTCATCGACGCGGACGCGATGGGCCGTGCCTTCCCCGAGGTCCAGATGGTCCTGCCCACGCTGTCCGGCGTGAGCGCGACGCCGATGGCGCTCGCCGACGAGAAGGGCAACACCGCCGTCTTCGACACCGTCGACAACCGCTGGGCCGAACGACTCGCCCGCACGGCGACCGTCGAGATGGGCTGCTCCGCGATCACCGCGCAGTACGCGATGTCCGGCGCGCAGGTCAAGGAGTCGTACGTCCGCGGCAGCCTCTCGCGGTGCGTCCAGCTGGGCGAGGCGCTCGCCGACGCCCGCGCCGCCAACGAGGACCCCGTCGCCGCCGTCGCGGCGGTCCTCGGCGGCACGACCGTGTTCGAGGGCAAGGTCGCCGACGTCGAACGGAAGACCGTCACCGGCTTCGCGCGCGGGACCGCCCGCATCGTCGGTTCCGGTGCCGACACCGGCCTGGAGGCACGGCTCGCCTTCCAGAACGAGCACCTGCTGGTCGAGGTGGCCGGCTCGGTGCGCACCACCACCCCGGACCTCATCGTCACCCTGGACGCCGAGACCGGCGAACCGATCACCACCGAGGGACTCCGGTTCGGCGCACGCGTCCGGATCGTCACCGCGCCCGCCGACGAGCGCTGGCACTCCGCCGGCGGTCTCGACCTCGCCGGGCCGCGGTACTTCGGCTACGACACCCCGGCGGTCCGCCACGACGGCACCGTCAGCGAAGGAGCGGAACGATGAGCTGGACCATCGACGTGGAGGACCTGCCCGACCTCGCCCGCGGAGCGGCCCTGCTCGGCACCGGCGGCGGCGGCGATCCCACCATCGGGATGCTGCTCGTCAAGGCGGCGATCGAGGAGCACGGGCCGGTGACGATCCTCGACCCGTCCGAGGTCGACGACCACGCGCTCGTCATCCCGACCGCACAGATGGGTGCTCCGACCGTCGTGCTCGAGCGGATCCCGGCCGGCCCGGAGCCCCTCGGCGCACTCCGCCGGCTCGAGCAGCACCTCGGCCGGACGGCCGCGGCCACCATGCCCATCGAGTGCGGCGGCATCAACTCGATGATCCCGCTGCTCGTCGGCGCCACCGGCGGACTGCCCGTCGTCGATGCCGACGGCATGGGCCGGGCGTTCCCGGAGCTCCAGATGGAGACGTTCGCGGTCTACGGCGTCCCGGGGTCGCCGCTCGCGATCAGCGACGAGAACGGGCACGGCGTCGTCATCGACACGGGGCACGACAACCGGCAGATGGAGTGGCTCGCGCGCGGCGTCACGATCCGCCTCGGCGGGGTCGCGTACATCGCCGAGTACGCGATGTCGGGCCGGCAGGTCAAGGTCACCGCGGTCCCGCGGACCCTCTCACTCGCGCTGTCGGTCGGCCGTGCCGTCCGCCGGGCGCGCGAGGAGCACCGCGATCCGGTCGCCGCACTCGCCGACGCGTTCTCGGAGACGATCTACACACACCTGCGCGAGTTGTTCGACGGGAAGGTCGTCGACGTGGAGCGCCGGACGGTGGACGGCTTCGCGAAGGGCCGGGCGGTCGTGCAGGCCGCCGATGGCTCGACGCTCGAGATCGCCTTCCAGAACGAGAACCTCGTGGCGCGACGCGACGGCGAGGTGGTCGCCGTGGTGCCCGACCTGATCTGCGTCCTCGACGCCGAGACCGCCGAGCCGATCACGACCGAACGACTCCGGTACGGCCAGCGTGTCCGCGTGGTCGGGGTCTCGACACCGGACCTCATGCGCACGCCGGAGGCACTCGCGGTGTTCGGTCCGTCGTGCTTCGGCCTCGACGACGCGTTCGTGCCGGTGGAGGACCTCGTCCCGGTGCCGACGTCCGCGGAGCGGACCCTCGCGACCACCCGCTGACCGGGGACGGCGGGGTGAGAACATGGGCCCGTGCACCCGGGTGAGCAGCGTGACGGAGGCGTGACGGGCCTCCAGGCCGACGACGTCGACGTGTTCGCCCGCGGCACCGCCCTGCTCGGGTGCGGCGGTGGCGGCCAGGTCGAGCACATGGCGCTCGCACTCCGCCGCGCCCTCGGTGACGGCGAGGTGCCGGTGGTCCCGGTCGGAGCCGGTGCGCGCTCGGTCATCGCGGTCGGGCTCATCGGATCTACGACCGTCCTCGAGGAGAAGACCCCGAGCGGCCGAGAGCTCCCGGACGCGCTCGCGGCCGTCGAGCGGTGGACCGGACGTCGCGCCGACGCCGTCGTGGCAGCGCAGATCGGCGGCGTCACCGGCCCGGCCGCCGCCCTCACGGCACTCGCCGCCGGGTTGCCGCTCGTCGACGCCGACCTGGTCGGACGAGCGACACCGCGCATCGACCAGCTCTCGCTCTTCGTGGACCCACTGCCCGCGGTCACCGCCGCCGCGGTCACCTCCAGCGGGCTCCGGATCGTCGTCGACGCTCCGGACCCCCGCGACCTCGAGACCGTCTGGCGCGAAGCCGTGTCGCACAGCGGCGGGTGGGCGGCCTTCGCGATCGGACCCGTGGACGCCGACGTGCTCGCCGAGCGGGCCGTGACCGGCAGTGTGAGCCGGGCCCTGCAGGTCGGCCGTGCGGCGTCGACGTCGCTCGACGTCGACGGCCTCGTCCACGCGGTGGGCGGTCGACTCGTCACGGAGGGGCGGGTCCTCGACGTCCAGCGCGGCGGGGACGCCGTGGCGTTCGTGCACGGGTCGATGGCGGTCCGCGATGTCCGGACCGGCGCCATCGCCCGGATCGAGGCCGGGAGCGAGTGGGTGCACTGCCTGGTCGACGGTGAGCCGGTGGCGAGCAGCCCCAGCTGCATCGTCGTCGTCGATGCTCGGTCGCTGCGGCCCGTGGCGACCGACCGGGCCCGGGTCGGGGACGAGCTCGCCGTGTTCGTGCTCCCCGGTGCGCCGTGGTGGTGGAGCGAGCCACGGCGGACCGCACGGGTGTCGCCGCGTGCGTTCGGCATCGACGCCGAGGTCGTCCGCGAGGTCGCGGCGTGATCCGGGTCGTCGACGCCCTCCCGCTGCTCGGGACGGACGCGGTCGTGATCGCCGGACCGGTCTCCGGCACCGTCACCGCGGTCCGCGGGCTCGCCGGCGCCCCCGTGCAGGTCGGCCGCGCGATCACCGGCACTGAGGACGCCGTGGTGCTCCTGACGCCGGTCGAGCGGTTCGACGCGCGCTTCGACGTGCTGCTCCGACGTGCCGCGACCTCGGGCGTGACCCTGCTCGTCGTCGCACCGGAGGACTCGGCCCCGCCGCTCGGCGCCGGGACCGCGGCGCTCGCGGACCGGCTCGACGTGACCGTGGTCGACGTCGGGGACCCGTGGACCGCCTCGGTCCGCCTGCACGAACTGCTCGGCACCGGGGATGCCCCCGCGGCCCGTGCAGCACTGGCTGCTGCACGCGTGGGCCTGGACGCGGGTCCCGCGCTCGAGGACCTGTTCGGCCGCCTCGAGTCCGAACTCGGCCATCCACTGCGGTTCCTCGACGCGTCCGGTCGAGCACTCCGCGGTCAGCCCGTGGCGCCGACCACCGCGGCACTCCTCGCGCGCACGTCGGGGACGAGCGAACCGGTCTGGGCGTCCGACGAGCGCGGTGAGACGGTGGTCGCGGTGCCGGTGCCGACCGGCATCGGAGCCCGTGCGTGGCTGGCCGTCGGGCTCGCAGCCCCCGTGCCGGCCGAGCGGACGACCGTCGCGACCGCGCTCCGGGTCGCGGCGGTCGCGACCGGCCACCGCCTCGTGCTGACCCGGCTCGACGACGAACGCGATGCCCGGTACCGCATGACGATGCTCGACGACCTCCGCGCGGCGGACGGCGCCCCGACCCCGGCCCTCGTGCAGCGGACGCTCGCGTCGGGCTGGCGGCTCGATGCGTGGCACGTCGGCATCCGGCTCGTCGCCGCGCGGGATGCCGGGGACCGGGTGGACGCGGTCGCCCTGCGTCGTGAGGTCGAGACGGCGTTCGCCGTCCACGAGCTCGCGGTGACCGTGGTCGAGCAGACCGACGGGTGGGCGCTGTGGACCTCCGTGGACCACGAACCCGACCAGGCCACCGTGGCCGCGGTCGCGACGAGCGTCCGGGCCGCGCAGAACACCCTCCGCCAGGCCGTGGACACGAACGTGGGCGTCGGGAGTGTGCACGCCGGCCCGGCCGGACTCGTCCGCACCCTCGGTGAGGCCGGTGACGCGGTCCGCCTGGCAGCCGCCCGACCCGAATCCGGCTGGTTCGTGCACGTCGACCGGCTCGGACTGGCGCAGCTCCTGCTCGCGTGGACGCAGACCGACACGTTCCTGCCGGCCGCCGAGCAGCTGCTCGCCCCGCTCGAACGCGGGGGAGGTGCGCTCCGGCAGACGCTGGCGGCGTACCTGGACGCGGAGTCCTCGATCGCCGAGACCGCAGCCGTGCTCGGGGTGCACCGCAACACCGTGGCGGATCGCATCGCCCGGGTCGAGCGACGGCTCCGGGTGGACCTGTCGGACCCCGAGACGCGGTTGGCGCTGCACCTGGCGACCCGGGCACTCGGCGGGGCCTGAGCGAGACGGACTCCGCCGATCCGGTCAGAGCCGCTCAGTGATCGCGGCGACGACCTCCGCCGACGCCTCCCGCTGCACGAAGTGCCCGACGCCGGCGAGTTCGACGAGCCGGAAATCGCCGTCGAACGACGACCGGGCGTCCCGCGCCGCCGCGACGGTCTCGCACCCGTCCGCGTCACCGACGATGAACGTGGTCGGCACGCGGATCGCCGGCCAGGCGTCGAGCGTCGTCTGCAGGTCGGCGTACCGCGGGTTGCCCGGAGCCTCGCCGGCGCCGTGCCGGTAGTAGTGCACGACCGTGTCGACGAACTCGTCGGACGTGAACGAGGCGAGCAGGGTCGCCCGCTCCTCGGCCGGGATGGTGTTCGGTGGCGACCAGTGGTCCCACGACCAGACGAGCAGTTCGTCCGGAGAGCGTCGGAACGCAGTCTCTCCGACGTCGGTGCACAGCCACCAGCGGTACCAGGCGACCGCCGCGTCATCGAGGGACTCCTGCACGGTCAGGCCCGTGCGCGGGCCGTACGCGGTCGCGATCGTCACGAGCCCACGGAGCCGCTCGGGTGCGACGGCCGCGACCGCGTGGGCGGTACGGGAGCCCCAGTCGTGGCCGACGAGCAGGGCGTCGTGCAGGTCGAGCGCGTCGAAGAGGTCGAGCAGGTCCGTCGCGAGGGCGGCGACCTGACCGGACCGTTCCTCCGGGCGCACGCTGCTGCCGCCGACGCCGCGGAGCGACGGGCGGACGATGCGGAGACCGGCGGGCAGCGCGGCCACGACCGCGTCCCAGGTCGACGGGCCGTCCGGGAAGCCGTGCACGAGCACGACGGGCACGCCGTTCGGGTCCCCGTCCTCGCGGTACTCGATGACCCCTCGTGGCGTCGTGACCTGCGGCATGGGCGGCTCCTCGGTGCTCGGGCGTCGGTCTGCTGCCTGCATGCTGCCATGCAACGGTCCTCCGGCGTGCTGCCGGCCCGCGCTGCCCCCGGTACGCTGCCGGGCATGGGGGAACGACGAACACGTCGGCTGGTGCTCGCGGTCGTGGCGCCGGCGATCGTGCTGGCCGCGTCGCTCGCCGGGTGTTCCACGCAGTCGGACGTGCCGAACGGCGGCGTCCCGCTCGAGGCCACCGCGACCGCGACCTTCGCGCCTGCCGAACCGGTGGCGGACGGGGCGACCGTGGCCGCGGGCGACTGGGGCATCGTGCGCGCAGCGGACCCGTCGGAGGGCGACCGGATCGTCGCAGTGCGGGTCACCGCGGTCACGGAGGGGAAGCCCGGAGACTTCTCCGGTGTCCGGTCGCTCAGCGGCGGATCGATGTCGGACGCCGCCGTCGGCTGGTGGATCGACTACGACTGGGTGCTCGTCGACGGCCCCGGGCCCTGGTACCCGAACCAACGGATGCGGGCGGTGACGACGGACGCGGACCGCGACGACCTCTCCACGCTCAGCGTCCCGGACGACCTGCAGCACTGCCGTGACCCGGAGCGGGAGTCCTTCGGGGACGACCCCACGGGGATCGTGCAGCACGTGTGCCTGACGGCCTCCGCGACCGGCGGCGCCCGACCGACCGGATTGACGTTCGACGGGACGACCGGATCCACGAAGGACGTCACCTGGGCGCTGCCGGATCGCTGACGACGAGCCGGCCACGCCGCGGGACGGACGCC
>NZ_LDQC01000135.1 GCF_001475545.1 Curtobacterium luteum | reverse complement strand
TCGCCGTCCTTCCACTCGTTGTTCTGCCGGTCGAACGTGCGCGGTGTGGAAGCGATCGTGAAGTTCGCGACTGCCTTGCCGTTCTGCGTGTACCTGAGTTCCGGATCGGCGGTGAGGTTGCCGATGACGGTGATGATGGTTTCGTTGGCCATTATTCGTCCTTCTCGCTGATCGTCGTGTTCATCGCATCGCGCAGCTGGCGCAACTCGTTTCGATACCACTCATGCACTGACATCGACGATGCCCAATCATGCTGCACAAATCCGTCAATAATGAGGTTTGCGCGCCGCAATGCGTCCTGCTGCTTACTCATGCTGCTGCCTTCCTTGCCCGGTACGCCGCGATGTCGGCTTCGAGCTGTCTGTCGTGTTCGGTGATGTGTGCGTTGATGGTGCGGTCGGCGTCGGCGAGTTGGAGGCGGTGCACTCGCGCCTCAATGCCATCTGCTTCGAGTGGTTCACGGTCGCGACGTTGCTGCTTCAACCAGTTGTGCGCCTGACGCATCTCGTGGTCCTGCCGTGATCCCGGGCGTTCGTGGTCGAGGTTGCCGTGAACGCGCATCCGTTCCTGCTCGAGTGCTACCGGGTCGATGGAGGCGATGAAGTTCGCCCACGCGTCATCGGTCATCAGGATGCTTCCGGTAGTGCTCGATCCACTGCTGCACTTCCGCTTCGTGCGCGTCACGGTCGAACTCGTACGGTTGCGGCTTCGTCTGCGGTGTCGGCCACACGTCCCAGTTGTTGGTGTCAGTCACAGCGAGTCCGCCGCCTTCCAGCAGTTGCATGGTTGCGATGTTGCATACAGCCATCGACAGGCTCGACCGTGCGGTGCGTTCGCGATGACGGAGCGCAGCTGCTCGATACGGAGTCCAGCATTGACATTCACCGCTGTCAGATCTGCGCGCAATCCGTCGACCTCATCGGCTACCGAACGCAAAGCATCCGCACATTCCGCTTCGTCGTTCCATGAGTGGTGACCTTCGAGCACAGTCGCCAGTGATCGCAGCATGCCTGTATCCACTGAGTCAGTCACGGGGTACGTCCTTCCCAAGCCGTCCGAGCTCGCCGAGGCTGCGCGGATTTTCGATGACGCGGGACTCGATTGCCGCGGCCTGTTTCGCGAACGCTTGGCGGGCTTCTGCGAGCCGTTGAGCGACCGGGGCAGGCAACGGCTCACGTGCAGGCCATGACGCGTCCAGCAGCCCGCGTGCTTTCGCTGAGCGCACGTCTTCCTCGATTGCTGTCGTCGTCTGCCGTGTCAGCACCCGGATCTCCTCCATGAGCACGTCGAGGGACAGGTACGGGCGGGGAGTTGGTTTCCGGTATGGGCTTGGTAAGGATTCGT
>NZ_LDQC01000134.1 GCF_001475545.1 Curtobacterium luteum | reverse complement strand
AGGTCGTCCTCGACGTCGTCTACAACCACACCGCCGAGGAGGGCCTCGGCGGGCCGACGTCCTCGCTCCGCGGCCTGGACGGCGCGAACCACTACCGGTGGGCGGCGGACGCAGACGCGTACTACGACACCACCGGCTGCGGGAACACGCTCGACACCTCCGTCGCGGCGAGCGCCGACCTCGTCGTCGACAGCCTGCGCTACTGGGCGAAGGAGGTCCGGGTCGACGGCTTCCGGTTCGACCTCATGGCCTCGCTCGCCCGTGACGCCCGGCACGTGTTCGACCCGGCGCACCCACTGCTCGAGCGGATCCGGGAGCACCCCGACCTGCAGGACGTGCTCGTGGTCGCCGAGCCGTGGGACGTCGGACCGGACGGGTGGCGCACCGGGTCGTTCGGCGGCGCGGGCTCGGGCACGAGCGAGTGGAACGACGGCTTCCGGAACACGGTCCGCCAGTTCTGGCTCACCGACATCGCCGAGGAGCGCCGCAACGGGGCACCGCGCACCGGCATCGGGGCGCTCGCCGGAGCACTGACCGGCTCGCGCCACGTGTTCGGCGCGGACCGCGGGCCGCTGGCGGGCGTCAACTTCGTCACCGCGCACGACGGCTTCACACTCCTCGACCTGGTCTCGTACGACCGCAAGCACAACGCCGCGAACGGCGAGGAGAACCGCGACGGCTCGGACGACAACCGCTCGTTCAACCACGGCATCGAGGGCGACACGGCCGACCGGGGCGTGCGAGCGGCCCGTGGTCGGAGCATGCGCAACCTCCTCGGGACGCTCATGCTCTCCGCCGGGGTGCCGATGCTCACCGCCGGCGACGAACGGAGCCGCACCCAGCACGGCAACAACAACGCCTACGTCGTGTCGGAGGACCTCACCCCGGTCGACTGGTCCGACGACGAGGACGCCGAGTCGACGACCAACACCGTCGCGGAGCTCACCCGGCTCCGCGCGGCACACCCGGCGCTCCGGCCGACGCGCTTCGGCGTCGAGGGCCTGGAGACCCCGGGGGCCTCGCGGATGACGTGGTACGGGCCGGACGGCGGTCCGATGACCCTCGAGGGTTGGGACCAGCCGATCCACCGGGCGCTGCAGTACTTCGTGGAGTCGACACCGGAGCACGAGCCGTACGACCGCGTGCTGGTGGTCGTGCACGGCAGCGGTCGGACGCGGGACATCACGCTGCCGGTGCGCGAGGACGTGCTCGGCTACCGGCTGGCGTGGTCGAGCGAGAAGCACCGTGACCACGAGCGGCTCCGCCCCGCGGGGCAGGTGTTCACGGCGTACGGCCCGGGCATCCACGTGTTCGAGATCGCGTAGCGCCGCTGCGGCGGCGGGTCGGCTCGGCTCGGCTCGGGCGTGGCTGGTCGTTCCGGGCGTGGCTGGTCGTTCCGGGCGTGGCTGGTCGCTCCGGGCGTGGCTGGTCGCTCGGATCGACCAGCCGTGCCCGTTCCGGCCTGGTACGTCACTCGTTCTGGGAAGGATCGACGCACCCGGTCGCGCTCGGTACGTGTCGGACGGGAGGCGCGGCTCGGGGCCGCCACGGGCCTCCCGACCGGCGCGGCGCGCCTCTCAAGGCCGTTCCTCCACAGGCGCGACGGGCGCGCTCGTCGTCCACACGACACGCCTTCCGGAGAACGCCGTCGCGGCTTCCGGGTAGCGTCGGCTCCGTGGCCACCGCAGACCGACCCCGGCGACCGAAGCCCGGGCGCATCCCCATCATCGAACTCGCACCCGCGACGCCGAACGGTTACCCGAGCAAGGCGTTCGACGGCGAGGTGATCACCTTCGGGGCGACCGTGTTCCGAGAAGGGCACGGCGTCATCGGCGCCGACCTGGTGCTCGAACGTCCCGACGGCGGCACCAGGACCGTCCCACTCACCCTCGTCGCCCCCGGAACCGATCGATACGAGGCGACCGTGCAGGTCGACCACGTCGGCGTCTGGTCGTGGCACGTCGAGTCGTACTCCGACGACTGGGCCACGTGGGTGCACGCCGCGCGCCTGAAGATCGCGGCCGGCGTCGACACCGAGGCCACGCTCCTCGACGGCGGCGTCCTGCTCGACCGACTCGCCGCCGAGACGGACTCCCCCGCCGCGTCGCGCGCCGCTGCCCGCATCCGCGACACCGCACTCGACCCCGCCGAGCGCCTCGCCGCCATCGACGATCCCCGCATCACGAGCGAGGTCGAGGACGCGCCCCTCACCTCGCTCTGGACCCACTCGCCGACGCAGCTGCTCGACGTCGAGCGCACCCGGGCCGGCGTGGGTGCCTGGTACGAATTCTTCCCCCGGAGCGAGGGCGCGAAGAAGAACGCCGACGGCTCGTGGAAGAGCGGTGACTTCCGCACCGCCGCCCGCCGCCTGCCCGCGGTCGCCCGGATGGGGTTCGACGTGGTCTACCTGCCGCCGATCCACCCCATCGGCACGACGGCACGCAAGGGCCCGAACAACACGCTGACGCCCGGCCCGCACGACCCAGGCAGCCCGTGGGCGATCGGTTCGGCCGAGGGCGGTCACGACGCGATCCACCCCGACCTCGGCACCGAGGACGACTTCCGCGAGTTCGTCGAGACCGCGAAGAACACCGGGATGGAGGTCGCGCTCGACTTCGCGCTCCAGTGCTCCCCCGACCACCCTTGGGTGACCGAGCACCCGGACTGGTTCACCCAGCGCGCAGACGGCTCGATCGCCACGGCCGAGAACCCGCCGAAGCGCTACCAGGACATCTACCCGATCCAGTTCGACGCCGATCCCGAGGGTCTCGTCACCGAGGTGCTGCGCGTCCTGCGGCACTGGATGTCGTTCGGCGTGCGGATCTTCCGCGTCGACAACCCGCACACGAAGCCGCTCTGGTTCTGGGAGCGGGTCATCCGCGAGGTCCGCGACGAGCACCCGGACACGGTGTTCCTCGCCGAGGCGTTCACCCGCCCGGCGATGATGCGGGCGCTCGCCGAGGTCGGCTTCCAGCAGTCGTACACGTACTTCACGTGGCGGAACACGCGTGAGGAGATCGAGTCCTACTTCGAGGAGCTCAGCCACGAGACGAGCGCGTACCTGCGCCCGAACCTCTTCGTGAACACGCCGGACATCCTCACCGAGTACCTGCAGTTCGGCGGCCGAGCGGGCTACAAGGTCCGTGCCGCCCTCGCCGCGACCGGTGCGCCGACGTGGGGTATGTACTCCGGGTACGAGCTCTTCGAGGACGTCGCCCGACCGGGGTCCGAGGAGAACATCGACAACGAGAAGTACGAGTACAAGCCGCGCGACTTCGCCCTCGCCGAGGCCGAGGGTGCGAGCCTGGCACCCTACGTGACGATGCTCAACCGCTTCCGTGCAGCGCACCCGGCGCTCCGGCAGCTCCGGAACCTGCACGTGCACCACGCCGAGGACCCGGCCATCGTCGTGTACTCCAAGCACCTGCCGGGCCGGTTCGTCCGGTCCGGCCGCGACGACACCGTGATCGTCGTCGCCAACGTCGATCCCCACTCGGCCCGCGAGACCACGGTCCACCTCGACCTGGCCGCCCTCGGGCTCGCCTCCGAGGAACCGTTCGACGTCCGCGATGTCGTCACCGGGCAGCGCTGGGTGTGGGGCTCGTCGAACTACGTACGCCTGGACGCCTTCCAGGAGCCCGTGCACCTGCTCGTCGTGGAGGGACCGCACCGATGACCGACGCCGACAAGACGCCGAAGGACCGTGGGACGGAGGCACAGCCCCCGCCGCAGCACCCCGGTCGTGGTCAGGGGCCGAGCGTCCCGCCCGTGCCGCCACCGCCGCCGCCCGTCCTCCCGCGTCGGATGCCCGAGGACACCCCGCGGCCGACGCACCCGGCGCAGCACGTCGCGGCCCCGGAGACCGACACCCCGACGGTGCCCGCCCCCGCGACGGGACCCCCCGCGTCCGGCGCGTCGGAGCCGCGGTACGAGCCCCGGGTGTCCGCTCCCGGTGAGGACCTGCCCGGAGCGCCCGCGCCCGCGAAGGAGGCACCGGACCGCGGTGTCCCGGAGTCCGCGACGCTCGCCGGGCACGCGGCGGACGCAGCGCACCCCAGACACCTGACGACCTCCGTCGACGACGGTGCCGACGCTCCCACGTCCGAGGGCGGCGCACCGCTCGCCGACGCCGGCGCG
>NZ_LDQC01000133.1 GCF_001475545.1 Curtobacterium luteum | reverse complement strand
GCGCTGATCGCGACCCCGAGCCCGGTGCCGCACACCAGGACCGCCCGGTCCGCACGGCCGTCCGCGACCATCCGCGCCGCGTCCACGGCCACGTGCGGGTACGCGGTGTGCCCGTCCGCGTCGACGCCGACGTCCTCGACGGACGCCACCCGGTCGTCGGCGAGCAGGTCGCGCTTGATGATCTCCTTGTAGTCGTACCCGGCATCGTCCGAGCCGATCACGAGTCGGTGGGTCATGCGTGTGTTCCTTCCTGTCGGTCTGCACGGTCGGCGAGGACCTCGCCGACACGGGTGAGGATCAAGCCCATCGACGTCGCGCCGGCGTCGGGCGTGCCGATGCTCTTCTCGGCGAGCGGCCGCGCTCGTCCGACGCGGGGACGCAGGTCGGCGGTGGCGGCTGCCTCGGCGACGGCGACCGCTGCGGCAGCGCGCCACGCGGTCGCGGTGTCCTGCCCCTCGTCGACGCCCTCACGGAGGGCGTCGACGAAGGGGAGGAGGGCATCGAGGAGCGTCTTGTCGCCGCGTGCTGCGCGGCCGAGGTGGACGATCGCGTCGGCGAAGGCCTGCGCGGCGTCGACGACGTCCGCGGGGCGGTACTCGTCGCGGTCGTCGCGCAGTGACCGTCCGAACGCCTCGAGCGCTGCTCCCCAGAGGACCCCGGAGGTCCCGCCCGCGTACTCGGCCCACGCGTCACCGGCGCGTCCGAGGACGAAGGCGACCCCCGCCTCCCGGTCGATCCGTTCGACGGCCCGGCGGGCCGCTCCCGAACCCTTGACCATGCCGCGGCCGTGGTCGCCGTCGCCGGCGACGGCGTCGATGCGACCGAGCTCCTCCTCGTGCTCGCGGAGCAGCGCGTCGACCGCGTCGAACGCGGCGCGCGCTGTCGCAGCGGCCTGCCGGGAGGCGGTGGTCGCGTCCGGCACCTCGGTCGCCTCCGCCGCGGCGTCCTCCACCGCGTCGGCCGGGACGAGCGCGGCGACCGGCGCCGCCACCTTGCGGTACGCCGGCGTGTAGGCGTCCGCGCGCCAGTACCGCTCGAGCTCGTCGTCGAGCCACTGCAGGGTCAGCGAGCAGCCGCCCATGTCCAGGCTGGTGACGAGCTCGCCGACCTCGGGCTCGACGACCTCGAGGCCGGCCTCGGTCAGCAGCGGGAGCACCCGGCCCCAGAGCAGGAAGAGCTCCTCGTACTTGGTGTCGCCGAGCCCGTTCAGGATCGGGGCGACGCGGGTCGCGGACCCGGGCCGCTCGGTCAGCAGCCGCTCGACGAGCAGCGTCGCGAGCTCGCGCGCCGGCAGCAGGGGGACGTCCTCGATGCCCGGCTCGCCATGGATGCCGAGTCCGAGCCCGAGGTGGCCCTCCGGGACGGTGAAGAGCGGTTCGCCGCCGCCCGGCATCGTGCAGCCCGAGAACGCGACGCCGATGGTCCGGGTGGCGGCGTTGGCGGCGTTGCCGACGCGCTCGACCTCGTCCAACGACGCCCCGGCGGCCGCGGCGGCCCCCATCGCCTTGAAGACCGAGAAGTCACCGGCGATGCCACGGCGCTGCGACGGCTCGTCGGCGCTGGCGACGTCGTCGGTCACGACCACGATGCGCGTCGGGATGCCCTCGGCGTTGAGGCGCTCGGCCGCGATCCCGAAGTTCATCACGTCACCGGCGTAGTTCCCGAACGTGAGCACGACGCCTCGGCCCTGGTCAGCGGCCTTCGCGACCGCGTACACCTGTGCGGTCGACGGCGAGGTGAAGACGTTGCCGACGACCGCGCCGGTGGCGAAGCCCGGGCCGACCACCCCGCAGAAGGCCGGGTAGTGCCCGGAGCCGCCGCCGACGACGACGGCGACCTGCGGAGCCGCGTCCGCGGTCGGCAGCGTCACGACGCCGCCGTGGACGGCACGGACGCGATCGGCGTAGAGGGCGGTCCAGCCTGCCAGCTGGTCCTCGGCGAAGTCCTCGGGGTCGTCGTGGATGGTCGTCATCGTGGTGGAGTCCTGTCAGTGGTGGTCGATGGGGGACCGAGCGGCGACGGGACGGCCGCCGCCGCCCGGGGTCAGTGGGTCCGGTCGCCCTGTGGGACGCGCAGGAAGTGGATCATCACGAACGCGCAGGCGTAGAGGCCGACGAAGGTCCAGGTGACCGCCTGGCCGCCGCCGCCGAGTGCGAACACCGCTGCGACGACGCCGGTGCCGAGGAACGCGGCGCCGCCGGCCGCCGTCGTGTACATGGCCATCGCGGCGCCCTTGTGGTCGGGGGCGAGCGCGGGCATGATCGCGCCCATCGGCACGAACCCGGCGAGGAGGCAGCCGAACACGCAGCCGGCGACGACGGAGAGCACGTAGCCCCAGTCCGACCCGGCGGGCACGAGCTGCGGCACGTACCACCACGCGACGAGGCCCGTCGCGGACCCGACGATGCCGAACCACTTGACGGTGCGCTGCCAGCCGATGCGGTCGCCGACCCACCCGAACAGGGCGTTCACGAGGATGTTGGTGGCGTAGACGCAGACGGTCATGAGGAGCCAGCGGCCCTGGCCCCAGCCACGGTCCTGGGCGATCACGGCGGGCAGGACGACGAACATCCCGAACTCCGGGGCGGTGTTGATCAGTCGGACGAGGAAGCCCATGAGGACCTTCGGTCGGGTCACGGTGAGGCGCACGCCGCTCGTCAGGACACGCCAGGTGCTCTCGCCCTCCGGAGCGATCCGGCTGAACCCGTTCGGGAGCCGGACGCCGAAGAGCATGACGAGGAAGCCGATCAGGACGAGCCCGACGGATGCGATCATCGCGCCGGTCTCTCCACCGGTACCACCGCCGAAGAGCGGGATCGCGCCGATGGCGAAGAGCGACCCGAGCGTCGGGAGGCCGCCGGTGAACGCGACGTAGAACCAGCCGACGGCGGAGCCGTTCCGTTCGACGGGCGTGGTGATGTTCACCCAGACCAGGAACGCGAACGCGAACAACGGGTAGCCGAACCCGCGGAGCGCGTACGACACGGCCGCGAAGGGGACGCTCCCGACCGCGAGGGCGATGAGGAACAGCACCTCGAAGACCACCCAGACGGCGAACCCGAGCACCATCACCCGACGCGGCCCGACGAGGTCGGACAGGGCGCCGGACACGTAGGACCCGATGAGCGCCGCGAGGCTGTAGAACGTCACGATGGTCGCGACCGTCGTCTCGGGGCTGCCGAGAACGGCCACCATGTGCGGTGTGATGAAGTTCGACTCGACGCCGTTGCCCGTCATGAAGACGAGGACCGCGACGAACCCGAGCGCGAGCGGCCTCGGGATCCCCATCCGGTCCAGCCGACCCTCGGTGCGCTGCGGTGTGCGCGCGCTCGTCGCACGCTGTGTCGTCGTCGACATCCTCGACTCCTGTGTCCTGGTGGTCTGCGATCGGGTTCGACCTTACACCCGCGGAACGTTTGTCCAGAACACAATTTCACCATTTCGCACCCGCGCGCTGCGACCCGCCGGTGGCACCGGCCGGGCTCGGTGGGGCCGGGGATACGATCGCGGTGTCCGCGCGAACCGATCGCTCGTCGACCGGTGTCGGCGACGCTCCGAAAGGCGATGCCACATGTCCTCCGACACCCCCGCCGCACCGACGGAGGCCGGACGCTCGCGGTTCCCGCTCGACACCGTGTACCAGGCGGCACGGATGTACTACCTCGAGGACGCCACACAGGTCGAGATCGCGGCACGGCTCGGGGTCTCCCGGCCGACCGTCAGCCGGCTCGTCGCCGAGGCCCGCCGAGCGGGCCTCGTCCGCATCGAGGTCGTCGACCCTTTCCAGGACGAGACCGTCGCCCTCGCGGAGCGCCTGCAGGTCGTGCTCGGGTTGCAGGCCGTGCACCTCGCCGCGGTCACCCACCCCGCGACGCTCGGCGTCGACCTCGCCGGACCCGTCGCCACGGCCTTCGAGGGCATGGGGCTCGCTCCCGGGGACGCCGTGCTGATGTCGTCCGGGCGGACCGTGTACGACGTCGCCCAGGCGGGGATGCCGCGGCTGTCCGGCGTCCAGCTCGTCCCCACCGTCGGAGGTCAGGCGGACCCGATGCCGTGGTTCCAGACGAACGAGATCACGCGGACGGCGGCCGAGCACTCCGGGGCGATCCCCGCGTTCCTGTTCGCCCAGGCGATCCCGTCACCCGCGATGCGTGCGACCCTCGACGAGGACCCGGCGTTCCAGCACGTCGTCGGACTCTGGGGGAGTGCGAAGGGTGCGGTGCTCGGGATCGGTGCTCCGACGGCCACCCGGGACGCGATCGCCAGGGGCATCCCGGTCGAGGACGAGGCGTTCGACCTCGCCGCGGGCGACGTGTGCCTGAACTTCTTCGCCGCGGACGGGTCCGCGATCGAGTTCCCGGGCAGCGATCGCATGGTCCGGACCTCGCGCGAGGTGCTGGCGGCCGTCCCGCACGCCGTCGGCGTCGCGGTCGGCGAGGCGAAGGTCGCGAGCATCATCGGCGCCGTCCGTGGGCGGCTCGTCAACGAGCTCGTGACGGACGCGCCGACGGCGCGCGCCCTCCTCGACGCGCTCGCCTGATCGGCGCGCGCCCGTCCGGCGGCGCACGCGGGGTGGTGACCGGCCGGTCGACGCGGCCGTCGCCGCTCACGCGCCACGTGCCTCCAGGCCGGGAGGCACGGGTCGACTACGACCTGCGCCGCACGTCCCAGAGGTGGTGCACCGGGTCGTGCGCGAAGTAGGTCGCGAGGGTCGCGACCGTGAACGCGCTGCCGTCCGAGCGCAGCCCGGTCCGGTCGAGGTCCGCGTCGCGGACCGCCGCGAACGCCTCGGCCGCTCGCCGGCCGGCGTCGACGAGCTCGTGGGCGACCGTCGCCGGGTCCTGTGCGGCGTAGTCGTCCTCGACCGCGGTGGCGTCCTGGTCCCAGTTCGGGAACGTCGGTTCGTCCTGCTCGAGCACGAGCGCGAGCCGCTCGGTCATCTTCCGGTGCACGTCGCGGACGTGCGCGGCGTACTCGAGCGGCGACCACGTGTGGTCGTCCGGGCGGACGCGGACGTCCTCGCGCTCCAGGACGGCGGGCCAAGCGGCCGTGTTCTCCGTGATGATGCCGGGGACGTCGCGGACGGACACCGCGCGGCCGTCGAAGCCGCACTCGGGGCACGTCGCGGTGATGACCCACGTCCAGTTCTTCGTCTCGGGTTCGATCGCCACGACCGAACGTTACCGGGTCGTGATTCAGGTTCCGCGGATCCGCACAGGGGCGGGGAAGCAGCGGCGACCCCAGTCCGGGGAACACGCCGTTCCCTGTGAATGCCCACACAGTGACATGTCGGTGGCTCGGTAACGTCGCTGGCTGTCCAACCGACCCCCGCGGCCCGTCCGGCCGTTCGACGGCCCTGCCGTCCCCGAGAGAGGAACCGATGGGATCCGACCCCAGCAGTACCGAGCAGCGACGTCGACTCCGTGTGAGCGACGTCACCGTGGTCGACAAGAGCATGATGCGCCGAGCCGTCGGCGGCATGGTGGTCGGCAACACGATGGAGTGGTACGACGTCGGGGTGTACGGGTACCTGGCCGTCACGATGGGGAAGGTCTTCCTGCCGACCGCGGAGCCCGCGGTGCAGATCCTCTTCAGCCTCGGCGTGTTCGCGGCGACGTACATCGCCCGGCCGCTCGGGGGGATCGTGTTCGGGCGTCTGGGGGACCGGCTCGGTCGGCAGCGCGTGCTCGCGACGACGCTCATCCTGATGGCGACCTCGACGTTCCTCATCGGGGTGCTCCCCGCCTACGCGACCATCGGTGCCCTCGCGCCCGTCGTCCTCGTCGTGCTCAAGCTCCTGCAGGGCTTCTCGACCGGTGGTGAGTACGCCGGCGCCACGACCTTCGTGACCGAGTACGCCCCGGACCGCCGCCGTGGGTTCTTCGCGAGCATCCTCGACTTCGGCAGCTACATGGGCTTCGCGCTCGGCGCCACGGTGGTGACCGTGCTCCAGCTCACGCTGGGCGAGGCCACGATGACGTCCTGGGGCTGGCGCGTGCCGTTCCTGCTCGCCGGGCTGATCGGTGTCGTGGCGATCTACTTCCGCCTGCGCATCGAGGAGTCGCCCGTGTTCCAGGCCACCCAGGCTGCGCAGGAGGCCTCGGCCGAAGCCCGCGCCGACGCGACCGGTGCCCGTCCGACCAGCGTGTGGGCCATGGTGCGCGACCACTGGCGTCCGATCCTCATCGCGATCATGCTCGTCGCGGCCTCGAACACGGTCGGGTACGCGCTGACCTCGTACATGCCGACGTACCTGACCGACTCGCTCGGCTACTCGGCGCTGAACGGCACGCTCCTCACCATCCCCGTCCTCGTGCTCCTGGCGGTCATGCTCCCGCTCACCGGTCGGCTCTCGGACCGCCTGGGCCGACGGGTCGTGATGTGGATCGGGGCGGCGACCACCGTGGTCCTCGTCGTGCCGGCGTTCCTCCTCATCGCGCACGGTGCACAGTGGTCGACGCTGCTCGGCCTCGCCCTGCTGGCGCTCATGACCGCCCTGTGGGTCTCGAACCAGGCCGCCTCGCTGCCCGCCCTGTTCCCGACCTCGACCCGCTACGGCGCGATGGGCTTCGCGTACAACATCGCGATCGCGGTCTTCGGCGGGACGACCCCGCTGATCGTGCAGGCGCTGCTGACCTGGACGGGCGACCAGCTCGCGCCGGCGTACTTCCTCATGGCGATGAGCGCGCTCGGGGCCGTCGGGGTGTTCTGCATGAAGGAGTCGTCGCAGCGGCCGCTTCCGGGCTCGATGCCCGCGGTCGAGACGGAGGCCGAGGCGCGCGAGCTCGTGCAGACGCAGGACACGAACCCGAACCTCGACCTCGGGGACCTTCCGTTCGCGGCCGCCGACGTCGTGCGCGAGGAGCCTGCAGCGCCCGCTCGCTGAGGCTGTCGGGCACGCCTGCGCCCCGGCCGGACCCCCTGGATCCGACCGGGGCACACGTGCATGAGTGCTCGGCGGCGTGCCGGTCGTGCTCGGTCGGGAGCTGGTCGGCCGGACGTGCTCGGATGGGCGCCGCTGTCGGACGGTCGTGCGCTCTCGGGTGCCGCTGTCGGACGGTCGTGCGCGCTCGGGTGCCGCTGTCGGACGACCGTGCGCGCTCGGGTGCCGCTGTCGGACGACCGTGCCGTTGTCGCACGACGACGGCGGTGTCGTTCGTTGCGGGCGCGGTCAGATGGGCGACCGAGGAAGCGACAGAACCGTTGTCGCACGACGACGGCGGTGTCGTTCGTTGCGGGCGCGGGCAGATGGGCGACCGAGGAAGCGACAGAACCGTTGTCGCACGACGACGGCGGTGTCGTTCGTTGCGGGCGCGGGCTGATGGGCGACCGAGGAAGCGACAGAACCGTTGTCGTGCGACGACGGTTCTGTCGCTTCCTCGGT
>NZ_LDQC01000132.1 GCF_001475545.1 Curtobacterium luteum | reverse complement strand
GTGGACTCGGCGTACGCTTGTCGTGGGTTGTCGTTGAACTCCGTGATCGGTCGCACTTCTTCGTGGGGGCGGAGGCGGGGGGGCGGGGGGGGGGGGGGGGGGGGGGGGGGGGGGGGGGGGGGCCGGAGGTAGTCGTGGTTCCGGGCGCTCCCGAGCGCGATCACCGTGGCTCCCGCGTCGTGGGCGAGCTGGCACTGGATGTGACCGACCCCGCCGGCTGCGGCGCTGATCACCACGGTGTCCTGGGGACCGAGGCGGAGGTCCCGGACGACGGTCGCCGCGGTGCACCCGGCGAGGTAGAGGCCACCCGCGACCTCCCAGCTGACGTGCTCGGGCTTCTTGATGACCGAGCCGCGCGGCACACGCACCCAGTTCGCGTGCGCCCCGCCGGTCGGCGCGTGGCCGAGCACCTCGTCGCCCACCCTGAGGTCCTTGACGCCCTCACCCCGGGCACGGACGATGCCCGCGAAGTCGACGCCCTGGTGGGCGGGGAAGTCGAGGTCGATGAACTCGCGCAGCTTGCCCTCGCGGAGGAAGCGCTCGATGTGGTTCAGGCCGGCGGCGACCACCTCCACGACGATCTCACCGGGTCCGGCGTCCGGTCGTTCCTGTGGGACCAGCTGGACCACGTCGAACCCGCCGTAGCGGTCGTACTGCACTGCGTTGCCGTGTCGCATGGCGCGCTCCTTCGAAGACGTTCTGCCTCTCGTCTACTCGTGCGGGCCGGGCGGTGTCCGCACGTCCGGGGGACTTCCCACTCGCGGCCGGGAGGCGCGTGGCG
>NZ_LDQC01000131.1 GCF_001475545.1 Curtobacterium luteum | reverse complement strand
CTCGGAGTGCCGGCCGAGCGCTTCGTGTCGTCGGAGCAGCGGCGGGACGTCGAACTCCGGTTCCTCCGTGCCCCGGCTGAGGACGAGGAAGCACGCGACCTGCTCACCATGCTCACGAAGGCGGTGCAGGACCACCGGGTGCAGGTGCTCATCTCCGGTTTCTACCCGTTCGACTACATCGTGGACGCCTACGAGGACCTCGCGCAGATGCAGTCCCGGGGCAAGGTCGTCATCGGCATGCAGACGGTCGAGACCGGTGCGCGGATGGACTGGTACCGCTCCGAGAAGAACCGCGACCTGCGCGATCCGGTCCGCAGGCCCCAGCCCGCCGACGCCGGTTGACCCACGCTTCGCGAAGGACGTGCTCGGCGACTAGCTGAGCACGTCCTTCGTCGCGAACCGGCTGTACGCCAGGGCCCCGAACACGACCACGTAGCCGAGCTGCAGGACCGCGTTCGCGCCGAACGAGTCGAACGAGATCGGGTCGCGGAGCAGGTCGCCGAACCCGAGCCACCGGTGCGAGAACAGGAACGGGTGCAACCAGTCGAGCTGCGGCAACTGGTCGAGCACCTGTGACGCGCCGGCGAGCACGACCG
>NZ_LDQC01000130.1 GCF_001475545.1 Curtobacterium luteum | reverse complement strand
GAGTGGCGGAGTCGCTCGACCTCGGCGTTGACCGAGGAGTCCTTCTCGATGAAGGTGTCCGTCTGCGGGACGTAGGCCTCGGGCTGGTAGTAGTCGTAGTACGAGACGAAGTACTCGACCGCGTTGTTCGGCAGCAGGCCGCGGAACTCGTTCGCGAGCTGCGCCGCGAGGGTCTTGTTGTGCGCGAGCACGAGGGTCGGACGCTGCACCTGCTCGATCAGCCACGCCGTGGTGGCCGACTTGCCCGTCCCGGTGGCGCCGAGGAGCACGACATCGGTCTCACCGGCGTTGATGCGACCGGCCAGCTCCGCGATCGCCGCCGGCTGGTCGCCGCTCGGCGAGTACTCGCTGATCACCTCGAACGGGCGCACCGCCCGCGTGGGCTCGATGTCGACTGCCATGCCCACCACGGTAGCCGCGACCACTGACAACACCCGGCCCGATCGCCCACAGCGCAGGGCCGCATCCCTCGACCCGACCACCCGCGCCCGGCGTACAGTCCGCCGCAGGCATCCTCAAAGCCCGCTGATGAGAACCGGTCGTAGCCTCCGGTCTGTTCAGCAACCCGACCCTCCCTC
>NZ_LDQC01000013.1 GCF_001475545.1 Curtobacterium luteum | reverse complement strand
GCGGCCCGGGCCGCCGCGAAGAACCGCACCGTCGTCACCGTCAGCCCCCGATCGCGCTCATGCCCCGCGTCGGGTGCACGAGGTCGTCGCTGTCGTCGCCGTGGTCACGCGGCTTCGCCCACATCGCCCGCTGCCAGAGCTCGGCGACCTCGTCGTCCGTCGCACCCGAGCGCATCGGGCCGAGCACGTCGGTCTCGTCGTCGGAGAACAGGCAGCTCCGGACGTGGCCGTCCGCGGTGAGCCGGGTGCGGGTGCAGTCCGCGCAGAAGGACTCGGTGATGCTCGCGATGATGCCGATCGTGCCGAGCTCCTCGCCGAGGGTGCCGTCCGCCCCTCGTGCGAGCACCCGGAACCGTTCTGCGGGTGCGCCGTCGCGCGGGGCCTCGTCCGGCACGAGCCCGAACGACGTCGAGAGCATCGCGCGCGTCTCGGCGGCGGTGATCATCGTCGAGCGCTCCCAGGCGTGGTCGCTGTCGAGCGGCATCTGCTCGATGAACCGCAGTTCGTAGCCCCGCTCGAGGCACCAGCGCATGAGCTCCGGCGCGAGGTGGTCGTTCACCCCGCGGAGCAGCACCGCGTTGACCTTGATCGCGAGTCCGGCGTCGTGGGCGGCCGACAGCCCGGCGATGACCTTGTCGAGGAACGGTCGCCGGGTGACCTCGGTGAAGACGTCGGGGTCGACGGTGTCGAGCGACACGTTCACCCGCCGGAGCCCCGCGGCGTACAGCGCGTCGGCCCGGTGCGCCAGACCGATCGCGTTCGTCGTCAGTGACAGTTCCGGGGCGTCCGGGAGCGCTGCACAGCGTGCGATCACGTCGACGAGGTCGTGCCGGAGCATCGGCTCGCCGCCCGTGAAGCGGACCTTGCGCACTCCGAACCGCGTGGTCCCGAGGCGGACCAGCCGTTCGATCTCCGCCGCGGTCATGAGTGCGTCGTCGGGGGCGAACGGCAGACCGGCGGCCGGCATGCAGTAGGTGCAGCGGAGGTTGCAGCGTTCGGTCAGCGACACCCGCAGGTCGACGGCGCGGCGGCCGAAGCGGTCGAGCAGCGCGTCCGCCGAGGGAGCGCCGGTCGAACCGAGCAGCGTCGCGGGAGCCATGGCGTCAGCGTACGTCCTCGGGCGGCCGCGTACCTGACGACATCGCGGGTGCGTGCGCTGCCCGGCCGTCGCGGAACAGCAGTCGGTCCCGCCACCGGACCCAGTCGGAGCGGCTGGTGCGGGCGATCGTCCCGACCACGACGACGAGGACCGCCGCGGCGAGCCACCACCGGTAGGCGGGTGTCGACGGCCACACCCCGCGCAGGGCGATGGCGAGCCCGATCGACAGCCACTCCCACCGGCCGGAGAGCACCACGAACGGGATGAGCAGCAGCGCGTACCAGGGGTAGCGGGGCGTCACGGCGAGGAACGTCACGCCGATGAGCAGGACCTCGCCCGACCACGGTGCCGCCGGGTCGACCAGGCGCCAGGCGACGAACGCGGCGAGCAGCACGAGCAGCCCGACGACGACCGTGCCCGCGTCCCCGGGGAACACGAGCGACACGAGGGCGAACCGGGAGCCGTCCTCGTAGCCCTCCTCCGACAGGTACCCGGGCAGGTACCCGAGCACCTTCGGCCCGGTCGAGATCACGTAGGGCACGTACAGCAGCGCGAAGACGGCGACGCCGACGGGGATCGCCCACCAGTGCCGACCCCTGCCGAGGAGCGGCGGGTAGACCAGTGCGGGGATGAGCTTCGAGGCGGTCGCCGCGCCGAGCGCGATGCCGCCCCAGATCGGTCGGCCGAACGCGACGAGCACGGCGCCGGCGGTGGCCAGGGCCGCGCCGAGCGCGTCGACGTGCGAGTTCGTGACTGCCTCGGACGCCACGAGCGGCGACCAGGCCCAGAGCGCCGCCCACCACACCGGGCGCCCGGTTCGACGGAGCACCGCGACGAGTCCGACGGTCACGCCGAGCGCGAGCAGCAGCCCCGCGACCTGGAACGGCATGTACTGCGCCGTCGCCGGCACGAAGGCCCGCACGAGTGCGAACCAGAGCTGGGCCATCGGCGGGTAGATCGTCACGACGTCCGGGCGGTTGATCGCCACGCAGTGCCCGTCGGCACCGTCCCCGAGCCCGCGGAACCGCGGTTCGATCGGCTTGCACGTGCCGTCGACCTTGTCGGGGAACAGCCAGTCGGGCCGGAGTCCTGCGAGTGCCTCGGACTGCGGCGTGTGCGCGTACGGTGAGATCCCGGCGTGCTGCACGATGCCGTCCCAGGCGTAGCGGGCAGAGTCGGTGCTGGTGTTCGGCGGACCGGCGAGCGCGGCGAGCCCGACCACCAGGCCACCGCCGACGACGAGCCAGGTCGCCCACCGGGCGGGCACGAACCGCAGCGCGAGCACCGATGCCGCGAACACCGTCCAAGCGATCAAGGTCCACGCGACGAATGGGGAACGATGACCAGCTCGGAGGAACCCCAGATGCGTGACGCCGTAGGCGACGACGCCCGCCAGGGCGAGCACCCCGACGACCGCCAGCACGGTCGACACCAGCGCGGTGGACGGGAGTCGGCCGGGGCGGAGACGTTCACTCATGGTGGGTCGAGGCTAGCGACGGTCCGGCGGCTGCTCCTGGATGCACGATCCGCGATGGCGTCACCGAACCGGAACGCCCGCTCGGCCGTCGTCCTCGGTCGCCTGCTCGGCATCGCCTTCCTGGTGTGCTTCGGCACCGGCGTCTACAGCTACTTCCTCCAGCAGCCGCTCCCGGGCATGCGGTTCGCGACCCGTCCGGTGCAGCTCTACCAGTTCACGCAGGGCCTCCACATCACGGCGGGGATCGCGATCATCCCGTTGCTCCTCGCGAAGCTCAACGCGGTGATGCCGGCACTCGCGCAGACCCCGCCGGTGCGCGGGCTCCTGCACCTCCTCGAGCGGCTGTCGATCGCGGTGCTCGTGTCGGCGGCGATCGTGCAGGTCGGCACCGGGCTGCTCAACACGTACCAGTGGTACCCGTGGCCGTTCCCGTTCAAGCAGGTGCACAACGCGCTGGCCTACGTGATCATCGGCTCGCTCATCGTGCACGTCGCGGTCAAGCTGCGGGTCATCGCGCGGTACTGGCGGTCGCGCGACTCGTACGACGAGCACGGCCGGTTCGTGCCGGACGCGTCGGTGGGCAGCGAGCTGCTGCCGCCGGCGGTCGACCGGGAGGCACGGCTCGACCCCGCCACGGACCACCCGGGCCGGCAGACGGTCGCCTCGTACCCCCGCGGCCTCACCGGCCGCCTGCTCCGCTGGGTCGACGGCGCTCCCGCACCGTCGACGCGGGCCGACGAGGCGGAGGCGAGCCGTGCCTCCAGGCGATCCGCAGAGGCGACCGACGGTCGACGGCAGCGGATCGCCCGACGCGGGTTCCTCGCCGGGGTGACCGCCGCGACCGTCGGCGTCGTCGCCCTGACCGCCGGCCAGTCGAGCACGCTCGCCGAGCCGTTCAACGTGTTCGGTGCGCGGCAGCGGCACCGTGGCCCGAACGACCTGCCCGTCAACCGGACGGCGCGAGCTGCCGGGGTGCTCGCGACCGCGACCGCCGCGGACTGGGCGCTCACGGTGGTCGGGCCGGCCGTCAGCCGGACGTTCTCCCGTGCCGAGCTCGTCGCACTCGGGACGGCACAGGCCGAGCTCCCCATCGCGTGCGTCGAGGGCTGGAGCCAGATGGCGACCTGGCGCGGGGTCCGGATGCGCGACCTGCTCCGGGCCGTCCAGGCCGAGCCCGGGTCGCAGGTCCGCGTGACGAGCCTGGAGCAGCACGGCGGCTACCGGATCATGGACATGGGCCCGGAGTACGCGGAGGACCCGACGACGCTCGTGGCCCTCGAGCTGAACGGCGCGACCCTCGATCTCGACCACGGGTTCCCGGCGCGCATCATCGCTCCCGGGCGACCAGGCGTGCTCCAGACGAAGTGGATCGAGAAGATCGAGGTGATCGCATGAGGGCCGCGCGGATCGTGCTCGTCGTGCTCGGTGTCCTGGTGATGGCGTTCGGTGCGTACGTCCTCGTGACGACCGTGCGACCGAACCGGATCTGGGGACTCGCGACCTGGCTGCTCGGCGCGGTCGTCCTGCACGACGCCGTGCTCTCGCCGTTCGTCGTGGGGGCCGGCCTGCTGCTCCGTCGGACGGGGCGCTCCGTCCGGGCCTGGATGCTCGTGGTCGTGCAGTCCGCGGTGGTGCTCGGGAGCGTCCTGGCCCTCGTGGTGCTGCCCGAGATCGCGGCGAAGGCGCACGGGCAGAAGAACCCGACGGTCCTGCCGTTCGACTACGGCGTGCGGTTGGCGATCGTCGAGGGGGCGCTCCTGGTCGTGGTGATCGCGGTGCTCGTCGTCGGCGGCCTGATGTCGAGGAATCGTCCACGAGCACTGGTTGAACCGACAACCAATCGGTAGACTCCAGTCATGCCCGAGCCGACCGACGACACCCCGTGGCTCGACCGCGCGCAGCTCCGCGCGTGGATGAAGCTCGTCGCGGTCATGGAGCTCCTGCCGGCGGCGCTCGACCAGCAGCTGCAGCGTGACGCCGACCTGACGCACTTCGACTACATGGTCATCGCGATGCTCTCCGAGACGGAGTCGCGCACGCTGCGGATGTCCGCGTTGGCCTCGGCGACGAACGCCTCGCTGCCGCGGCTGTCGCACGTGGTGTCGCGGCTCGAGAAGCGCGGGCTCGTCGCACGGTGCCCCTCGTCGGAGGACCGCCGAGCGACCGACGTGCGGCTCACCGACGACGGCTACGCGGCCATCGTCGAGGCGGCTCCGCAGCACGTGCGGACCGCGCGGACGTTCGTCATCGACGCGCTGACGGACGAGCAGACGGGGCAGCTCGACGCGATCACGACGGCGCTGCTCGGACGGCTCGACCCCGAGGGACGCTTCGCCGCGCTGACCTACCCGCGCGACGACGACGCCCCGGCGATCTGCGAGGAACGGCTCACCGGGCAGGAACAGGCGCTGCAGTAGGCGCGCGCCCGCGCTGCAATAGGCTCGCCGCATGAACGCGCCCGCCGAGCCCTCCGACACGTACTCCTACCTCGGACCGGCCGGCACGTTCACCGAGGCGGCGCTCAAGCTCGTCGAGGCCGCCGCCGGCAAGCCCTGGCGCAGCGTGAACAACGTCGGCGAGGCCCTCGACGACGTCATGAGCGGTCGATCGGTCGGCGCCGTGATCGCGATCGAGAACAGCGTCGACGGCGGGGTCAGCGCCACGCAGGACGCCCTCGCCCGGATCCCCGGCGTGCGGATCGTGGGGGAGTACCTCGTCCCCGTCGACTTCGTCCTCGTCGCACGGCACGGCACCACCCTCGCCGACGTGCACACCGTGAACGCGCATCCCGTCGCCTACGCACAGACGCACCAGTGGCTCGAGCAGCACCTCCCCGGGCACGGGCACATCCCAGCGTCCTCGAACGTCGCCGCCGCGGTGTCCCTGCTCGACGAGCACCCCACCGCGGACGCGGCGGTCGCGCCTCCCGGCATCACCGACCACCACGACCTCGCGGTGCTGGCGTCCTCCATCGGGGACAACGCCTCGGCCGTGACGCGCTTCGTGCTCGTGTCGAAGACGCTGGCGCTGCCCGAGCCGACCGGTGCCGACAAGACGAGCGTGATCGTCGAGCTGCCGAGCGAGCACCCCGGAGCCCTCGTCGACATGCTCGAGCAGTTCGCGACGCGGGGCATCAACATGGGGCTGCTGTCCTCGCGGCCGATCGGTGACGAGCTCGGCCGCTACCGCTTCGTCATCGACCTCGACGGGCACGTGCGCGACGAGCGGGTGGCGGACGCGCTGCTCGGTCTGCGGCGGTTCAGCCCGCGCGTGACGTTCCTCGGGTCGTACCCGCGGGCCGACGGGCAGCGCCCCGAGGTGCCCGCGCGCTACTCGGACGAGGCGTTCGTCGAGGCCCGGGACTGGCTGCGCGCGATCCTCTCCGGCGAGCCCGACCAGCGGTAGCGCCCGGGTCAGCCGCTCAGGGACGGCGGCGGTCGCGGCGCGCTTCGCCCGCGCACAACCGAAGTCACGACGAACAACGTGCAACCGCGGTTCGGCGTGACGTTGGTTGTGCGACGACGACGTGCGACGCCGACGGGCGACGGGCGACGGCCGACGCAGCCGCGCCGTCCGGGGCTACGGGACCTGGCGGGAGCCGTGGCGGTCGTCGCCCGGCTTCGGCACGCGGACCCGGAGACCGAGCGGGTCGATGCGGGACCGGAACGCCACGATCTCGCCGACCGGGTCGCCGTCGACCTCGAACTCGTCCGGCCGCTCGAGCCGTGCCGTGAACTCCTGTCCGCGGAGGTACCGCAGCGGGCGTTCCTCGCGCGAGGCCGTCACGAGCTTCTGCCCGACGACCGTGTTCGCGAGCGACGAGCGCCGGAACGTGCGGAGGATCCCGTTCTCCCAGAACACCCTGGCGCCGATGCGGACCCAGCCGAAGAACCCGCGCGGCCGCATCACCGCGATGTCGAACACACCGTCGTCGATCTCGGCGTCCGGCAGCAGGATCGCCCCGGCCTGGAGCTGCCCGCAGTTGCCGACGATGAGCGAGTGCGCCCGCGCCGAGTGGTTGCCCTCGTCGTCGAGCTGGTAGCGGAACTCGAACGCGTCGGCGTCGCGCACCGAGCGGAAGAGGGAGTCGACGTACGCGAGCCACCCGACGCGTTTCTTCAGCTCGGGCCGGGTGTTGGCGAGCATCCGGGCGTCGAGCCCGAGACCGGCCATCACGAGGAAGCCGAGCTGCTCGCGCTCACCGCCTTCTCGTTCGACCGTGAGGGTGCCGAAGTCGATGGGGCGGTCGTCCCCGTGGAAGATCGTCCGCGCGCTCGCCTGCAGGTCGTCCAGCGGGAGCTTCATGTTGCGGGCGAGCAGGTTGCCCGTCCCGCTCGGGAGGAGCGCGAGGGCCGCGTCCGAGCCGTGCACGACCTCGGCGACCGCCCGGACGGTTCCGTCACCGCCGGCGGCTGCGACGACGTCCGCCCCCGCCTCGATCGCGGCGCGTGCCATCCCGCCACCCGGGTCCTCCTCCGTCGTCTCGAACCACAGGGTCTCGGCCCAGCCGGCGTCGCGCTGGAGCTGTTCGATCGTCTGCTCGAGGGTCGGCAGGTGCACCTTGACCGGGTTGTAGACCACCGCGGCCGTCCGCTGCTCGGTCTGGAGGGCATCCGCAGATGCGGTCTCCGATGGGGTCGACATGTCGCCACCGTACCGACCGGATGCTGCGAGGGGATGCGGCGGTGACCGAGAAGCGGCCGGGAGGCGCGGTGCGGGCCCGCCACGGGCCTCCAGGCCGACTGCGGGCGCGGTCCCCTTAGGATGGTGCGGTGATCGACCCCCAGCTGTTGCGTGACAACCCGGACGTCATCAAGGCCTCGCAGGAGGCGCGCGGCGCCTCCGTCGACGTCGTCGACGACGCCGTCGCCGCGGACGCGGCGAGGCGGAGCGCGATCACCTCGTTCGAGTCCCTCCGCGCCGAGCAGAACGCCTTCGGCAAGACCGTCGCGAAGGCGCCGAAGGACGAGAAGGCCGCCCTCGTGCAGCAGGCCCAGGCGCTCGCCGCGCAGGTGAAGGAGGCGCAGGCCACCGTCACCGAGGCCGAGGACGCCTTCAACCAGGTCGTCCGGTCGATCCCGAACGTCGTGCTGCCCGACGTGCCGAAGGGTGGCGAGGACGACTTCGTCACGCTCCGCACCGTCGGCACGAAGCCCGAGTTCGACTTCGAACCGAAGGACCACGCCGACCTCGGCGAGCACCTCGGCATCATCGACATCCCGCGCGGTGTGAAGGTCTCCGGCTCCCGCTTCTACTTCCTCCGCGGCCTCGGTGCCCGGCTCGAGATCGCGCTCATGTCGCTCGGCCTCGACCGTGCCGTCGCCGCCGGGTTCGAGCCGCTCATCACCCCGACGCTCGTCCGACCGGAGACGATGGCCGGCACCGGGTTCCTCGGGGAGCACGCCGCCGAGGTGTACCGCCTCGAGGCCGACGACCTCTACCTCACGGGCACGAGCGAGGTCGCCCTCGCCGGGTTCCACGCCGACGAGATCCTCCCGCTCGCGGAGGGCGAGGCGCACCGGTACGCCGGCTGGTCGACCTGCTACCGCCGCGAGGCCGGCTCGGCGGGCAAGGACAACCGCGGCATCCTCCGCGTGCACCAGTTCAACAAGCTCGAGATGTTCTCCTACGTCCACCCGGACCAGGCCGAGGCCGAGCACGAGAAGCTCGTCGGGTACCAGGAGTCGATGCTCCAGGACCTCGGGCTGCACTACCGCGTGATCGACGTCGCCGGCGGAGACCTCGGTACGAGTGCCGCGCGCAAGTTCGACATCGAGGCGTGGGTCCCGACGCAGGGCACCTTCCGCGAGCTCACCTCGACGTCGAACTGCACGACGTTCCAGGCCCGTCGTCTCGACATCCGGTACCGCACCGAGTCGGGGAAGACCGCGCCCGTCGCGACCCTCAACGGCACGCTCGCCACCACGCGGTGGATCGTCGCGATCCTCGAGACGCACCAGCAGGCCGATGGATCGGTCGTCGTGCCCGAGGTGCTCCGGCCGTACCTCGGCGGCGTCGAGGTGATCGAGCCCCGATGACCTCCCACGAGCGGTTCGTCGACGGGTCCGGCGAGGGCGGAGCCGCGGCTGCCGGCCCTGCTGCCGCCGCTGCCCCGGCGCGGACGAAGCGCTGGCTCGTCGCGCTCGACATCGACGGCACGACCATGCGCGAGGACGGGGTCATCACCGACACCGTCGTCGCCGCCGTCCGTGACGCCGAGGCCGCGGGGCACGAGGTCATGCTGTCCACCGGTCGCAGCGAGAGCATGACGGTGCCGTTGCTCGACACCCTCGGCATCCGCCCGAAGTACCTCGTCGTCGCGAACGGCGCCCTCACGCTCCGCCGCCGCGAGGACGGCACCTACGAGCACGCGCACGTCGAGCGGTTCGACCCGACCGAGGTGCTGCAGACCATCCACGGTGCCCTCGCCGACGCCGCGTTCGGCGTCGAGGACGAGCACGGACACTTCCTGCTGTCCGGCAACTTCCCCGACGACACCATGACGGTCCAGGGCGACCACGTCCCCTTCGACCAACTGCTCGGCGTCGAGGCGACCCGTGTCGTCGTGATCTCCCCGGGACACGACACCGAGGACTTCCTGCAGGTCGTCGAGCGGATGGGACTGCACAAGGTCTCGTACTCCGTCGGCTGGACCTCGTGGCTCGACATCGCTCCCGAGGGCGTGACGAAGGCCACCGCGATGGAGCGGGTGCGCGAGTGGCTCGACATCCCGCGCTCCCGGGTGTTCGCCGCGGGGGACGGTCGGAACGACATCGACATGCTGCGGTGGGCGTCGACCTCCGGCCGCGGGGTCGCGATGGGGCAGGCTCCGGACGACGTCGTCGACGCCGGCAACGAGCTCACGGGCGGCGTGACGGACGACGGGCTCGCCGCAGCGCTCGACACGCTGCCGCGGTAGCGCTGGCACGCGCCGGCGTACGTCGCCTCGCTCGCCACCCTGGAGGCCCGCTAGACTTCCCGGGACGCGGTCACGTCTCGCCACGTGGTCGCGTCACTGGAGGGTTGTCCGAGCGGCCGATGGAGCCTGTCTTGAAAACAGGTGGGCAGTGATGTCTCGTGGGTTCGAATCCCACACCCTCCGCCGAGCTCTCCGCGACCGGCCGGCTCCTCAGCGTGACCGTGCCGGGGCCGGGGCCGACGGGCGGTCGGCAGGCGCAGGGGACGCATCCGGGCCGTCCTCTGTGACCACGACCTCGGTCAACGACAGCGCGTGGCCGATCACCTCGGCGAGGACGACCACCGCGCACCCGACGAGGACGTAGGTCCACCCGCCGAGTCGCTCCCGCACCGACCTGCTCGATCTCGACGGCATGTCGTGGCCTCTCGGTCGTGGTGCGCGGTCGGGAACACGCAGCTCGTGTCCGAAGTGATGGAACCACGATGCCCGCCGGACGGTCGCCGACGACGGGGCCGGTGCGGAAAGTGCACGACGGGCGCCGGTCCGTCGGGTCGCCGTACGGCCGGATCAGCCCCGGACGCTGAACGCGGCGAGCTCCGCGCGGGTACGGGCACCGAGCTTCCTGAGCAGGTTCGCCACGTGGTACTTGACCGTGTTGACGCTGATGCCGAGCCCCTCGGCGATCTCCCGGTTCCCGACCCCGGTCGCCACCAGCCGCAGTACATCGCGCTCCCGTGCGGTGAGGTCGGTGTCGTCCGGCACGTCGAGCGCTGTCGGCGAGGGGTCGAGGGGGAGTGCGATGTCGAGCGTGGAACCCCAACCCGGGGTCGAGTCCACGGCGAGGGTGCCGTCGAGGGCGACGACCCGCTCGGCGATGGGGCGCACGGCGTCGTCGTGGGCGTCCAGTGTGCCGGCGCCGTCGTCGCGGAGCTGCATGAGGAGGTTCCGCCCGTCGCAGTCCCACTGGATGCGCACCCTCCGTGCCGCCCCGTCGTCGACGAGCGCGAGGACTGCGGTCCGGACGATCGCACGGGCGCTGTGGGCGACGTCCCCTGGCAGGGCCCGTCCTGTCGCGGGCGGCTCGACGAACTGCACGTCGAGGTCGCCGAAGCGCACGAGCGGACGGAGGTCGGCGCGGAGCCGTGAGAACGCGCCGGTCACGGGTTCGAGGAGGCTGCTCCGCTGCCGGTCGCTCGACGTCCGGAGTTCGACGAGTGCGGCGGAGGCGATCTCGACCGCCTCGGCGCGGGCGGCCGCGTCGGAGAGCCTGCCCGAGCGGAGGGCGGCGAGCACGGACTCGAGCGTCAGCGCGTGCCGGTCGGCTTGTTCGGCGACGGTCCGGGCGTGCTCGGACGTGGCCGTCCGACTGGCCGAGGCGTGCACGTCCGATCCCACGCGACGAACCTACCCGTCCCACCCGGACGGACCGTCCCACCCGATCGGACGGGACCACCGTGCGCCCGGGCGGCTCCGTCCGCCGTGCCACCGGGGCACCATCGGACCCATGCCCACCACCACCGTCGCGGATGCCCTCGGCACGATCGGGAGCGAACTGCAGGACACCCTCGTCGCTCTCCGCTCGGCGGACCCCGTCCCGTTCGAGCGTGCCCTCACGCTGCTCGCCGAGGCCGATCGGGTGTTCGTGCACGGGGCCGGACGATCGGGCCTCGCGCTCCGGATGACCGCGATGCGCCTCATGCACCTCGGGCTCGACGTGCACGTCGTCGGCGAGGTCACGACGCCCGCGATCCGCGAGGCCGACGTGCTCATCGTCGCGAGCGGGTCCGGCACCACGGGCGGCATCGTCCAGGCGGCGCGCACGGCAGCCGGCGTCGGTGCCCGGGTGCTCGCCGTCAGCACGACGGACGACGCACCGCTGTCCGAAGTCGCCGACACCACGCTCGTGGTCCCGGCGGCGACGAAGACCGACCGCTCCGGGACCGCCTCCGCGCAGTACGCCGGGAGCCTCTTCGAGCAGGCCGTTGCCCTGCTCGGGGACGCCCTGTTCCACGCGCTCTGGCAGCGCAGCGGACACTCCGCCGACGACCTGTGGCCCCGCCACGCCAACCTCGAATGACCCACCACCGGAAGGACACCACCATGCAGCTCCAGTTCGCCATGGACACCCTGACCACCGAGCACGCCCTCGAACTCGCCGGCAAGGCCGCACCGTACGTCGACGTCATCGAGCTCGGCACGCCGCTCATCAAGAGCGCCGGCCTCTCCGCCATCACCGCGGTCAAGGAGGCGCACCCGGACAAGATCGTCTTCGCGGACCTCAAGACGATGGACGCCGGCGAGCTCGAAGCCGACATCGCCTTCCAGGCCGGTGCAGACCTCGTGACCGTCCTCGGCGTCGCCGGTGACAGCACGATCGCGGGTGCCGTGAAGGCCGCGAAGCAGCACGGCAAGGGCATCGTCGTCGACCTCATCGGCGTGCCGGACAAGGCGGCCCGTGCGAAGGAGGTCACCGCGCTCGGCGTCGAGTTCGTCGAGATGCACGCCGGGCTCGACGAGCAGGCCGAGGAGGGCTTCACCTTCGAGACGCTCCTGCGCGACGGCGAGGCCTCGGGCGTCGACTTCTCGGTCGCCGGTGGCATCACCACGGACACGATCGCCGCCGTGCAGGCGTCGGGCGCCCGCGTCGCGGTCGCCGGCAGCGCGATCTACAGCGCCGACGACGTCGCCGCGGCGGCGTCCGCCCTGCGCGACGCGATCACGGAGCCCACGGCGGCGTAGCCACCAGGAGACGGACGGGAGGCTCGGCACCAGCTGGTGTCGAGCCTCCCGTCCGTTGCAGGGTCGCGACCACTGCGCGACGTCAGCCGACCAGACCGGTCACCACGTCGTGCACGACGCGCGCGGCGCGCGCCGCCGCGTCGTCGAGGTGCTCCTTGAACTCGTCCCCGTCGGGCGCACAGAGGTCGCTGATGCAGCGGACCGACACGAACGGCATGTCGTGGACGTGGGCGAACTGCGCGATCGCCGCCGTCTCCATGTCGACCGCCGCCACCGTCGGGAAGGCCTCGCGGAGCAGGCGTGCACGGCCCTCGGTGACGAAGATCTCGCTCGACCCGATGGTCGCCGCGCGCAGCGGGTACCCGGCGTCGGACGCGAGTGCGAGGTCCACCAGTCGCTGGTCCGGCGTGTACCCGGTGGGCATCCCCGGCACCTGTCCGAGCGCGTAGCCGAAGGCCGTCGCGTCGGCGTTGAGGTTGACGTAGCGGTCACCCACGACGACGTCGCCGATCGCGACACCGTGCATGAGCCCACCCGCCGTGCCGACGCTGATCACCGGGATGCCGGAGCCGAAGTCGTGGAAGGCGTGCGCCGCTGCGGCGGTGGCGTTCGTGAACCCGATGCCGCTCCGGCGGACCGCGACGACCCGCCCTCCGACGTCGAGCAGGTGGTGCTCGTCGTGGCCGCCGACCGGACCGTCGAGGATGGGCGTTCCGCCGAGGAGACCGGCGAAGGCGCCGACCTCCTCGCTCATGGCGGCGATGACGACCGCGATCGGTGGCTGGTGCACTGACCGAGTCTCGCACGCTCAGCGCGCGCGGGCGGACCCCACGGTCACCACCACCGCGTCGACGAGCAGGAACAGGAGCAGCGTGATACCGACAGTCGGGAGCAGCGCACCGAGGAGCGCTGCGACGAGTGCGACGAGCGCGACGCCCCAGCCCGGCGCACGGGCGAGCGCTCCTGCGGCGGGAGCGGTGGCGGTGCGGGCGCCGGCGGGGCGGCGCTGCCACCACATCACGTACCCGAACACGACCATCGCGGCGATGCCGAGGGCGGCGAGCACGAGCACGATCTGGTTCGCGACGCCGAACAGGACGCCCATGTGGGTGTTGACGCCGAGCTTCGCGGCCTTCGCCATGAGCGGGTAGTCGGCCCACCGGACCTCGGAGACGACCTGCGCGTCCCGGGCGTCGACCGCGACGGCGTCCATCGCGACCGGCCAGGTCTGCTTGCTCTCCTCGACCGTCCACGCCTCGTCGGACGCGGTCGGGACGTGGATGCGGAGCTCCGCGGCGTCGAGGTCGGCCCCACGTGCTGCGGCGAGGACCGTGTCGAACTGGTCCGGTAAGACCTCGGCGGCAGCGGCGGGCTCGGCGTCGCTGCCGTGGTGCCCGGCGTGTTCGCCGTGGCCGCCGGCAGTTCCCGCGCTGGTGGCCGCCGCGCCGCCGAGGGCCGTGTCGACCGCGGGCGCCTGCCAGCTCAGCGCGGAACGCAACGCCGTGACGTTGTCGCCCGCGAAGTGCGACCACGTGATGCCGGTCGCCGAGAGGAAGAGCGCGCCGAGCAGCACCCAGACGCCGGTGGCCGCGTGCCAGGAGAACGTCCGCCGGTACCCACGCGCCCGGTTGTCCGGCACGACGAGTTCGCGCTTGCGGCGGGCTCGACGGATCCGTGCCGTCCACAGCGCGATCCCGGCGAGCGACACGATGCCGAGCCAGGACGCGGCGGTCTCGCTGTAGAGCCGGCCGACGTCGCCGAGCAGCAGACTACGGTGCACCGTGCTGACCCAGGTGCGGAACGGGAGCGACCCGGACGTGCCGTAGACGGGCAGGTCGCCGCGGACGTCGGCGGTACCAGGGTCGACGAAGACCGCGCGGGTGGTGGACTCCGCGAGGCCGTCCTCGGTGAACATCACGCGCGTGGTCGCGCCCGGGGTCGGGGCCGGGCGGACCTCGGTGACGGTGTCGCCAGGGTGCCGGCGGTCGACGTACTGCTGAGCGGCGGACACCTGTTCGGCGAGGGGGAGCGTCGTCGCTGTCACCGGGGCGGTGAGCTCGTGGGCGTACACGGCGCGTTCGATCGATGGCGCCACGGCGTACAGGGCACCGGACAGTGCGGCGACGAGGATGAACGGGCCGACGAACAGTCCGGCGAGGAAGTGCAGGCGGAGCAGGAGCTGGGGGAACCAGCCGGCACTCGCGGGCGGTCGCGGGGCTGCCGGCGCGGGCGTGTGTGTGCGTGCGTGAGCGTGCGGCATCGGGACTCTCCGGTGTCGGGCGCGACCTCGTGCCGCACGAACAGTGACTCTACAAGATGTAGAGACGCACGATCGCCGCAGTGCGCGTACCGTCTCCCCGACGAGTCGACGAGGAGGCACAGGTGATCGAGGTCGTCGAGTACCGGGCGGAGTGGCGCGACCGGTTCGAGATGCTCCGCGAGGCGTACTCCACCGCACTCGACGCTCGAGGTGTGCCGCACCGGATCGAGCACGTCGGCAGCACGTCGGTGCCGGGGCTCGCAGCGAAGCCCGTCATCGACGTGGACGTCGTGGTCCCGAAGGCCGACGTCCCCGCTGCCGTCACTGCGCTCGGAACGATCGGCTTCGTGTCGCGTGGAGAGCTCGGCATCCCCGGTCGTGAAGCATTCTCGACGCCGGACCGCTTCGCGCCGAGCAACACCTACGTCGTCGCGGAGGGGTCGCTCGCGCTCCGGAACCACCTCGGCGTGCGGGACGCCCTGCGTGCCGACGACGCGCTCCGCGACGAGTACGCGGCGGTGAAGCGACTCGCCGGACGAGAGGCAGCGGACATCGACGACTACATCGCCCGGAAGAGCGACGTCCTCGACCGGGTCCTCCGTGCAGCCGGGTTGAGCAACGAGGAACGGGCATCGATCGCCGCGAGCACGCGGAGCATCACCGGACGCGGTGCCGCGGGCTGACCTCGCCGCGCGTTGTGGGTGCGACGGGACACTGCGTGATCGACACGTGCTTCGTCGGACCGTGCACGTGCATCTGATGCGCGTGCACCGAGCGACATTCCACCGCGTGATCGACGCGCGTTTCATCGCGCGGTGCGAGAGCAGCGTGGTGTGCGGCACCGGCCCGGCGCGACTCGGCGTCGGACGGGAGGCCCGTGGCGGGCCCGCACCGTGCCTCCCGGCCGGTGGGTGGATGCGTCAGCGACGCACGTCGCACCCACAACTCGCACCGAGCACCAGCTCGGGCGGGACGAGGCGTCGGTTGCCCTCGTCGCCGCCGCCCAGGACGCGGTCGACCGCCTCGCGCGCCATCTCCTCGATCGGCTGCCGCACGGTGGTGAGCTGGGGGTTCGTGTAGTCCGCCTCCGCGGCGCCGTCGAAGGAGACGATCGCGACGTCCTCCGAGACGCGCAGTCCGAGCTCGAACAGTGCCCGCATCACCCCGATCGCCTGCATGTCCGAGCTGACGAAGACGGCGCGGGGGCCGGTGCCGTCGCCGAACATGCGGAGGCCCGCCTCGTACCCGCCGCGTCGGGTGAAGTCGCAGCGGGCGATCGGGCCGTCGGGGCGACCGGCGTCGCGGAGTGCCCGCATCCAGCCCTGCTCGCGGAGCTCCATCTCGCCGGCGTGGCCCATCACGAGACCGATCGAGTCGTAGCCGTGCTCGATGAGGTGCCGGGTGCCGTCGAGTGCGCCTCGGCACGCGTCGACTCCGATGCTGACGTAGTGGGGGACCTCGAAGAAGGTGTTGAGCAGCACCATCGGGATGCCGGGGTCGGTCACGGTGGAGAGGTCCGGGTGGGTCTGGATGCTCGTCACGATGATGCCGTCGACCTGACGGGCGGACAGGGTACGGAGGCGCTCGCGCTCCTGCACACTGTCCCCGTCGCTGTTGGCGAGGAGCACGTCGTACCCGCGCGCGGCCGCGGCGTGCGTCACCTCGACGGCGAGCTCCGACCAGAACGGGTTGTCGAGCTCGGGCACGATGAGTCCGAGCATCTTCGACGAGCCCGTGCGCAGGGCCTGCGCGCTCGCGTTCGGGCGGTAGCCGAGGACCCGGATGGCCTCGCGGACGCGGGCGGCCGTGTCGGCGGCGACGGGCCGGGGGCCATCGTGCACCACGTAGCTGACCACCGACGTGCTCACGCCGGCGTACCGGGCGACGTCCGCGCGTGTGACCGCCCGCGGGGTCGTCGGCGTGCTCACGGGGCCTCCTGGATGGCGTTCGGGTGCCGGACCTCGCGGCCCCGGCACCCGAACGGTGGGGTCCGGCCGCCGACCTGGACGGGTCGGCGGCCGGGCCGCTGTCGTCGCTGCGATCCTAGACGGCGGGCGCCTGGTCGCTGGACGGTGCCGCGCTCGACGGCCCGGCGGCGCCCGCAGCCCCCGCCGATCCGGTGGCGCTCGCCGACGCGCCCGCATCGACCGTCTCCGGAGCATCGCCGAAGTCCGGCACCTCGAGGCGGACGCCACCCTGCAGCGCGGACTGGTGGGCGATGATGCCGGGCAGCGTGAACCGCGCGGCGGTCCAGGCGTTCACCGGGGGCAGGGTCCGGTCGACGACGGCGCGGACGAAGTCGTCGGCGAGGAACTGGTGGCTGCCCTCGTGCCCGGTCGGCACCCCGTCGTACTCGGACGGCAGGCGCGAGGTGTCGTGCACCGGGGCGTACCCGGAGACGAACGCGTCGCGGAGGGACGGGTCGACGCCGGCGAGGCGGGGGTCGTCGAGGGACATCGTCGCCTGGGTGTCGATCTGGTCGCTGATGTCGACCGAGTCCTGCTTGTCCTGCCAGACGCTGACCTTCGCGAGCTGCTCGAAGCTGCCCTCGGTGCCGAAGTAGCGGAAGCGGGACTCGCGGATGTGCGACGGGTAGCCGACCCGGCGCATCTCGTTGATGCGCACGACGCCGCCGTTGTCCAGCTCGAACAGTGCGGTGGCGTTCGAGAAGTCGTTGTCGAACTGGCTGACGTCCTTGTCGAAGACGCCGTCACCACGGTCGTCCTTGACCCCGATGCAGCTGACGCTGACCGCGTGCCCGGGGATCGCCCCGAGGACGCCGCCGACCGAGTGCGTCGGGTAGAGCATGGGCGGGTAGCTGGCGGTGCGCTTCCAGTCCTCGCCGCCGCTGTACTGGTACGCCGCGTAGAACCCGAGGTCCATGTCGTGGACGTAGTCGCCCTCGGCGTAGAACACCCGACCGAACGCGCCCTCGGCGACCTTCTTCCGGGCGAACACCGTCGCCGGGTTGTAGTAGCTCGTCTCGCCCATCATGTAGGTGAGTCCGGTCTCGCGGACCGCGTCGATGATCGCGCGGATCTCGTCCACCGAGACCGCCATCGGGACCGCCGAGTAGACGTGCTTGCCGGCGTGGAGGGCCCGCACCACCAGCGGTCCGTGGGTCCAGCGCTGCGTGAAGATCGCGACCGCGTCGACGTCGGACGCGAGCGCGGCGTCGAAGTCCGGGAACGTGCCGTCGAGGTGCTGCTCCGCGACGAGGTCGGACGCCCGGTCCTCGACGAGGTCCGTGACGAAGACCCGGTCCACGTCGGGGTGGAGCTTGAACAGCTTGGCGAACTGGGGCGCGAACTGGCCGGCTCCGACCATTGCGATGGAGATCATCGGGGACCTTTCCGAAGTGGTGTGGATGCATCGCCGGGCAGGTCGCGCCGGTGCGATCCCGGTCAGCATCCCACCATTGTCTACTCGTGACAACCCCATCTTCGTGCCGTCGAAAGTGCCTCTTGTCGGCCAGGGTCTCCACGTGTAGATTCCCGGCCACGGACTGCTGCTTCGAGCCAGTCCACCGCAGACGAAGGAGTCGCGATGGTCACCGAGAGCCCCGTGTCGTCACCGCTGACGACCGCCAGCACGAGACGGCAGGGTCGCGTCGCCGACCGTGCCGGTGCCGGCACCACCTCCCCACGCCGCCGCCCACGGAACGACCTCTGGCTCGCGCTGGTCTTCATCGCGCCCGCCGCGGTCGGCTTCCTGATGTTCCTGGCGTGGCCGACGGTCCGGGGCATCTACCTGAGCTTCACGACCTACAACCTGCTCACCCCGCCGGTCTTCACCGGCCTGCAGAACTACGTCCGACTCGTCCAGGACTCGATCTTCTGGAACTCGATGGCGGTGACCGTCGAGTACGTGCTCCTCAACATCGGCTTCCAGACGGTCCTCGCGCTGTTCATCGCCGTGATGATGCACCGGCTCACGAAGTCCACGTTCGTGCGCGGCATCGTCCTCGCGCCCTACCTCGTGTCGAACGTCGTCGCCGCGCTCATCTGGCTGTGGATCCTCGACACGCAGCTCGGCATCGGCAACGAGGTCCTGTCGGCGATCGGTGTCGGACGGATCCCGTTCCTGCAGAGCGACGTCTGGGGCATCCCCACGATCGCGTTCATCAACGTGTGGCGGAACGTCGGGTACACGGCGCTGCTCATCTTCGCGGGGCTCCAGGCGCTGCCCGAGCAGGTCTACGAAGCGGGCCGCATCGACGGTGCGAGCGAGTGGAAGATGTTCTGGCGGATCACCGTCCCGCTCCTGCGGCCGATCCTCTCGCTCGTCCTCATCATCACCATCATCGGCTCGTTCCAGGTGTTCGACACCGTCGCGGTCACCACGCAGGGCGGGCCGGCGAACGCCACGAACGTCGTGCAGAACTACATCTACAACCTCGCCTTCGGCCGGTTCCAGTTCGGCTACGCGTCCGCCGTCTCGGTGGCCCTCCTCGTCGTCCTCAGCGTCATCACGTTCATCCAGTACCGACTCTCGCGCTCCGGCGAGAGCGACCTGGACTGACGCGACCGATCCCACCCGGCCGTCCACCGGAGCGGCCGCCTCTCACCTCCTGGAAGCGAGTCGAAGATGACCAGCACCCTGCCCCCCGTGGTCGAACCCCAGACCACCCGCGCGATCACCACCCGCGGCGGCCCGCGGCCGCCGCGTCGCAAGCCCTCCGTCGGACGGGTGATCGCCTGGATCGCGATGATCGCCGTGATCGTCGTGACCCTGTTCCCGTTCTACTGGATCCTCCGGACGGCCCTGTCCTCCAACGGCGCGATCTCCGCCGATCCCACGTCGCTCCTGCCGACCGGGTTCAGCCTCGGCGGGTTCGAGCGCGTCTTCGGCCTGCAGTCCACCAAGGAGGCGCTCGCCCAGGGTGGCTCGGGTGCGGCGATCAACTTCTGGCAGTACCTGCTCAACTCGGTGGTCACGGCGACGCTGATCACCGTCGGACAGGTGTTCTTCTCGGCGGGCGCCGCCTACGCCTTCGCCCGCCTGCGGTGGCCCGGGCGGGACCGGGTGTTCGCGGTCTTCCTCGCCGGGCTCATGGTGCCGACGATCTTCACCCTCCTGCCGAACTTCGCCCTCATCAAGTCGCTCGGACTCGTCGACACGCTGCTCGGCATCGCGCTCCCGTCGATGCTGATGACCCCGTTCGCGGTGTTCTTCCTGCGGCAGTTCTTCCTCGGCATCTCGCGCGAGGTCGAGGAGGCGGCGCTCATCGACGGCGCCGGCAAGGTCCGGGTGTTCTTCCGGCTCATCCTGCCGATGGCGTCCGCGCCGATCGCGACGCTCGCCGTGCTGACCTACATCACCGCCTGGAACGACTACTTCTGGCCACTCATGGTGTCGTACACGGACAGCTCCCGGGTGCTCACCGTGGCGCTCGGGGTGTTCAAGTCGCAGTCGCCGCAGTCCGGCACCGACTGGGCGGGGCTGATGGCCGCGACCCTCGTGGCGGCGCTCCCGATGATCGTGCTGTTCGGCCTCTTCGCCAAGCGCATCGTCAACTCCATCGGCTTCTCCGGCATCAAGTAGGGACCAGCTCATGACGAACCCCATCTCCCGCCGCGCCCTGTTCGCCGGCGGCGCCTCCGCCCTCGCCCTCGGCGCGCTCGCCGCGTGCTCCTCGCCGAGCACGCCGAACCCGAGGAGCGGCGCGACCGGCACCGTGTCGTACTGGCTCTGGGACGCGAACCAGCTCCCCGCGTACCAGGCCGTCGCGAAGGCCTTCGAACGCGAGAACCCCGACATCCGCATCAAGATCACCCAGCTCGGGTGGGCGGACTACTGGACGAAGCTCACGGCCGGGTTCATCGCCGGCACCGCGCCCGACGTCTTCACGGACCACCTGTCGAAGTTCCCGCAGTTCGCCGACCTCGACGTGCTCTACAAGCTCGACGAGCTCGAGGCGACGAGCGCCATCCGCGACGACGACTACCAGTCCGGCCTCGCGCAGCTGTGGAAGGGCAAGGACGGCCACCGGTACGGCTCGCCGAAGGACTGGGACACCGTCGCGATGTTCTACGACAAGAAGGTCATCGCGAAGGCGGGCTACACCGCCGACGACCTCGCCGGGCTGTCGTGGAACCCCGACGACGGCGGATCGTTCGAGCGGGCGATCGCTCACCTCACGATCGACGGCAAGGGGCGGCGCGGGGACGAACCCGGCTTCGACAAGAACGACGTCGCCGTCTACGGCATGAGCGCGAACGGCAGCGGCGGCGACGGGTTCGGGCAGACGCAGTGGTCGCCGTTCACCGGTTCGATCGACTGGTTCTACACGAACGAGAACCCGTGGGGGAACAAGTTCCGCTACGACGACGCCGAGTTCCAGAAGACGATCTCGTGGTACTTCGGCCTCGCGGACAAGGGCTACATGCCGAAGTACGGGGTGTTCTCGACGACGACCGGCCCCGACGTGCAGCTCGGCTCGAAGAAGGTGGCGCTGTCGTTCAACGGGTCGTGGATGATCGGCACCTACCTCGGCCTGCAGGGCATCGACGTCGGCGTCGCGCCGACGCCGACGGGGCCGGTGGGGCACCGCGCCTCGATGTTCAACGGGCTCGGCGACTCGATCACGAAGCAGGCGAAGAACCCCGAGGCGGCCGCCAAGTGGGTCGCGTTCCTCGGCAGCGCCGCTGCGCAGGAGATCGTCGGCCGCGAGGGCATCGTGTTCCCGGCCCGTCGATCGGGAACGGACGCGGCGGTGGCGGCCTACGCGAAGCGCGGGCTCGACGTGACGGCGTTCACGGAGCAGGTCGAGGACGGCACGACGTTCCTCTTCCCGGTCACCCGGAACCCCGCGGACGTGCAGGCCCTGGTGCAGCCCGCGTTCGACGGCATCTACGCGAACGGCAAGCCGGTCTCCTCGCTCACGGCCGTCAACGAACAGGTGAACACGCTCCTCGCGCTCACCTGACGCATCCGTTCCACGCAGTCGTCCACGGGCCCGGTGCGGTCCGTGGACGACCGCGTTGACGGATGTTCCACCCGCGAACGAAACTGACGCCGATGACCTCCCTCACCTCCCTCACCTCACTCGTCTACATGTCCGTCGCCGTCGACGACCTCACCGACGCCGACCTCGTCGCGATGCTCCGCGAGGCACGGCTCCGCAACGAGGCGCTCGGCGTCTCGGGGCTGCTGCTCGCCAAGGGCGGTCGCTTCATGCAGGTGCTCGAAGGGCCGGAGTGGAGCGTCGAGGACCGCTACGCCGCCATCGAACGCGACCCCCGGCACACCGAGGTGCAGTCGCTGTCCCGCGAGCAGATCTCCGCGCGTCGCTTCGACGGGTGGGCGATGGCGTTCGGCGCACCGTCCGACGCCGACGTCCTCGAGGAGCCGGGCTTCAGCGGCTTCCTGCAGCGCCGCGAGGGCCTCCCGGCATCGCTGTCCGGCACCTCCGCCGACTTCCTGTTGCGGTGGTTCCGTGGTCGGGACCTCGGCATCGGCCGGGAGGAACGGATCACCCTGGGCAGGCACGCCGCCTGAGCCGCGCAGTCGGCCCGGGCGCAGAGCGCGGTCGTGCGGGCGCGGGGTCGCGCTGCCGAGGCCGGGCCGTCGTTGCTGAACGACAGCGCCGTCGTCGTGCGACAACGGCGCCGTCATTCGTTGCGTGCGCGGGATGTCGCCGACGCTGCAGTGCGACCGTGTTCTGGTCGGCGCCGAGTCGGAGGCCCGTCGTTGCGGAACGACCGCGCGGTCGTCGTGCGACAGCGGCGTCGTCGTTCGTTGCGTGCGCGGACTGTTGTGGACGCTGCGGTGCGACCGCGCGTTCGTCGTGCGACAGCGGTCGCGTCGTTCGACAACGGCGCGATCGGCGGACGCGGCGGGCGTGCGGCCGCGCCACGCAGCGTGCCGCGCGGGCGGCTCAGGCCGCGACGAACCCGACCTCGAGGAGCAGGTTGGCGTGCGACCGCTGGTCACCCGTGGCGATGACGAGCCCGGTCTCCGGCGCGCGGACCGCGTCGTAGAACGCGAACCGGTCGAGCGTCCCGAGCGGTACGTCCGGTCCGAGGATCCGGCGGTACCCGTCGTGCGCCGCCACCGGAGCGTCCGGGGGTGCGGTCATCACGGTGGCCGCCTCGAACGGGACGGCGTCGAGGAGCGTCGTGAGGACCTCGTCGACGTCGAGCACCCCCGGACGCCAGTTCAGGTGCACGAGTTCCGCGCGCGGGTTCATCGCGGTGGCGAACGGGTAGTTCCCGTCCGCGACGAGCACCTTCGACCCGTGGCCGAGCGACGCCAACGCGCTCAGGGTCGGGCGGTGCGTCAGGGTGTAGCGCAGCATCATGCCTCCGTGGGGCCGGTGATCGGTGGGCCGACCCGTGCGACGGATCCGCCGGCGACGAGTCGTGGGGCGACGAGGACGTCGACAGGACCGGTCGCGGTGCCCGTCGCCCGCGGCTCGGAGCGCCGCTCGTCCAGCCGCTCCCGGATCCGCTCCGCCGCCCGCACCGCGATCTCGTGCGTCGGCTGCTCGATGACCGTGAGCTTCGGCACGGTGACCTGCGCGAGCTCACGGCCGTCGAAGCCGAGCACCGACAGGTCGCGGCCGAGGGTCAGGCCGGACTCGTTCACGGCGATGACCGCGCCGATCGTGAGTTCGTGGTTCGCGCAGAACACCGCTGTCGGGCGCTCGGGGAGGACGAGCAACTGCTGCATCGCGGCCTGGCCGTTCGCGACCGTCAGCGGACCGGCGAGCACGGCGTCGGGCGCGCAGTCGGCACCCGTGAGCCGGGCGACCTCGCGGAAGCCGTCCACTCGACCGCGCATCGTCGAGACGGCCGGGTCGCCCCCGACGACGCCGAGCCGCCGGTGTCCGTGGTCGAGCAGGTGGCGCGCCGCGAGGGCTCCGGCGCGGTGGTTGTCGAGGAAGACCCCGTCGACGACGAGGTCGTCCGCCCGCCAGTCGATCTGCACGACCGGGACCTGCTCAGCCGCGCGTGCGAGGGCTTCGACGTCGTGGGGTGACGGCACCGCGATGATCCCGTCGACCATCCGACTGCGCAGGAGGTCGACCGCGCCGGCATCGGCGTCCGGACTCGACGAGACGATGACACTCGTCCCGGACGGCCGGAGCGCGCTCTCGACCCCGGCGATGACCGTCAGGTGGAAGTCGTTGTCGAGCGCCGGCAGCAACACCCCGATCGTCCCGGAACGCCGGGACCGCAGACTCCGGGCGAAGGCGTTCGGCCGGAACCCGAGGGCCGCTGCAGCGCGCTCGATGGCCCGGGCGTTCTCGTCGCGCACCGCCCCGCCGTTGTAGAACTTGGAGATCGTCGCGAGCGAGAGCCCGGTCTCGCGCTGGAGGTCCTTGTAGGTCGCCGTCACACGCGTCCGCCCGGGATCGCGCCGTCCTCGTCCCAGAGGTCGTGCCAGCTCGACGCGCCCTCCCAGAGGAACACCTGCCCCTTGATGAGCCGCGCGCCGCGGTCGACGTCCGCCATCGCCGCGAGCTCCTCCGCGGTGAGCGGGTCGGTCAACGCGCCCTCGAGGTTGGCGCGGTACTGCTCCGGTTTCACCGCGAACGGGATCGGCACCTGGCCCCGGGCCACCGCCCACTTGAGGCAGACGACCGCGGGGTGCACACCGTGCACCTCGGCGATCCGGCGGACGACGGGGTGTTCGACGTCCACCGGGTCGTCGTCCGTGCGGTCGCGCTCGGGGCGTGACGGCGACCCGAGCGGGGAGTACCCGACCGGCTGGATCCCGTTCGTCACGCACATGTCGAACAGTTCCGGCTGCTGGAACGTCGGGTGCAGCTCCATCTCGTTGAGTGACGGCAGCACTCGGGCGTCACGGAGCAGCAGTCGGAGCTTCGGCACGGTCGTGTTCGAGGTCCCGAGGTGCCGAACGACCCCCTCGTCGACGAGACCTTCGAGGGCACGCCACAGCGCGAGGTACGCCCCGTGGTCGTACGGGCGGGCGGTGCTGTCGCGGTCCTCGACGGAGGCGTGCGGCGCGTGGTGGTTCGGGAACGGCCAGTGCACGAACACCGCGTCGAGGTGGTCGAGCCGCAGGTGACGGAGCGAACGACGGACCGAGGCGACCGCGTCGTCCGGGTCGTGTGCGTCGTTCCAGACCTTCGACATCACGAACAGGTCGTCACGCGGGACGCCGCTCGCCGCGATCGCCGCACCGACCTCGGCCTCGTTGCCGTAGACGGACGCGCAGTCGACCAGCCGGTAGCCGGCCTCGAGTCCGCCCCGGACCGCCGCGGCGACCTCGTCGGGGCCGTACCGGTCGGACCCGAACGTGCCGAGGCCGATCGGCGGGATCTGCGCTCCGGTCCGCAGGGTGCGGCTCAGCGTGTCCACGATGGTCCTCTCCTCACCGGTGGCGGAACGTTTCGCCACGATCGATGAGCGTCACACTAGCGCGTGACGAACGAAAGACGTAACGTTTCGTGCAGCTCGAGGAGGAGACATGACCGCACCGCACGACCTGCCCCGCATCGACCCGGCCAGCCTGCCGGCGCCCGTCGACGTGTCCGACAACTCGGAGGCACTCGCGGCGGTCGCCGCCGTCGTCACCCAGGGGCCGTACGACGCCACGTGGGAGTCGCTGCAGCGGTACGAGCCGCCGCGCTGGTACCAGGACGCGAAGTTCGGCGTCTTCCTGCACTGGGGCGTCTACTCCGTCCCGGCGTTCCGGAACGAGTGGTACTCCCGTGACATGTACCGCGCGGGGACACCCGAGTACGAGCACCACGTCACCTCGTACGGGCCGCAGTCGGAGTTCGGGTACAAGGACTTCATCCCGTCCTTCACGATGGAGCACTTCGACCCGCAGGCGTGGGCGAACCTGTTCCGGCGCGCCGGGGCCCAGTTCGTGGTCCCGGTGGCCGAACACCACGACGGCTTCGCGATGTACGACACCGAACGCTCCCGCTGGAGCGCCGCCCGCATGGGCCCGGAGCGCGACGTGTTCGGCGACCTCCTCCGCGCCGTGGACGACGCCTTCATGGTCCGCGGTGCTTCCTCGCACCGGGCCGAGCACTGGTTCTTCATGAACGGTGGCACCCGGTTCGACTCCGACGTCCTCGACCCGCGCTTCATCGACTTCTACGGTCCCGCCCAGCGCGAGGAGACCGCGCCGAACGAGCGGCACCTGGAGGACTGGCTGCTCCGCACCGTCGAGGTCATCGACCGCTACCGGCCCCAGGTGCTCTGGTTCGACTGGTGGATCGAGCAGCCCGCCTTCGAGCCCTGGCTCCGGACCCTCGCCGCGTACTACTACAACCGGGCGGCGGAGTGGGGTCGCGAGGTCGTCATCAACTACAAGTGGAACGCCTTCGCCGAGGGTTCCGCGGTGTACGACATCGAGCGCGGCGCCATGGGCGGCACCCCGTCGTTCGTCTGGCAGAACGACACGTCGGTGTCGAAGACCGCCTGGTGCTTCGTCGAGGGACACGACTACAAGTCCTCGACGGACCTCGTCGCCGAACTCGTCGACGTCGTCGCGAAGAACGGCGTCCTCCTGCTCAACGTCGGGCCGAAGGCGGACGGCACGATCGCCGAGCCCGAGCAGCGGCTGCTCGAGGAGATCGGCCGCTGGCTCGTCGTCAACGGACAGGCCGTCTACGGCACCCGCCCGTGGGTGATCCCCGGCGAGGGGCCGACCCACGTGCAGGCGGGGTCGTTCGTCGACGGCGACGCCCCGGTCTACACCTCGGCCGACGTCCGCTTCACCCGACGCGTCGACGCCACGGGCGAGTACGTGCACGCGGTCCTCCTCGCCCACCCGGACGACGGCACCGCACGCATCCGCTCGTTCGGCAGCTCGGCGAACCTGCTCGGCCGCCCGATCCGGAGCGTCGAGGTGCTCGGCGTCGACGGCGAGGTCGCGTGGACCCAGACCCCGGACGCGCTCGAGGTCACCGTGCCGGGCCCGACGTCGCCGCACTCCGGGCCGGTGGTGAAGGTCCGCCTCCAGGCGGACGTCACGCCGGAGCGCACCGACCACCTCCACGGCTGAGCCGCGTCGGCCCCGCCGCGGACGTGAGCACCCCTCGGACTGGAGGCACGGTGCGGGCCCGCACCGTGCCTCCAGTCCGC
>NZ_LDQC01000129.1 GCF_001475545.1 Curtobacterium luteum | reverse complement strand
CCCGGTGCCCCGACCGCGTCCCCGACCCTGTCCCCGGCCGCGGCCCCGACCGCGTCCCCGGCCCTGTCCCCGGCAGGGGCCCCGGCCTCGGCCGGGACCCCGGCGTCCACCCTCGCACCAAGGGACGCGACGAGTGCGCCGGTGTCGACCCGCGCCTCCAGGCGTTCCAGCAGCTTCACCGCACGCTCGAGCGGCGGCATCGCCCGCGGGACCCCGTCGAGGGCGCTCTGCCGCGAGGCCTTCTCGGCCGCCTTCGCCGCACGCCACACCCGCTCGACCTCGGCCACGGTGTCCGCGCGCGCATCCCCGAAGACGTGCGGGTGCCGCCGGACCATCTTGTCCCGGACCCCGGCTGCGACACCCTCGAGGTCGAACGACTCCGCGAGCCCGGCGTGCAGCACCACCTGGTAGAGCACGTCGCCGAGCTCCTCGCGCAAGTCGTCCTCGTCGCCGTCGTCGATCGCGTCGACGAGCTCGTAGACCTCCTCCACGGCGTAGCGCGCGAGGGACGCGTGCGTCTGCTCCCGGTTCCACACGCAGCCACCCTCGGGGGCGAGCATACGGTCGACGACGGCCTCGAGGTCGGTGAGGGCACTCATGGCGTCATGCTCGCACGACCCGAGCCGCCCGGCCCACGTGTCAGACCCCCCCGGTACCCTGGTCGAGGCGTGTCGGGAAGTCTGGTCGACGGACCGTTCACCGACCCCACGAACCGGAGCTCCATGTCTGCACTCCTCCGTTCCCCGCGCTTCAGCGCCATCGCACTGCTCACGGCGGCCGTCCTCGGCCTCGTCGCCGCCAACTCGCCCCTCGGGCCCGGGCTCGAGCGCGCGCTCGATGCCCACTCTCCGTGGGGCGCCATCGGCCTCGACCTCTCGGTGTCGCACTGGATCAGCGACGGTCTGCTCGCGGTGTTCTTCCTGCTCGTCGCGATCGAGCTGAAGCAGGAGCTCGTCGCCGGGGAGCTCTCGAACCCGAAGACGGCGGTGATCCCGGCGATCGCGGCGGTCGGCGGGGTGGTCGTCCCGGCGGGGATCTACCTCGCGGTCACCGTGGGCACGCCGTACCAGCACGGCTGGCCGATCCCGACGGCGACGGACATCGCCTTCGCGCTCGGGCTGCTCGCGATGTTCGGCCGCGGCCTGCCCTCAACGGTCCGCGTGTTCCTGCTCGCCCTCGCGGTGCTCGACGACCTCATCGCGATCGTGATCATCGCGGTCGTGTTCGCGCACGACACCGACTTCCTCTCGCTCGCCGGCGCGGTGGTCGTGCTCGCGCTCTTCTGGCTGCTCGGCCGACGACTGGGCCGGTCGGACGGACGGCGCGGACTGCTGATCGCGGCGATGGTCGTGCTCGGCCTCCTCGCGTGGTGGCTCGTCTACCACTCCGGCGTCCACGCGACCATCGCGGGCGTCGCGCTCGGGCTCCTGCTGCCCCGGCCTTCCGGGCACACCGTGTACGAGCGCGTCGAGCCGTGGTCGAACGGCCTGGTGCTGCCGGTCTTCGCGTTCGCTTCGGCCGCCGTGGTCATCCCGGACGTCGGTCCCGCGGAGCTGTCCCCGACGTTCTGGGCGGTGGTGCTCGCGCTGCCGGTCGGCAAGGTCGTCGGCATCACGGTCTTCGGGTCGATCGCGACGCGGATCTTCCGGGCGCCCGGCCGATCGACGCTGTCGTTCGGGTCGATCGTGACCGTGAGCGTGCTCGGCGGCATCGGATTCACGGTGTCGCTCCTCATGAACGAGCTGGCGTTCGCCCGCAACGAGGAGATCCTCGACGAGGGTGTCCTCGCGGTGCTCGTCGGTTCCGGGATCGCGATGGTCGCCTCCGCGGTCGTGGTGTCGCTCCGTGCGCGCCGGTACCGCGCACGGCGCGAGCTCTCCGAGGCCGAGTCGACGGAGTAGCACGGCGGCCGACCGCCGCTGCGGAACGACCGGTCCGCTGTCGAACGACAGCGGACCGGTCGTTCGTTGCGCACGCGGGGTACCGGTCAGCGCAACAGACGATGTGACCGTCGTCGCACGACGGCGGTCACGTCGTTCCGCGTCGACCCATCGGACGGGAGGAACGGTGCCGGGCCGCCACGCGCCTCCCGACCGACGACACACCGGACGGGAGGAACGGTGCCGGGCCGCCACGCACCTCCCGACCGACCACTCACCGGACGGGAGGAACGGTGCCGGGCCGCCTCGCGCCTCCCGACCGACGACACACCGGACGGGAGGAACAGTGCCGAGCCGCCACGCGCCTCCCGACGGCCAGGGCACGGGACGGGGGGCACTTCGTCGGCCCGCCACGCACCCGTCGGCTGACCGCGCGATCGACGGCAGGAAGATGGCGCGCCGCCACGCGCCTCCCGTCGGTGTTCCGCGCGCTACGCGGCCGTCTCGGCCGGCGCCTTCGACGCGCCGTACACCGCGGTGAGGATGCTCTCCACCCAGTCGATGAGCGTGCCGTCGGGCATGGCCTCGCCGTGCGGACGCGGCATCGGGATGCTCGTCGCGTTCTGCTGCGGGAACCACCGCGCGCCCGGGAACATCCGCTTCAGCCGCACCTGCGCCGAGTCTGCGAGTTCCTTGCCCGCGACGCGGAGGTTCGAGCCCATCACGACGACGTCGGACAGCCCGACCTGCTGCGCCATGCGCCGGAGCCGGGACACCTCGACCAGGGTGAGCACCGCCTGCGGGGGCTGCCCGTAGCGGTCGGTGAGCTCATCGAGGACCATGTCGATCGCCTCGGGCTGCGCTGTCGGCGCGGAGGCCGCGGAGAGCTTCTGGTAGGCCTCGAGTCGGAGGCGCTCGGACTCGACGTAGTCCTCCGGGATGTGCGCGTCGACCGGGATCTCGAGCCGGAGCTCGGTCTGCCCCTCGGCGACGTCCCCACGGAACTGGGACACGGCCTCACCGATCATGCGGAGGTAGAGGTCGAACCCGACGCCCGCGATGTGCCCGGACTGCTCACCGCCGAGCAGGTTCCCCGCGCCGCGGATCTCGAGGTCCTTCATCGCGACCTGCATGCCCGCGCCGAGCTCGTTGTTCGCGGCGATGGTCTCGAGGCGGTCCTGCGCGGTCTCGGACAGCGGCTTGTCGGCGTCGTACAGGAAGTACGCGTAGCCACGCTCCCGACCCCGGCCGACGCGTCCGCGGAGCTGGTGCAGCTGCGACAGGCCGTACTTGTCGGCCTTGTCGATGATGAGGGTGTTCGCGTTCGCGATGTCGAGACCGGTTTCCACGATCGTCGTCGACACGAGGACGTCGAAGCGGCGCTCCCAGAAGTCGACCATCACCTGCTCGAGCGTGCTCTCCGACATCTGCCCGTGCGCGACGGCGATGCGCGCGTCCGGCACGATCTCGGCGAGGTGCGCCGCGACCGACTGGATGTCCTTCACGCGGTTGTGCACGTAGAACACCTGGCCCTCGCGGAGCAGCTCGCGTCGGATCGCCGCCGCGACCTGCAGGTCGGACTGCGGCCCGACGAACGTGAGGATCGGGTGGCGGTCCTCCGGCGGGGTCGCCAGGGTCGACATCTCGCGGATGCCCGTGACCGCCATCTCGAGCGAACGCGGGATCGGCGTCGCCGACATCGCGAGGACGTCGACGTTCGTCTTGAGCTTCTTCAGCTGGTCCTTGTGCTCGACACCGAAGCGTTGCTCCTCGTCGATGATGACCAGACCGACGTCCTTGAACTGCACGTTCTGCGACAGGATCCGGTGCGTCCCGATGACGATGTCGACGGTGCCGTCCGCGAGCCCCGCGATCGTCTCCTTCGACTCCTTCTCGGTCTGGAACCGGCTGAGCGCGCGCAGGTGCACCGGGAAGCCGGCGAACCGCTCCTGGAAGGTCTCCATGTGCTGCCGGACGAGCAGGGTCGTCGGGACGAGCACGGCGACCTGCTTGCCGTCCTGCACGGCCTTGAACGCCGCACGGATCGCCACCTCGGTCTTGCCGTAGCCGACGTCGCCGGAGAGCAGGCGGTCCATCGGGATCGGGCGCTCCATGTCGCGCTTGATCTCGTCGATGGTGGTGAGCTGGTCGGCGGTCTCCGCGAAGGGGAACGCCTCTTCCAGCTCGCGCTGCCAGGGGGTGTCGGGGCCGAACGCGTGGCCCTTCGACGCCATGCGTGCCGAGTACAGCTTCACGAGGTCGACGGCGATGTCGCGGACGGCCTTGCGCGCCTTCGACTTGGCGGCCGCCCAGTCCGAGCCGCCCATCTTCGACAGTGTCGGGCTCTCGCCGCCGACGTACCGTGAGAGCTGGTCGAGCTGGTCCGTCGGCACGAAGAGCCTGTCGCCCGGGTAGCCACGCTTCGACGGCGCGTACTCGAGGACGAGGTACTCGCGCTGCGTCTTCACGGCGTTCCGGCCGCCGGAGCTCACCTCGCGCGAGACGAGCTCGACGAACTTGCCGATGCCGTGCGTGGCGTGCACGACGACGTCGCCCGGCTTGAGCTGCAGCGGGTCGACGACGTTCTTGCGCCGTCCCGCGAGCTTCTTCACCGTGCGGGCGCCCTGCTGCACGCTGCGGCCGTAGAACTCGGCCTCGCTGAGGACCGCGATGCGCGGATCCGGGGTGGCGAAGCCGTGCTCGACGGCTGCGGTCGTCACGATCGCGACCCCCGGCTCGGGAGGCGCGGTGAGGGTTTCGGCACGGGCGGCGACCCCGGCGTCGGCGAGGACCTGCACCGCCCGTTCGACCAGGCCCTTGCCCTGGGCGGTCACCACGACGGCCCACCCGTCGTCGGTCAGCTGCTTGACGTGCGCGATCGCGCCGTCGGCGCTGCCCGCGAACGCGGGGATCGCCTCGGCGCGGACGCGGATGTACTCGCCCGCCTCCGCCGCGGCCTCGGCGTCGGTGAGCACGCGGTCGCGGTCACCCTCGTCGAGGCCGGAGTCGAACGGCGAGACCGTCCACCACGTGCGCTGGGCGCGACCGTTCTTGAGCTGCTGCACCGTGAGGAAGTTGCCGGCGTCGAGGTCGATCGGCGCCTGGGCCCCCGCGACGGCGGCGCTCCACGCTGCCTGCAGGAACTCGGTGTTCGTCTCGGCGAGGCTGTGCGCCCGGCCGCTGACCCGCTCGGGCGAGAACACCGCGATGGTGGCGTCCTCCGGCAGGTAGCTCGTGACCGGCACGAGGTCCTGCACGAGCGCGGGTGCGAGGGACTCCATGCCCTCGACCGGGATGCCCTCGGCGATCTTCGCGAGCATCTGCGACAGGTTCGGGAACTCGTGCAGCATCTCGCGCGCCCGCTGCCGGACGTCGTCGGAGAGCAGGAGTTCACGGGAGGCCGTCAGCTCGACCTGACCGAGGTCGTCGTCGGTCGTGCGCTGGTCGGCGACCGAGAAGGCCTTGATCGCCTCGATCTCGTCGCCGAAGAAGTCGACGCGCACCGGGTGGTCGGCCGTGGGCGGGAAGACGTCGAGGATGCCGCCGCGCACGGCGAACTCGCCGCGGCGGGTGACGAGGTCGACCCGGGCGTACG
>NZ_LDQC01000128.1 GCF_001475545.1 Curtobacterium luteum | reverse complement strand
GGGCTGGTCCGTGTGGGCGGCGCGACGTGCTGCTGCGGCCTCGCGCCTGCGGCCGATGCTACCGATCACCCGGTCGACCACGACACCGAGCACCACCGCGAGGACCATCGACACCAGCGCCGCGACCACGGGCTCGTGCAGGACGGACGACGTCGCGAGGGCGATCCCGATCGAGGTCGCCGCCCAGGCGCTGCCCGCGACCGCGCTGATGCCGAGGAACCGACGGTAGGGGAGCCCCGTCGCACCGGCGGTCGTGTTCACCGCGACGCGGCCCACCGGGATGTACCGGCCCACGAGGATGAGGCTCGCAGGACGCCGCTCCATCTGTCGCTCGGCGAACGCGAACGCCGCGGCGATCCTCGGACGTCGGGAGGACGCGAGGCGCGTGAGGCCGATCCGCCGCCCGATCCAGTACGCGACCGAGTCACCCGCGACCGCTCCGGCAGCGGCAGCAGCCAGCACGCCCAGCAGCGCCGGCTGGCCGGAGGTCGCGGCGACCGCGGCCACGGCGACGAGGGCCGTCTCGCTCGGCACCGGCGGGAAGAAGCCGTCGAGCAGGCACAGGGCGAACAGCACGACGTACACGAGCGGGCTCGCCGCCAGGTCGACGACGAACGGTGTGATCTGGTCGAACACGGGTGCCTCCCTCCGTCGGCGGCGCTCGCCGACGAGGACGACGCTACGGAGCGAGCGCGCCGCTGCCATCCGTCCGCGGTGTCGACCGTCCCCTACCCCGGTATGACATCGGGCGTACGGACGGCAGGACGAGCGGAACCGCGCACCCTGTGCAGGTTGCACGAGTTCACACGCCCTTCACGACACTCTGCCCGTTCTGGTCGCCGCCGACGCTCACTACCGTTGCGGCAACCCGGTCGCCCCGACCGGCTCCCTTCCCCCCAGGAGCACCCGATGGCCAGTGCAGCGTCAGCACCACCAGCCCCGTCCGTCGTCGTCGACGACCACTCCCTGTCTCGTGTCCCCCGCTCGGCCCGCTACGGCTGGTTCCAGGTCGCCGTCCAGCGCTTCGGGCAGATCTCCGCGCTCTCCCAGTTCCTGCTCGGGGCCACCCTCGGCTTCGGGATGGGGTTCTGGGAAGCCTTCTGGGCGATCACCCTGGGCGCGGTGATCCTCGAGATCGTGTCCGTCTTCGTCGGCGTCATCGGCATGCGCGAGGGCCTCAACACCTCGGTCATCGCCCGGTGGACCGGGTTCGGCAAGGCCGGTTCCGCGCTCGTCGGCCTCGCGATCGGGCTCAGCCTCATCGGCTGGTTCGGGATCCAGTCCGGGGTCTCGGCAGCCGGGCTCGTCGCGATCCTGCCGGTCCTGCCGGCCTGGGCGTGGTCCCTCGTGTTCGGCCTCGTCGTGACGGCGATCGTGCTCCGCGGTTTCCACTCCATGCAGTGGCTCGCGAACGTGACGGTCCCGCTCTTCCTCGTCCTCGTGGGGTGGGCGGTCGTCGTCGAGCTGAGCACGCACTCGATCGCAGAACTCGTCGCCAAGGCGCCCGCTGGTCCGGAACTGAGCTTCGTCGCGGGCACCACGCTCGTCGCCGGAGGGTTCATCGTCGGCGCGGTCATCAC
>NZ_LDQC01000127.1 GCF_001475545.1 Curtobacterium luteum | reverse complement strand
GGACGACCGCGGGGACCGCCGCGGAGCCGCCGCTCGTCAGCGCCGTCCAGGACACCGTCGCGCCGCCGAGCACGGGGAGCGCCAGACCGAGCGCCGCGAACCACGGGCTCCCGACGTGCGCTCGCCAGGCGACCCGGGTTCCGGGGCCGACGTCCAGCGGCCGGGGCTCCCGGACCGGGACGGGCGCCGCCGACCGCCACAGCGGCGGGACCGAGATCGCCGCCGAGGCGACGCCGACGGCGAGGAACAGCAGCGTCCACCACGGCGTGAAGCGGTCGGTGTCCGAGAGCGCGACCGCAGCGACGACGATCCACGCGGCGGCGACGATCGGACCGAGCAGCGCGGCGACGAGGACCAGCAGGGCGCCAGTGCGACGGTCCCGTGCCCGGAGGGCGAGCACGACGGTCACGGCAGCAGCCGCGCACACCGCGAGCGAGATCCAGAAGAACGGCCACGGCGACCCGAAGCCGTCCGCGCGTCCGTCACCGCCGAAGTGCGTCGCGACGCGGGCAGGCAGTCGCGGGCCGGCCACCGATCCCGTCACGGCGAGCGCCAGGAGCGCCACCGCGCTCGGTCCCACCACCGCCAGCCGTGTCCCGATCGTCGTCCGCGTGGTCGTCATCGTGCCCCCTTCAGCATCGTGAACAGTTCGTCGAGCGGCACCCCGAGGGCGTCCGCCTGGTCACGGAGCTCCCCGACGAGGTCGCGGAGTCGGTCGAACGAGGCGTTCCCGGAGCGGAGCACGGTCGCCCCGCGTCCACGTCGCAGCTCGATGAGCCCGTCCTCCTGCAGCCGCGCGTACGCCCGGAGCACCGTGTGCATGTTGACGTCGATCGACGCCGCGAGGTCGCGTGCCGACGGCAGGCGGTCGCCCGACGCGAGGTCGCCGCGGGCGACGGCGATGCGCACCTGGGTCGCGACCTGGTCGGCGAGCGATGCCCGCGCTGCGGGATCGACGGTGATCAGCATGTTTGCATTGTATGCGAACAATGCGTAGAGCGCCCCATCGGCCTGGAGGCGCGCGGCGGCGCCGACACGCGCCTCCAGGCTGGCTCCCGGTCGCTTCCGGCGGCCCCCGTGCGAGGGGCATCCGGAACGCGCGGATCCGGGCGGGCTGTGTGCCGTATCCGTGTGGGGTCTCCCGACCGCGCGTAGCGTCGGGCAATAGCAACGAGTCCGTTTCGTGTCCAGTGAGTGCGCAAATCGACCAGTCGACCGGCGCCGAGCTGGACGCCATGATGTCGTCCAGGGAGCGCACCATGACGAAGTACGAGTCGAACCGAGCAGTCGATCCGGTCCGGATCACGACGTACCGCCACCTCCGGAAGGCGGCCCGGCGCGGATGGGCGGTCGAGGAGCAGACGGCTCCGCCGACGCTGGCCGACCTGAGCTGGCCGCGAGCCACGGGCGGAACGAGCCGCTCGTGACGCCGGCGGCGTCTGATCGGCGGCGCTCGGCCGTGCAGGACGTCGTGCACACGGTCACCGACCCGGACGAGGCGACTGCCCTGCTGCGGGACGTCCACAACGGACGGGACCTGCGCTTCGCGGACCGCGAGCGGTTCCGGCTGCGCTACCACGCGATGAGCGACGGCCGGGTGAGCCTGCGGACCGCGTCGACGACGTCCCGGTTCACCGGCGTGCTGCACCCGGAGCGCCAGTACGTGCTCACGTGGGCCGTCGAGGGCGGCAGCGTGATCGACCCGGACGGCCCGGACCCGGTCACCATGCACCCGGCCGTGCCCGTGGCCTTCCCGACCGGACGGGAGTTCGCGATCGACGCCGTCGCCGGGACGCACCACTACGTCCACTTCGGCGCCGACTACCTCGAGGCCGTCGCGACGAAGGACTCGGACGCCGCGCCGAGGCCGCTCAACCTCCCGGTCGTCGTCGAGCCCGAACGGCTCGCGCCCCTCCAGGAGGTCGTCCGCGCCGTCGCACCCGCCCTGCTCGACCGCTCCACCGTGGGCGAGGCCCGCGACGCGCTCGACCTCATGCTCGCCGAGGCGGTCCTCGCGGCGTTCGAGCCGATGCCGGACGGCCACGTCGCCGGTCCGCACGCCACCACCGTCCAGCGCGCGAAGACGTTCATGCACGCCCGGTTCGACCGCCCGCTCACGGTGCCCGACATCGCGGAGGCGGCCAGTGTGAGCGTCCGGACGCTGCAGGAGGCGTTCCAGAAGCACGAGGGCGCCACCCCGATGGCGTTCCTCCGGGAGATCCGGCTCGAGAAGGCACGGCTCGGCCTGCAGCTCGCCGACCCCGGCGTCTCCTCGGTCGCCGCCGTCGCGATCTCCTGCGGCTTCAAGCACATGGGGCGCTTCTCGGGGGCCTACCACGAGGAGTTCGGGGAGTACCCCGCCGAGACCCTCCGGCTCCGCGGACGGACCGTGTTGCGCTGACCGTGGGGCCGGTCCCGGCAGCTCTCGGGCGATCCATCACCCATCCAGGGCGCGTCCACGGTGCGGCGCGGCTAGCGTCGACCGCATGCACGCCGACACCCGCACCGGACCGACCTCGGACGGGCGGGCGCGCGCGCTCCGACGCGACGTCGTGCGGGTGCGCGGCGAGGGCACGCCCGTCCTCGTGCTGCACGGGACCCCGGGCGGGGTCGACACCGCCGACGTCATGGCGCGGTTCCTGCCGTCCGACGGGTTCCGGGTCGTCACGGTCTCGCGGCCCGGCTACCTCGGCACGCCCGTGCGCCACGGCCGCAGCAGCCTCGACGACGACGCCGACCGGGCCGTCGCGCTGCTCGACCGGATCGGCATCGACCGGGTCGGTGTGTTCGCGTGGTCCGGCGGCGGACCGAGCGCGTACCGACTCGCCGTCCGGCACCCCGACCGTGTCTCCTCGCTCGTCGTCGCGGCAGGCCTCTCGGGACGGTGGACCCCACCCCGGACCTCGCCGGCGGAGTGGTTCGTCACCCAGACACGAGTCGGCGCCGTCGCCTCCGCACTCGCCGCACGGATCGTCCCGAGGCTCGTGGTCCGCACGGCCATCGCCGGGGAGAGCTCGCTCCGCGGGGCCGCCCTCGACGCGCACGTCCGCGACGTCATGGCCGACCCGGGCCGACGGCGGTTCATGCTCGACCTCGCCGCCACCGGAAACAGTTCCGGCGCGCACCGCGACGGCTGGCGCAACGACGTGGCCAACCTCGGCGGGATCACCTCGCTCGACCTCGGCGCCGTCCGGGCGCCGACCCTGCTCGTGCACGGCGACGCCGACACCGACGTCCTCATCGAACACAGTGAGCGGGCGCTGCGCGAGATCCCCGGCGCCGAGATCATCCGTCTGGCCGGAGGCACCCACTTCGCCGTGTGGGCGCACCACGACGCCGCGGCGGTGCAGGAGCGCGTGCGGGACCACCTGCGCGGTTGACCCCCGCGCGCGGCCGTGCGTGCGACGTTCGCGGGGCGGTCCGTCCTACCCGTCGACCGCCGCGACGAGCACGTCGAGCGCACGGCCGAGCTCCAGCGTCGTCAGCGAGCCGTAGCCGAGCACGACACCCTCGGGCACGCTGGACGGCGCCGTGCCGTAGTCCTCGAGCGCCGCCATCAGCACGCCCTGCTCCGCCATCCGCGCGACGACGGTCCGCCCGGTCGCCGAGCCCGGCCACGTGACCACCGCATGCAGACCGCCGTCCAGGGCACGTGCCTCCAGACCGGATGCGTCGGACGCGCCGCTTGCGCCTGACCTGCCGGACGCGCCCGTCGCGCCGAGCCGCGCGACGATCTGCTCGCGGCGGTGGGCGGTCTCACGACGGACCCGCCCCAGGTGCCTGCGGAACGCACCGCTCCGCAGGAGCCAGGCCAACGCGACCTGTACCGGCTCGGCGACCACCGGACCCCGCGCCCGGCGCGCTGCCGTCACCGCGTCGACTCGGACGCCGCCGACGCCGGGCAGCACGATCCACGAGCACCGGAGGCGCGGATCCAGCGTCTTCGAGAACCCGCCGAGGTGCACGACGCTCCCCGCGGTGTCGAGCGCCGCGAGGGCGGGCACCGGGAGGCCACGGTGCCGGAACTCCGAGTCGTAGTCGTCCTCGATCACCAGCGTGCCGGTCCGTGCTGCCCAGTCCAGCAGGGCACGACGTCGGGACACGGGCATCACCGAGCCGAGCGGGTACTGGTGCGTGGGCGACACCATGACCGCGTCCACCGTCGGAAGGGCCGCGAGGGCGGCGAGGTCGAGTCCGTCCTCGTCCACCGGGACACCGACGACGAGGCCTCCGGCCGAGACGACCGCGCGCCGTCCGCTGGGGTAGCCGGGGTCCTCGACGGCCACCCGCGGCGCTCGGCCGAGGTGGTTCCGGAGTCCCTCGGTGACGGTCGAGATCGCGTCCGAGGTGCCTGCCGTCACCACGACACGGTCGAGGTCCGGCGTGAAGCCGCGGAGCAGCCCGAGCTGCGCAGCGACCTGCCCGCGGAACTCCGGCAGGCCGAGCGGATCGGACAGCCCGTTGCGCAGCGGCGCCTCGGCCGCGGCTCGCCACGCCGCGCGCCAGTCGCGCGAGGCGATCGACGTGACGGCGGGGATGCCCGGGCGAGCGTCGATCCACCGAGGCCCGGAGGCCGCGCCGCCCTCGAGCCGAGCCGCGTCGCCCGCTGCTGGCGCCCTGTCCGCTGCGCCCCGCACCAGCGCCGGATCGGCACGCGTCGCGGAGTCGCGCCGTGCCGGCGGGTCGGGCTGCGCTGCGCGGTCGCCCCGGCCCGGCGTCGGGGCCGCCCGCGGATGCTCGGACCGCCCGGCCACCACCACCGCCGCTGCGCCCGGCCTCGTCCGGATCCACCCCTCGCCGTCGAGCTGCTCGTATGCAGCGACGACCGTCCCACGAGCGACGCCGAGCTCCGCAGCCAGCACCCTGGTCGACGGGACCCGGTCTCCGTCGCGCAGGACACCACGGTCCACCAGGTCCCGGACGCGCGCGACCACCCCCGCGACCTTGCCCGCCGACTGGTCCACTCCGTCACCTGCGATCTGGACCATCCGTTGGTCCAGTGACGACCCTAGCGTTGCGGCATGAGCAGCCCGTCCCTCACCGTCCGCCGCCTCCGCGACCGCCAGCACACCGATCCCGAGGCCCTGCGCGCCGTGCTCGCCGAGGCCCTCGTGGCGCACGTCGGCTTCGTGCGCGAGGGGCACCCGATCGTGCTCCCGTTCCTCTGCGGCGTCGGTGACCTCGGCGACGGGCCGGTCCTGTTGCTCCACGGATCGACCGGCGGAGGGCTCTTCCTCGACGCCGGCACCGATGGCGTGCCGGTCGCCGCGACGATCACGCACGTGGACGGACTCGTCTTCGCCCGCAGCACCTTCGACAGCTCCGCGAACTACCGCAGTGCGATGATCGTCGGCCGTGCGACCGTCGTGCCCGAGGATCTGCGTGCGGAGGCGCTGTGGCAGGTCTCCGAGCACCTCATGCCCGGGCGTCGTGCGGAGGTCCGCGAGATGACCGCCAAGGAGGTCCGTGCCACCCAGGTCCTCCAGCTCCCGCTCGACCGCGCCAGCGTGAAGATCCGTGCCGCCGGCGTCGGGGAGGAGCCCGACGACGGCGAGGACCACTCCGTCTGGGCCGGCGTCCTGCCCCTCGCGCTGCGCGCCGGGGACCCGTTGCCGGGGAACATCTCGGGGGACAGCCCGGTGGACGCGTCGGTCCGGCAGGTCGCGTCGCGGTTGGACCGTCTCGCGACCGACCGGGAGGCCCGGATCG
>NZ_LDQC01000126.1 GCF_001475545.1 Curtobacterium luteum | reverse complement strand
CCACGTGCCTCCAGTCCGTCCGCGGCGTCCGCGCCGCTCGCGTCCCGCTCCACCTGACGGCGCCTCAGAGCGCCGCGATCTCCGCCTCGCTCAACCCGAGCCACCGCAGGTACGCGTCGACGCTCCCCCACCGCGCCTCGACCCGCTCCAGCACGGTCCGCATGATCTCGGGCACGCACCGCTGCGCGACCGCGGTCGCCTCCGGGTCGTCGCTCGCCGCCCGCTCGGCCGCGAACCGCTCGACGAGCCCGGCCGCACTCGCCGCGTAGTCCTCCGCGACCGCGGGGATCGACGCGCCCCAGTGCCACGCGAGCAGCGCCGCGACGATCCCCGTGCGGTCCTTCCCGGCCGAGCAGCACACGAGCACGTCGCCGTCCGCGCCGGCGACTGCACGGAGTGCGTCGGCGATGCCGGCAGCGTGGCGCTCGGCCCAGTCGGTGTACTGGTCCTCCAGCGTGACGGCGGCGGCCCCCGACTCGGGCACGGACGGGTCGAACATCGGCACCTGCCGGTAGCCGGGCGTCTCCCGGAGGGGATGCGGGACGCGGGCGACCTCGTCGCCGCGGCGGAGGTCCACCACGAGCGCGAGACCCTGCGGGTACGCCGTCGGGGGTACCGGTTCGGTGTTCGCCCGGTAGACGGTCCGGGGGCGGCCGGCCTGCAGGTCCGGGCTGCCGACGGGCCGGAGGTTGGTCAGCGTGGACGTCGTCGTCATGCCTCCACCCTGCCAGGAACGGCGACGATGCCGACGCCCACCCGACGGGCCGCGCCCCCGCACGCCGACGGGCCCCGCGCCTGCTGTGTGCGCGGGGCCCGTCGGTCGGGGTGTCGAGCCGGAGCTACCGGACGGAGACCGGGGTCTCGTCGCGCTCCTCGTAGAGGACGTAGCCCTCTTCACCGTGGACCGCCGTGTCGATGCCGGCGACCTCGTCCTCGGTCTTCACGCGGAAGCCGATGGTCTTCTCGATGACCCAGCCGATCGCGAAGGCCAGGACGAAGGAGTACAGACCGACGGCGCCGGCGGCGGCCGCCTGTTTGCCGAGCTGGACGAACGAGCCGGAGTAGATCAGACCGGTGTCGTTGGCGAAGAAGCCGAGGAACAGCGTGCCGAAGATGCCGCCGACGAGGTGGACGCCCACGACGTCGAGCGAGTCGTCGAAGCCGAGCTTGTACTTCCAGTCGATCGCGAAGCAGCAGACGATGCCGGCGAGGAACCCGAGGAGGATGCCCCAGCCCGGGGTGAGGGCGGCGCAGGCCGGGGTGATCGCGACGAGGCCGGTGACGGCACCAGAGGCGGCACCGACGGACGTGGCCTTGCCGTCCTTGAGCTTCTCGACGAGCAGCCAGCCGAGGATCGCGGCGGCCGGAGCGGCGAGCGTGTTGACCCAGGCGATCGCGGCGATGCCGTCCGCAGCACCCTCGGAACCGGCGTTGAACCCGAACCAGCCGAACCAGAGGATCGCGGCACCGAGGAGCACGAAGGGCGGGTTGTGCGGCTTGTGCGCACCCTTGGCGAACCCGACGCGCTTGCCGAGCACGAGCGCCAGGGCGAGACCGGCGGCACCGGCGTTGATGTGCACCGCGGTGCCACCGGCGAAGTCGATGACACCCCACGTGGCGGCCCAACCCGAGGTGAGGTTGAACACCCACGAGGCGACCGGGAAGTACACGACGGTGACCCAGATGCCCGCGAAGAGCATCCAGGCGCCGAACTTGGCGCGGTCGGCGATGGCGCCGGAGATCAGGGCGACGGTGATGATCGCGAACGTGGCCTGGAAGCCGACGAACGCCATCGACGGGTACGCGGCGTTGATCGTCGAGGCCTTGGCCTCCTCGAACGCCTGGCCGAGGCCGATCAGGTTCCAGTCGATGCTGAAGAACCCGACGACGCCGCTGACCGCGGTGTGCGGCCCGGTGTTCGCGAAGGCGATCGCGTAGCCGTACAGCACCCAGAGGACACTGACGAGTGCGATGGCGCCGAACGACATCATCATCATGCTGATGACGGACTTGGCCTTCACCAGACCGCCGTAGAAGAAGGCCAGGCCGGGTGTCATGAACAACACCAGCGCCGCCATGACCAACACGAAGGTCGTGTTGCCCTGATCAAGCATCTGTTCACCTCTCGATTGCACGAACGGCTCTTGGACCGCCTCGGGTGCTGTCGAGTTTGGCGAGGTGCTGTTTCACCGATGAGCACGATCTGTTTCGCGGATGTAACGCCATGTCGCGTCGTGTGAACGTTGTGTTTCGGCGGGCAGCAGGTGCGCTGGGCGGGGCCCGCGACTCCCCTGCGACCGTCTGGACGGTCGCGACGTCAGGTGGTGATCACCGGACTGGAGGCGCGGTGCGGGCCCGTCACGAGCCTCCCGGCCGTCGTGCGGAACCAGGTTCCGGACACAGCACCGCAGCCGCCACGCCTCAGGCGGCGCGGGTCAGCGCGACCACGCGCGACGCCGCGCGCAGGTACTTCTTCCGGTACCCGCCCTCGAGCATCGTCTGCGGGTAGACGGCGTCGAGCGGCGTACCGGAGGCGACGATCCGCACCTGCGCGTCGTACAGCCGGTCGACGAGCGCGACCCAGCGGAGCGCGTCCGTCTGGTCGGTGAACGGCTCCGCATCGGTGAGCCCGACGGCGTCGAGCCCCTCGACGAGCGCCACGTACTTCGATGGGTGCACGGTGCCGAGGTGCGCCACGACGTCCGCGAAGGCGTCGAGGGTGACGGCGCCGGCGGGCAACGCCGCCGCGACGTCGGACACCACCGCGGCGGACTCGTCGACGGCACGGCGGCGGTAGTCGAGCCCGTCGATGCGGAGCGTGTCGAACCGGTCGGACATCGCCTGGATCTCGCGGAGGAAGTCCTGCGCGGCGAACCGACCCTCACCGAGTGCCCCGGGAGGCGTGTTCGAGGTGGCGGCGAAGCGGGTGCCGGTCTCGGAGAGCTCCTTGATGAGCCGGGTCATCATCATCGTGTCGCCGGGGTCGTCGAGCTCGAACTCGTCGATGCACACGAGCGCCGTGCCGCGGAGCAGGTCGACGGTGCCCTGGAACCCGAGCGCCCCGACGAGCGCGGTGTACTCGATGAACGTGCCGAAGGTCTTCCGCCCCGAGGCCGCGTGGTACGCCGCGGCGAGGAGGTGGGTCTTGCCGACGCCGAACCCGCCGTCGAGGTACACCCCCGACTTCGCGGCCGCCTCCGGAGCAGCACTCCGGCGCCGCCCGAACAGTCCCCGTCGCGGCGCTGCCCCGCCGCCGCCGGCCGTCACGAACGCCTCCACGGCATCCCGGACCGACGCCTGGGACGGGTAGTCGGGGTCCGGTCGGTACGACTCGAACGACGCGTCCGCGAACTGCGGCGGCGGGACGAGTGCCGCGGCCATCTGCTGCGGGGACACCTGCGGGTCGCGGTCGACGAGGTGGCTCGGCTCCGTGGCGAGTTCAGGCAAGGACGGCCCTTCCGGGAAGCATGTCGTGCGGTGCAACGTTGCGGCTGGAGCACGGTCCGCACGCGTACCGTTGCCCACAGGCACCGAGGACCGATCCTAGTCCGGCGCCCGATCACCACCTGGAGGTAGCACGCCATGACCGCACCGGTCGACCCGTCCGAGAAGTTCGCCGCCTACGCCCACCCGGAGCGCCTCGTCTCCACCGAGTGGCTGCAGGAGCAACTCGACGCGGGGGTCGGCGCACCGGACCTGGTCGTCGTCGAGTCCGACGAGGACGTCCTGCTCTACGAGACCGGGCACGTCCCCGGCTCGGTGAAGATCGACTGGCACACCGACCTCAACGACCCGGTGCAGCGCGACTACATCGACGGCGAGGCCTTCGCCCGGCTGCTCGGCGGCAAGGGCATCGCCCGCGACACCACGGTCGTCATCTACGGCGACAAGAACAACTGGTGGGCCGCGTACGCACTCTGGGTCTTCACGCTGTTCGGACACGAGGACGTCCGCCTGCTCGACGGCGGCCGGGCGAAGTGGATCGCCGAGGGCCGCGCCCTCACCACCGACCGCGCCGAGGTCACCCCGGTCGAGTACCCGGTCGTCGAGCGGAGCGACGAGCAGGTCCGCGCCTTCAAGGAGGACGTGCTCGCCCACCTCGGCAAGCCGCTCATCGACGTCCGCAGCGCTCCGGAGTACTCCGGCGAGCGGACGACCGCGCCGGACTACCCGGAGGAGGGCGCCCTCCGCGGCGGGCACGTCCCCACGGCCGTCAACATCCCCTGGGCGACCGCGGCGGCGCCCGACGGCACCTTCAAGGACCGCGCCGAGCTGGACGCGATCTACCGCGAGGGTGCGGGCATCGGCGACGCCGACGAGGTCATCGCGTACTGCCGCATCGGCGAGCGGTCGAGCCACACCTGGTTCGTGCTGCAGCACCTCCTCGGGTACGAGGACGTCCGCAACTACGACGGCTCGTGGACCGAGTGGGGCAGCGCCGTGCGCGTCCCGATCGTCCAGGGCTCGGAGCCAGGCGAGGTCCCGACCCGATGACCGACGGCGACACCACGGCGTTGCCGGCGACGCTCGCGGAGATCCGGGACGACTTCCTCGAGCTCTCCCAGCAGGACCGGCTGCAGCTGCTGCTCGAGTTCTCCGACGAACTCCCGGCGCTGCCCGAGCGGCTGCAGGGCCACGAGGACGAGCTCGAACGGGTGGAGGAGTGCCAGTCCCCCGTGTTCATCACGGTGACGGTCGGCGAGGACGGCGACGCCCCCGACGTCGTCCGCATGCACGCGACCGCACCGCGCGAGGCGCCGACCACCCGCGGCTTCGCCTCGATCCTCGCGCAGGGGCTGTCCGGTCTGACGGTCGCCGAGGTCCTCGCCGTCCCCGCCGACTACCCGCTGACGATCGGGCTCTCCGAGGCGGTCAGCCCGCTGCGGATCCGCGGCATGGTCGGGATGCTCGGCCGGGTGCAACGGCAGGTGCGCGCGCTGGCCTCCGCCTGATCCTGCGCACCCGACGGACGGGAGGCCCGTGGCGGACCCGCCACGGGCCTCCCGTCCGTCGGTGGGTCGCGTCTACGACGCGCGCGCCGCACCCTGGTGCTGCACCACCTCGGTGAGCCACGCGAGGATGCGGGCGTCGAACCAGTCGGCGTCGTGGTTCCAGAGCTTCGTGTGCCGCGCGGTGTGCTGCACCTCGAGCCGGACGATGTCGGACCGGACGCGCGCGAGGTCGTGCGACGCCGACGAGGGCACGAAGCCGTCGTCGTCGCTGTGCAGCAGGAGGATCGGGACGTGGAGTTCGTCGGCACGGGCGACCATGTCGAGCTCGCGGAGGTCGACCGGTGCCCGCAGCCCGGCGAGACGGTGCAGCACGGGCGCCCGGAGCAGCCACTGCGCGGTCTTCCGCACCGCCTTCGGGAACCGGAGCAGCCGGCTCTGCGACTTGAGGACCGCGTGCCAGTCGACGACCGGGGACTCGAGGACCACACCGTCCACGAGGTGCGCCGACGATGACCGCAGGAGCGTCTGCAGGACCACCGCGCCGCCCATCGACCAGCCCATCAGGACCACGCTGGTCGCGCCCTCGCCCGCGACCCAGCGCAGGGCGGCGTCGACGTCCTCCCACTCGGTGCTGCCGAGGCCGTAACGACCGTCGACGCTCCGCGGGGCGACACCGTCGTTGCGCCAGGACGCGAGGAGCACCGAGTAGCCCGCGGCACGGAACACGGGCACCGCGCGGATGGTCTCGGCGCGGGTGACACCGCGGCCGTGCACGAGCACCGCCCAGGGCGCCTCCGGGTCGTCCGCCCGGACCACCCAGGCCGGCGCAGGACCGTTCGGGGTGGGGACGTCGACGTCCTCCACGGGGACGTCGAGCTCGCCGGGCGTGAGGTAGAACCAGCCGCCCCACCGACCTCGGCGGGCGTTCCTCGGGTCGCCGGCGTCGATCGCGATGATCCGACGGGTGACGGTGGTGTCGGTCGTGCCGAGGACCTCCCCGACGCGCATGTGGCCGGTACCGGCACCGAACCAGAGGCTGTACCGCCCCTGCAGCTCCGTGTCCGCCGTGCGCTCGATCGTCACGGTCCGGGCGTCGGGGTCGACCGCGTGGATCGGGACCCGCTCGGTGCGCCTGCGGTCCGGCGTGACGACGGCTCGTGCGACCGCGGCGACGAACCCGCCGACGACCGCGGCACCGACGGCGGCGGCCGCGAGCCCTGCACCGAGCGCCACCACCCCGGCCGACCGGGCCGATCGCTGGACGGCGTCCTCGGCGGGTCGTGCGGATCCGGGCATGCCCGGGAGCCTAGTCTGCATCCGTGTCCGAATCCCGAGAGCCCGACGCCTTCGCGCGGCTCCGCGCGTTCGTGGCGTCCGACCGGCCGCGCACCGAGACCACCGTCACCGAGATCCCCTCCCCGTCGCGGATCGCGCCGTGGTCCCTCGCGCTCGCAGCGGACGTCTCCGGCGCCGCGCACGGGGTCGACTCCGACCTCGGAACGGGCCGGTTCATCGCCCTGTACGACCCCGAAGAACCCGATGGTTGGGACGGCGCGTTCCGCATCGTGACGTTCGCGCAGGCACCGCTCGAACCCGAGATCGGCGTCGACGAGTTCGTCGCAGACGTGACGTGGAGCTGGCTCGTCGACGCGCTCGCGGCGCACGGCGCCACGTACGACCACGCCTCCGGGACGGCCACGAAGATCATCTCGCGCGGGTACGGTGACCTCGCGGCGCAGGGCGACGGCGCGCAGCTCGAACTGCGGGCGTCGTGGACGCCGCGCGACGAGGACCTCACCGCGCACGTCAGGGCCTGGGAGGACATCGTCGCGATGCTCGCGGGCCTGCCGCCCACCTCGGACGGCGTGACCCTGTTGGCCCCGAGGAGGACCGCACGTGACTGACCCCGCTCCGTCGACCGGCGCCGGTGCGTCGGCGACGTCCCCGTTCGAGGAGGGGCACGCGACGGTCCACGTGATCGAGTCGCGCACCGAGTACCTCGACGCGGTCGAGGCGATCGCGGGTGGTGACGGACCGGTCGCCGTCGACGCCGAACGCGCCAGCGGGTACCGGTACTCGCAGCGGGCCTACCTCATCCAGGTCTTCCGACGTGGCGCCGGATCGTTCCTGTTCGACCCGATCGCCATCGGTTCGTTCGCCGAGTTGCAGGACGCCATCGTCGACGAGGAGTGGCTGTTCCACGCCGCGTCGCAGGACCTGCCGTGCCTGCAGGAGGTCGGACTCGTCCCGACGAGGATCTTCGACACGGAACTCGGCGCGCGCATCGCGGGCTTCCCCCGGGTCGGGCTCGGCGCCGTCGTGGAGCAGCTGCTCGGCATCACGCTCGCGAAGGCGCACTCCGCCGCCGACTGGTCGACCCGACCGCTCCCCCAGTCCTGGCTCGTCTACGCCGCGCTCGACGTCGAACTGCTCCCCGACCTCCGTGACGCCCTCGCCGCCGTGCTCGAGGAGGCGGGCAAGACGCGCATCGCCGAGGAGGAGTTCCAGGCCGTCCTGACGCGCGCCCCGAAGCCGCCCCGCGCCGAGCCGTGGCGACGGCTCTCCGGCATGCACGCACTCCGCGGGGCCCGCGCGCTCGCGATCGCCCGCGCGCTCTGGACGGCGCGGGACGAGTACGCCCGGGAGACCGACATCGCCCCGGGCCGCACGATCCCCGACGCCGCGATCGTCGCCGCCGCGGCCGCGAACCCCGCGTCGAAGGGCGAGCTCGCGGGGCTCAAGGCCTTCACCGGACGGGCGAGCCGGAGCGAGATCGACCGTTGGTGGGCCGCCGTCGAGGCCGGGCGCACCACCGAGGACCTCCCCCGGCTCCGCGCCGCCGGTGACCCGTCGCTGCCGCCGCCCCGCGCGTGGGCCGACCGGAACCCCGAGGCGGACCGCCGCTACAAGGCCGCTCGTGCCGCGGTCGTCGCCCGTGCCGAGGCGCTCGACCTGCCCGTCGAGAACCTGCTCACCCCGGACACCCTCCGCACGGTGTCGTGGGAGCCCCCGACGCCGATCGCGACCGAGACCGTCGGAGCCGCCCTCGCCGTGCACGACGCCCGGCCGTGGCAGGTCGAGGAGACCGCCTCGATCATCGCGGAGGCCTTTGTCGCTGCTGCACAGGAGCCTGCTGCTGAGAGCAACACCGACTCGTAGGAACACCCCAACCGGCATGCGTCCGCCCAGGCGGCGGGCATAGCGTCGGTACCGTCGCCGGGCTCGGCCCGGCCGGTCGGGGCGGAACGTGCCCCGACTCGATCGAAGAGGATCTGGAGGCCCGGATTGGCCAAGGCAGCAGACGTCGTGTTCGTGGACGGTGTGCGCACACCGTTCGGACGAGCCGGTGAGAAGGGGGTGTTCTGGAAGACCCGCGCCGACGACCTCGCGGTCCACGCGATGCGCGGCCTGCTCGATCGGAACAGCCAGCTCGACGGTGCGGCGGTCGACGACGTCGCCGTGGCCGCCACGACCCAGCAGGGTGACCAGGGACTCACCCTCGGCCGGACCGTCGGGATGCTCGCCGGTCTGCCGAAGTCGGTGCCGGGCTACGCGATCGACCGCATGTGCGCCGGCGCGATGACGAGCGTCACGACCCTCGCGGGTGCGATCGCGTTCGGCTCCGCCGACGTCGCGATCGCCGGCGGCGTCGAGCACATGGGACGCCACCCGATGGGCTTCGGTGCCGACGTCAACCCGCGCTTCGTCGCCGAGCGCATGGTCGCGACCGATGCGCTCGTGATGGGGTCCACCGCCGAGCGGCTCCACGACCGCTTCCCGGCCATCACGAAGGACCGCACCGACGCCTACGCCGTGCAGTCGCAGCAGCGCTACGCCGCCGCGTGGGCCGCCGGCAAGCTGCAGCCCGACGTCGTCCCGGTCGAGGTGAACACCGGTGAGGGCTGGGACCTCGTGACGAAGGACGAGCCGCCGCGCCCCGGCACCACGCTCGAGGCGCTGGCCGCGCTCAAGACACCGTTCCGCCCGCACGGCCGGATCACCGCGGGCAACGCCGCCGGCCTCAACGACGGTGCCACGATGAGCCTCCTGGCCTCCGCCGACGCCGCGAAGGAACACGGCCTGCCGCAGAAGATGCGCATGGTCTCCTTCGCCTTCGCCGGGGTCGACCCAGAGGTGATGGGCATCGGCCCGGTCCCCGCGACCGACAAGGCACTCGCCAAGGCGGGCCTCACCATCGACGACATCGGCCTGTTCGAGATCAACGAGGCGTTCGCCGTGCAGGTGCTGGCGTTCCTCGACAACTACGGCATCGCGCAGGACTCCGCGAACGTGAACGCCTGGGGCGGCGCGATCGCCGTCGGCCACCCGCTCGCGTCCAGTGGTGTCCGTCTCATGACGCAGCTGGCGGCGCAGTTCGCCGAGCGCCCGGACGTGCAGTACGGCATCACGACGATGTGCATCGGGCTCGGCCAGGGCGGCACCGTCATCTGGGAGAACCCGAACTACTCGAAGTCCGCCGCCCGTTCCGCCCGGAAGGACGCCTGATCATGACCACCACCCCGATCGACCAGCTGACGGAACTCAGCGCCGACGAGGTCGTCACCCACTCGTACGTCAAGCACGTGCCGCTGCCGTCCGGCGGCACGCTCGCCCTCGTCACGCTCGACAACGGCAAGGACTACAAGCGCCCGTCGACCCTGGGGCCGCGCACCATGCGCGAGCTGTCGGACGTGCTCGACACCCTGCGCGCCGCGGCGTCCGCCGGGAGCATCCAGGCGGTCGCGATCACCGGCAAGGAGTACTGCTTCGCTGCCGGCGCGGACCTGTCCCAGGCGGCGGCGCTCCCCTCGCGCAAGGTCGCACACGAGCTCGGCGTCCTCGGTCACGCCACGCTCCGCAAGCTCTCCGACCTCGGCGTGCCGTCGTTCGCCTTCGTGAACGGCATCGCGCTCGGCGGCGGGCTCGAGATCGCCCTGCACTGCACCTACCGCGTGTTCTCCTCGGCGGCGCAGGGCATCGGGCTGCCCGAGGTCTTCCTCGGCATCATCCCCGGTTGGGGCGGCGCCACCCTGCTCCCCCGCCTGATCGGCCCGGAGAAGGCGCTCCGCGTCATCGTCGAGAACCCGCTCAAGAACAACCGTCTGATGGACGGCAAGGCCGCGGTCGAGCTCGGCATCGGTGACGCCCTCATCCCCTCGGTGACCTTCCTGCCGACCGCCGTCGCCTGGGCCGACGGTGTCGTTGCCGGCCGCACCAAGGTCGTCCGGAAGAACGAGCCCGGCATGCTCGAGAAGGCGGCGTGGGGCACGGTCGTCAAGGTCGCGCGTGGACAGGTCGCGAGCAAGATCGGTACCGTCCCGAAGTCACCGTTCCGTGCCCTCGACCTCGTCGCAGCCGCGAAGTCGGGTTCGCTCGACGAGCGCTTCGCCGACGAGGACGACGCCCTCGCCGATCTGCTCGCCGGGGACCAGTTCGCCGCGTCGATGTACGCGTTCGACCTCGTGCAGAAGCGCGCGAAGAAGCCCGTCGGTGCTCCCGAGGGCGTCGAGGCGAAGAAGATCACGAAGGTCGGCGTCCTCGGCGCAGGGCTCATGGCGTCGCAGTTCGCGCTGCTGTTCGCCCGCCGTCTCGGCGTCCCGGTCGTCATCACCGACGTCGACCAGTCACGGGTCGACGCCGGGGTCGAGCGCATCCGGTCCTCGGTCGATGAGCTGCTCGCCAAGAAGCGGATCTCCCAGGACGACGCGAACCGCATCAAGGCCCTCGTGAGCGGTTCGGTGTCGTACGACGCGTTCGCGGACGCCGACTGGGTCATCGAGGCCGTCTTCGAGGAGATGAGCGTCAAGCAGGACGTGTTCCGGAAGATCGAGCAGGTCATCGCGCCCGACGCGATCCTGGCGACGAACACCTCGTCGCTGTCGGTGGACGAGATGGCGTCGGTGCTCGAGCACCCGGAGCGCCTCGTCGGCTTCCACTTCTTCAACCCGGTCGCCGTGATGCCCCTGCTCGAGGTGGTCCGCGCCGCGAAGACCTCGGACGAGGCCCTCGCCACGGCCCTCGCCGTCGCCAAGACCCTCAAGAAGACCGCGATCATCACCGCCGACCAACCGGGCTTCGTCGTCAACCGCGTGCTGGCCCGGGTGCTCGGCGAGGCGATGCGCGGCGTCGAGGAAGGCACCCCGTTCGAGACCGTCGCCGAGGGCGCGGCACCGCTCGGCCTACCGATGTCACCCTTCGAGCTGCTCGAACTCGTCGGCCTGCCCGTCGGTGCCCACGTCCTCGACTCGCACCACGCCGCCTGGCCGGAGCGCTTCTACCCCGGTGACGGGCTGAAGCGCATCGCCGAGCACGGGAAGATCCTCACCCGTGACAAGAAGGGCAACGCGACCGGGTACGACCCCGCCGCCGTGAAGCTCGTCGCGCCGTCGAAGAAGGACGCGCGACCGGTCGACGCGGCGACGATGCAGCAGCGGTTCGAGGACGCCCTGGCCGACGAGGTGCACCGCATGCTCGAGGACCGCGTGGTCGAGCACGTCGAGGAGATCGACCTCGGGCTGATCCTCGGCGCGGGCTACCCGTTCCAGGCCGGCGGCATCAGCCCGTACCTCGACCGCTCCGGCGCGTCCGAGCGGGTGTTCGGCGGTCGGTTCCACGACCCCGCGATCGTCGGGCCCGCCTCGCGCTGACGGCCCGCGCGGCGCCTGCGCACAACCAACGTCACCCCGAACCGCGGTTTCCCGTGGTTCGGGGTGACTTCGGTTGTGCGAACGCGATCGGCGCCACTCGCACTGCCCCGTCGCGCGCCTCCATCTTCCGCCCGGCGTAGCGTGCTCGCATGCGGCAGGAGTGGTGGGCACCCAAGACGACGAACCGCCCGTCGGTCGTCGTGCCGATCCCGCTCGCCGAGGTACCGGCGCTGCTCCAGCGCGCGGTCGATGCCGTGCCGGGAGCCGCCGCGATGGAGATCCGTGCCGACGGAGCCGTGGTCGGACGCCGGACCTCGTTCGCGCTCCGCGCCGAGAACATCGTGTTCGCCTTCCACCGAGAGGGACCGTCGTCGTCCCGTGTCGAGATCCTCCGCGAGGGCCGCGACGGCGCAGACTTCGGTCGCGTGCTGTTCGTCACCCCGATGGCTCGCGCGATCCTCCGCCAGCTCGTCGTGACGGCTGGCACGCACCAGGAGTGACGCTCAGTCCTCCGCGCGGAGCGCGTCGAGCGGGACACGCTGCCCGTCGTCATCTGCCAGCGCAGAACGGTACGCACGGAGATCGGCAACGTCCTCAGACTGCTCGCGCAGGTCGACCTCGTCGATCTGACCCGCGACCTCGCCGCCGCGCGTCACCGCTCCGCTCCCGCACTCGACCTCGACCGCGCAGGCTTCGCCTGCGGCACCTTCGTCCCGACCACCTGGTCGATCACGTCCCGCGCGATCGCCTGCGCCGTCAACCCGACGTCCTGCAGGATCTGCGACCGCGACGCGTGGTCGATGAACTCGTCCGGCAGCCCGAGCTCGTTCACACCCGTGTCGACACCCGCCGCCCGCAGGTCCTGCCGCAGTCGGGTCCCGACTCCCCCGACCCGCACGCCGTCCTCGATCGTGATGACCAGGCGGTGGTCCCGCGAGCGGTCGATGAGCGACGCCGGGATCGGCACCACCCACCGCGGGTCGACGACGGTCGCGCCGATGCCTTGCGCCTCGAGTAGCGCGGCCGCTTCGAGCGCGACCGGCACCATGGACCCGACGGCGACGAACAGCACGTCGGGCTCCTGGTCGGACGACGGTTCGCGGAGCACGTCCACACCGTCGTCGAGACGGCGGAGTGCGGGGATGTCCGGCCCGACCTGCCCCTTCGACCACCGCAGCACCGTGGGGGCGTCGTCGACCGCGACGGCCTCGCGGAACTCCTCGCGGAGGGTCGCGGCGTCACGGGGTGCGGCGATCCGGATGCCGGGCACGACCTGCAGGAGCGCGAGGTCCCACATGCCGTGGTGCGACGGCCCGTCGGGCCCGGTGATCCCTGCGCGGTCGAGGACGAAGGTCACGCCGGCCTTGTGCAGCGCGACGTCCATGAGCACCTGGTCGAACGCCCGGTTGAGGAACGTCGCGTAGAGCGCCACCACGGGGTGCAGTCCGCCGTACGCGAGACCAGCGGCGGTCGTGACGGCGTGCTGCTCGGCGATCCCGACGTCGATCACCCGGTCGGGGTGCTGCTCCTGGAACAGGTGCAGCCCCGTAGGGCGGAGCATCGCAGCGGTGATGGCGACGATCCGCTCATCCGCACCACCGACCTCCGCGAGCGAGGACGCGAACACCGACGTCCACGACGGCCCCGACGAGACGTCGAGCGACTCCCCCGTCTCCGGGTCGATGTGTCCGACGGCGTGGAACTGGTCGGCCTGGTCACGGAGTGCCGGCTCGAACCCGTGCCCCTTCTCCGTGATCGCGTGGACGATGGTCGGCGCCCCGTACGCCTTCGCCTGCCGGAGGGCAGCCTCCATCGCGCGCTGGTCGTGCCCGTTGACCGGGCCGATGTACTTGATGTCGAGGTTCGAGTACAACGCTTCGTTGTTCGTGAACCGCGACAAGAACCCGTGCAGCCCGCCGCGCATCCCGCGGTAGAACGCCCGACCGGGTGCCCCGAACCGCGACGCGACGGCCTGCGACTTCTCGAAGAGCGCGCGGTACTCGCGCCGGGTCCGCACCGAGCTGAGGAAGCGCGCCATGCCGCCGATCGTCGGCGCGTAGGAGCGCCCGTTGTCGTTCACGATGATGACGAGTCGGCGGTCGTTGCTGTCGGAGATGTTGTTGAGCGCCTCCCAGGTCATCCCGCCCGTGAGCGCCCCGTCACCCACCACGGCGACGACGGTCCGGTCGGCCTGTCCGGTGCGTTGGAAGGCGCGCGAGATGCCGTCCGCCCACGACAGCGATGACGAGGCGTGGGACGACTCGACGATGTCGTGCTCGGACTCACTGCGCTGCGGGTACCCGGCGATGCCGCCCCGTTCCCGGAGCCGCGAGAAGTCTTGCCGACCGGTCACGAGCTTGTGCACGTACGACTGGTGTCCGGTGTCGAAGACGAACGGGTCGTGCGGGGAGTCGAACACGCGGTGCATCGCGAGGGTCAGCTCCACGACGCCGAGGTTCGGCCCCAGGTGCCCGCCGGTCTTCGCGACCTCGGCCACCAGGAACCGCCGGATCTCCGCGGCCAGGTCGGTCATCTGCGTGTCGGACAGACGCTTGAGGTCGCGCGGCGACGTGATGCTCGAGAGCAGGTCCACGGGGCGCTCCTTTCGTGGGGCAGGTCCCCACACTATCCACGCAACCGGACGACGGACTGGAGGCCCGTGGCGGTGTCGCCACGGGCCTCCAGTCCGTCGGGTGGTCGCGTCAGCGACCCGTGCTCTCGACCGTCAGACGAGCGAACGGAGCACGTACTGCAGGATGCCGCCGTTGCGGTAGTAGTCGGCCTCACCGGGGGTGTCGATGCGGACGACCGCGTCGAACTCGACCGTCTGCTTGCCGGCCGGCGAGTGCTCGCTCGGCTCGGCCGTGACGTGGACGGTCTTGGGCGTGCGGCCCTCGTTGAGCTCCGTGAGACCCGAGATCGAGACGACCTCGGTGCCGTCGAGGCCGAGCGACTCGACCGTCTCGCCCGCCGGGAACTGCAGCGGCACGACGCCCATGCCGATGAGGTTCGAGCGGTGGATGCGCTCGAAGCTCTCGGTGATGACCGCCTTGACGCCGAGCAGGTTCGTGCCCTTCGCCGCCCAGTCGCGCGACGAGCCGGAGCCGTACTCCTTGCCGCCGAAGATGACGAGCGGGATGCCCTGCTCCTGGTAGTGCTGGGAGGCGTCGTAGATGAACGACTGCGCGCCGTCGGGCGTCGTGAAGTCGCGGGTGTAGCCGCCCTCCACGCCGTCCAGCAGCTGGTTGCGCAGGCGGATGTTCGCGAACGTGCCGCGGATCATCACCTCGTGGTTGCCGCGACGCGAGCCGTAGGAGTTGAAGTCCTTCCGGTCGACGCCGTGCTCGGCGAGGTACTTGCCAGCGGGGCTGTCGGCCTTGATCGAACCGGCCGGCGAGATGTGGTCGGTCGTGACCGAGTCGCCGAGCTTCGCGAGCACGCGGGCACCGGAGATGTCCGAGACCGCGTCGGGCTGCATCGTCATGCCCTCGAAGTACGGGGGCTTCCGGACGTAGGTGGACTCGCTGTCCCACTCGAAGGTGTCGCCCGTCGGGGTCGGCAGGTTCTTCCAGCGGTCGTCGCCCTCGAACACCGAGCCGTACTCGTGCGTGAACATCTCGGTGTCGATGGAGTCGTCGATGACCTGCTGGACCTCGACGGCGTCGGGCCAGATGTCCTTGAGGAAGACGTCGTTGCCGTCCTGGTCCGTGCCCAGGGCGTCGTTGTCGAAGTCGAAGTGCATCGACCCGGCGAGGGCGTAGGCGATGACCAGCGGCGGGGATGCCAGGTAGTTCATCTTCACGTCGGGGTTGATGCGGCCCTCGAAGTTGCGGTTGCCGGAGAGCACCGCGGTGACGGCGAGGTCGTTGTCCTGCACGGCCTGCGAGATCTCCTCGGGCAGCGGGCCCGAGTTGCCGATGCAGGTCGTGCAGCCGTAGCCGACCGTGTAGAAGCCGAGGTCCTCGAGGTAGCTGGTGAGACCGGCCTTCTCGTAGTAGTCGGTGACGACCTTCGAGCCGGGCGCGAGGGTGGTCTTCACCCACGGCTTCGCCTTGAGGCCCTTCTTCGCCGCGTTCCGCGCGAGGATGCCGGCGGCCATCATGACCGACGGGTTCGACGTGTTCGTGCACGACGTGATCGCGGCGATCGCGACGGCGCCGTGGTCGATCGTGAAGGTGTCACCGTCCGCGACGGACACCGGCGTCGGCTTCGACACCGTGCCGGGCGCGCTCGAGGCGTGCACCGGGACCTCGGACGCGGGGGCGTCCTGCAGGTCGTCGACGGCGTGCTCGTCACCGGGGGCGGCGGCGACGGGGTCGGACGCCGGGAAGGTGTCCGCGACGGCCTTGTCCTCGTGGGTGTGGTCGATGCTCGCGTAGTTGGCGAGGTCGACCTCGAACTGGTCCTTCGCCTTCGAGAGCTCGATGCGGTCCTGCGGGCGCTTCGGGCCGGAGATCGACGGGACCACCGTGGAGAGGTCGAGCTCCATGTACTCGGAGTACGCGGGCTCCACCGATGGGTCGTGCCAGAGGCCCTGGGCCTTCGAGTACGCCTCCACCAGGGCGATCTGCTCCTCGGAACGACCGGTCAGGCGCAGGTAGTCGAGCGTGACGGCGTCGACCGGGAAGATCGCGGCCGTGGAGCCGAACTCCGGGCTCATGTTGCCGATGGTCGCGCGGTTCGCGAGCGGGACCTCGGAGACGCCCTCGCCGTAGAACTCGACGAACTTGCCGACGACGCCGTGCTTGCGGAGCTCCTGCGTGATCGTGAGCACCACGTCGGTCGCGGTCACGCCGGCCGGGATCGAGCCGGAGAGCTTGAAGCCGACGACCTTCGGGATGAGCATCGACACGGGCTGGCCGAGCATCGCCGCCTCGGCCTCGATGCCGCCGACGCCCCAGCCGAGCACGCCGAGGCCGTTCACCATCGTGGTGTGCGAGTCGGTGCCGACGAGGGTGTCCGGGTACGCGTACAGCTCGCCGTCGAACTCGCGCGTGTAGGTCACCTTCGCCAGGTACTCGATGTTGACCTGGTGCACGATGCCGGTGCCCGGCGGGACGACCTTGAAGTCCTCGAACGCGGTCTGGCCCCAGCGGAGGAACTGGTAGCGCTCACCGTTGCGCTCGTACTCGAGGTCGGTGTTGCGCTGCAGGGCGTCCTCACGACCGAAGAGGTCGGCGACGACGGAGTGGTCGATGACCATCTCGGCCGGCGACAGCGGGTTGATCTTGTTCGGGTCGCCGCCGATCTGCGCCATCGCCTCGCGCATGGTGGCGAGGTCGACGATGCACGGCACGCCCGTGAAGTCCTGCATGACCACGCGGGCCGGCGAGAACTGGATCTCGGTGTCCGGCTCGGCGTCGGGCTGCCACGAGCCGAGGGCGCGGATCTGCTCCTCGGTGACGTTCGCACCGTCCTCGGTGCGGAGGAGGTTCTCGAGCAGCACCTTCAGGCTGTACGGGAGCTTCTCGTGCCCGGGCACCGTGTCGATCCGGTGGATCGCGTAGTCGACACCCCCAACCGACAGCGTGTCCTTCGAGCCGAAGCTGTTGACTGCAGCCACTGTGCCGCCTCCCTGGTTGATCGGTGTGCCCCCATCCAAGCGGGCCGCAGAACGTCCCACCAGCAAGGCAAACCTAAACCCGCCGACGCCCGAGGGCTCGGCGGAAAGTATCTCGATGTCGAGACAACTCTACACCGTGGCGGTGTCGTCCTCGTCCTCGTGTCGGAACACGGTCCGGACGAGCAACCACGTCACCCAGAGCAGCGCTGCGTACAGCGGGACCCCGGTGATGAGCTTGATGCCGGCGAGCAACTCGACCTGCGCGGTGAGGTACAGCGGGATCTCGATGATCAGCCGGAGTGCGAACAGCCCGACCCACATCCAGGTCGCGACGGTCAGGACGCGGCGCTTCCCCGGGTCGGCGCGCCAGTCGGTGCCGGTGCCGTCCTCGTCCTGCGGGAGCAGCAGCCCGACGATCAGGCCGATGAGCGGCCGCCGGATCGCGAGCGTCACGAGCAGCACGACGAGGCAGACGGCGTTGATCACGATGCCCGGGATGAAGTTGCTCTCGGCCTTCCCGGTCAGCAGCGCCAGGCCCGCCGAGACCGCCACGCCGAGGATGCCGGCGAAGCTCATCGCGAGCGACTGCCGTTGCACGAGTCGGAGCACCACGAAGACGAGGCCGATCACGACCGGTATCACGACGCTCGGCACGAGCTCCTTCGTGACCGCGTACACGATGAGGAAGCCGAACCCGGGCAGGACCGACTCCGCGAGGCCCCGGATCCCACCGACGGCCGTGAGCAGCGCACGGCCGGAGGGCGCCTCGCCCGGTGCGACCTGGCCGATGCCGGCGTTCCGGACGGCGTCGCGGAGCTGGGCGTTGAGCGACAACGGCTCTGCCCGCTCCGCCGCGTACGGGTCGGACACCGCCGGGTCCCCGGCGCGCCCCTCCGGCGCGCGATCCTCGGGCGCGCGCCCGACGGGCGCGCGGCCGTCGGCCGCGGCCCTGTCGTGCGCGACCCGGTCGGATCCGGGAGTGTCGTCGTGGACCGGCACCGTGCCTCCAGGCTGGGTCAGATCGCCGACTGCGTCGACTTCGGCATGTGCAGCGGGATGAGGTCGCGCGGCGGCATCGGCGTCGTGCCCCGGACGACGACCACGCTCCGGAAGAGCTCCTCGATGTCCGCGGCGTCCTCGGGCGACTCCGCCGCCTTGCCGGCGATGACGCCGCGCAGGAACCAGCGTGGCCCGTCGACGCCGATGAACCGGGCGGCCCGCGTGCCGTCGGTCATGCCCTGCTCGTTCGCGACGGGGACCTGTGCCCGGAGCTCGGGGCCGAACGGGCCGTCGACCTCGACGACCTCGCCGCCCTGGACCTCGATCTGCTCGGCGATCTGCGCGCGGATCTCGTGCCACAGCCCCGTCGACCGCGGTGCGGCGAACGGCTGGACCTGGAGGGTGGACTCGTCGAAGTCGAGGCCCACGGCCACGACGCGCTGCGAACCCTCCTCGACCTCGAGGCGCAGGTGCAGACCCTCGCGCGGGAGCACCTTCACCCCACCGAGGTCGACGTACGGGCGGACGAGGTTCGCCTCGGTCTCGTCGTGCGGACCGTTCTCGGCACGGTCCTCCGGAGCGGACTTGTCCGTCGGAGCGACAGCGTCCACCTCGTCGAGGTCGGCGTCGGCGTCGATGGCGATGTCCACCTCGGGGGTCGTGTCGGCGACCTCCACCTCGTCGGCGACGGCGTCCGCCACCTCGACCTCGTCACGCTTGCGGCGGCCGAACTTCATGCGCGGGTTCCTTCCTGGACGTTCTCTGCGGCGCTGCTGACGGTACCGCTCCGGTCACCGTAGCCGGACGAGCCGAAGCCGCCCTGGCCGCGGACGCTCTCGGGGAGCTCGTCGACGCGCGTGAACACGGCCCGTGGCACCGGCATGACGACGACCTGCGCGATGCGGTCGCCCACGTGCACCTCGTACGGTTCGGAGGCGTCCGTGTTGAGCAGTGCGACCTTGACCTCGCCGCGGTAGCCCGCGTCGACGGTGCCGGGCGAGTTCACGATCGTGATCCCGTGCTTCGCCGCGAGTCCGCTCCGCGGCACCACGAACGCCGCGTACCCCTCGGGCAGGGCGATCCGCAGGCCGGTGCCGACGAGTCGACGCTCCCCGGGCTGCAGCACGAAGGCCTCGGCGGAGACGAGGTCGCCGCCGGCGTCCCCGGGATGGGCGTAGTGGGGAGGGTTCTCCCCGGTCCAGAGGACGTCGACTGGTTCGGTCACGTGACGAGGGTAGTGCAGACCGTGACCGTTCCGTGATGTGCGGGCACGGACCCAGCACGACTCGTGGTGGGATGGTCTCGTGACCCTGTACCGCGAACGACTCTGGGCCCCGCCGGCGCTCTACCTGGCGACGGCCCTCGTGATCCCCGCCAGCCTGCTCGTCTTCCTCCCCATCAGCGTGCTCGCCGGGGTGCTCGTGGCGATCGGGATGGAGATCGGCGTGCTCGTGCTCCTCTGGGCGCTCGCCCCGACGGTGGAGGTCACGGACGCCGAGTTCCGCGCCGGCAGGGCACACCTGCCGCGGGAGCTCGTCGGCGAGGTCGAGGGCTTCACCGGTGCCGAGGCGACGGCGCAGCGCGGGCCGCAGCTCGACGCGCGTGCGTGGACGCTCTTCCGCGGCTACGTCCGGGGCGTCGTCAAGGTCGAGGTCCGGGACGATGCCGACCCGACCCCCTACTGGCTGGTGAGCGTCCGTCGCCCGGACGAGGTGGTGGCGGCGCTCCGCGCCTGAGGCGCCCCGCGTCGGGAGCACCGCTGCCGGACGGGAGGCACGTGG
>NZ_LDQC01000125.1 GCF_001475545.1 Curtobacterium luteum | reverse complement strand
CTGGCACCGGGCCTCCAGTCAGTGGGTCGCGTCAGCTCTTGCTGTCGTACGTCCCGAGGGTCACGTCGGTCGTGTAGGACTTCCCGCCACGGAGGTAGGTGATCTCGGTCTTCGTGCCGCCCGCGAAGAAGCGCACCTGCGCGGTGAGGTCGGTCGCGTCGGAGACCGTGGCGGAGCCGATCTTCGTGACGACGTCGCCGGCCTTGAGACCAGCCTTCGCCGCTGCACCGCCGGACGTCACCGACTTGATGAGCGCGCCCATCTGCGTGGCGTTCGAGGCGTCGGTCGAGTCCGCGACACCCGCGCCGAGCAGCCCGTGCGTCGCGGAGCCGTTGTCCTTGATCTCGTTGGCCACGCGCTTGACGAGGTTCGACGGGATCGAGAAGCCGACGCCGATGCTGCCGGACTGCGAGTCGGACGACGAGCTGCTGCCGGCGGACGCGATGGCGACGTTGATGCCGATGAGCTTGCCCTTCGAGTCGAGCAGCGCCCCGCCGGAGTTGCCCGGGTTGATCGACGCGTCGGTCTGGATGACCGGCAGCGACACCGTCGAGTTCGACGAGGAGCTCGACCCGTTGTCGCCGTTGCCCCAGAAGTCGAACGGGCCGCCCTGGCTGCCGTTGCCGCCTTCGTTCGAGTCGCCGCCGGGGTTGGGGGCGCTCGACGTGACCTGGATGCTCCGGTTCAGCGTCGACACGATGCCGTCCGTGACCGTGTTCGACAGGCCGAGCGGCGCACCGATCGCGACGGCGGTGTCCCCGACGTTGAGGTCGGACGAATCCGCGAACGAGATCGGCTTCATGTCCGTCGCGTCGATCTTGATGACCGCGAGGTCGACCGTGGGGTCCGTGCCGATGAGCTTCGCGTCGTAGATCTTGCCGTCCGAGGTGGTGACGGTGATCTTGCCGTTGCCGCTGTCACCGTCGAGGGTCACCACGTGGGTGTTCGTGACGATGTAGCCGTCCTTGCTGAACACGACGCCCGAGCCGGTGCCGGCCTCGCTGCTCGCGGAGACGTTGATCGTCACCACCGACGGGGTGGCCTGCGCTGCGACGGCGGTGACGACGGTGGCGTTGTTGTAGTCGTTGACCGTCAGGTTGCCACCCTGCGCGGCGCTGCTCGTCGGGGTGCCGTTGCCACCCGTCGCCGCGCCCGCGAGCCAGCCGGCGCCGCCGCCGACGAGACCCGCGATGACGGCGGCCGCGACGAGCGGCACGACGAGGCGGTTCCGCCCCTCGCTCTTGGTCCCGACCGGTGCCGCGGTGCCGGAATCGGCGAAGTAGTGGCCGTTGCGCTGGTTCGAGCCGTCGACGTCACCGAAGGACGAGGCGGACGCGGGAGCGCCGGTCGCGGAGCCGGGGGCCTGGGCCGACGCGTACGCGCTGCCGGAGGTGGGAGCGGCGGCGGAACCGGCCTGCTGGGCGTACTCGCCGTAACGGGGACGGTCCTGTCCGCCGGCCTGGGTCTGGTTGTTCTGTTGTCCGTACGCCGAGCCGTGGGCGCCGTACGGGTCCTGCTGGCCGTACTGCCCCTGCTGGCCGGAGCCGTACTGACTGCCCTGGCCGTACTGGCTGCCCTGGCCGTACTGGCCGTACTGGCTGTTCTGGCCGTACTGGCTCGGCTGACCGTACTGGCCCTGGCCGTACTGGCTCGACTGACCGTACTGGCCCTGGCCGTACTGGCTCGACTGGCCTTGGCCGTACTGGCTCGACTGACCGTACTGGACCTGGCCGTACTGGCTGCCCTG
>NZ_LDQC01000124.1 GCF_001475545.1 Curtobacterium luteum | reverse complement strand
TTGGAATGTGTAGAGGAGACTGGATTCGGAGTGGGAACCACGCTCGTCGCCGGAGGGTTCATCGTCGGCGCGGTCATCACGCCCGACATGACCCGGTTCAACCGGTCGGTCGGGGACGTCGTCAAGCAGACCGCACTCGGCGTGACCCTCGGTGAGTACGTCATCGGCCTGGCGGGGGTGCTGCTCGCGCACGCTGTCGGCTCGTCCGACATCACCCGCGTGATCACGTCGAGCGTCGGCTGGGTCGGCATCCTCGTCATCCTGCTCGGCACGTTCAAGATCAACGACTGGAACATCTACAGCTCGAGCCTCGGCGTCACGAACTTCATCGACGTGGTCTTCGGTCGCAAGGTGAACCGCGGTGTCGTCACGCTCGTGCTCGGCATCGTCGGGTCGGTGCTCGCCGCGGTGGGCTTCCTGGACGCGTTCACGCCGTTCCTCATCGTCCTGGGAGTCGTGTTCCCGCCCATCGCCGGGATCATGGTCGCCGAGTACTTCGTCGTGAAGCGGTGGCGGCGCGAGCTGAGCGAGAGCGAGTCGCTGCCGGCCACGAGTCCGACCTGGGTACCCGCGACGCTCGTCATCTGGGCGCTCGCGGCGGTCGTCGGCTCCTTCGTCACCGTCGGCATCCCGTCGATCAACTCGGTCGTCGTCGCCTTCGTCCTCTACGTCATCGCCGGCAAGGCGG
>NZ_LDQC01000123.1 GCF_001475545.1 Curtobacterium luteum | reverse complement strand
TTGACCGACACCCGACTTACAATCGCCGAGTTGTGGGTTCGAGTCCCACCGGGGGTACGCGTTGGGTGACCGTGCGACCGTGCGACCGTGCGACCGTGCGACCGTGAGCCGCTGGCCGAGACTCGGCTTCGCGGACAGTTTCGAGGTCTTCGGAGCGCGAAACTGTCCGCGGACCCGAGACTCGGGCAAGGGGCCCGAGCCGCGAGTTGCCCGCCCGGCCCCGCCCGCCCCGCCCCGCGGGCCAGCTACGATCGACACTCGTGGTCGGACTCGGAAGCGCCATCGCCCAGCTGCGCAACACCCTCCGCCGCCCCGAACCGCACGTCGAGGTGATCGATGGTGAAGCGGTCCCGGTCGGCATGCTCCTCGGCACCCTCGGGGCGTTGCTGCTCGACGCCGGCAGCTCGGTCACCGACGTCCGATCGGCACTCGAGAAGGCCCGCGACGCCGCCGGCATCGGCCCCGAGCTCGCGGTGGGCGTCCTGCCCGCACTGGTCATCGTCAGCGAGACCGCCACCGGCGCCGCGACGATCGTCAACGCCGAGGGTGTCGAGCTCTCCGCGCGGCAGTCCGCCCGGGCGAACCGGATCGTCCTCGGTCTCGAGAGCGGCTCGATCGGGCTCGCGGAGATCCCCGCCCGCGTCCGGGCCATCCGCGCGAGCACCCGGCTGCCGGCCCCGCTCCCGTGGATCCTCGGCAACGCCCTGACCTCGGCGGGCCTCGCGGTGGTGTTCCGATGCCCGTGGTGGGCGGTCCTGCTGGCGCTCGGAGTCGGCGCCCTCGTCGGTGTGATCGGGATCGTGCTGCGGCGCTTCCGCGAGGCCCTCGCGATCGTGCCCTTCCTCGCGGCCTTCGTGTCGACGTCGATCGTCGGGCTCGTCGCAGCCGGGACGGGGTTCGGCCACGTGCCGCTCTTCGCGGTGTGCGCCCCGGTCGCGGTGTTCGTCCCGGGTGCGTTGATCACGAACGCCCTGCTCGAACTCACCGCCGCCGACATCGTCACGGGCTCGTCGCGGCTCATGCAGGGCATCATCATGCTCGGCTTCATGGCCGCGGGCATCGCCGCCGGGAGCGCCCTGACCGGCCTGCACGTCGACCCGTCGTCAGCGGCCCTCGTCGGGGAGGTCGCGGGGGTCGGCACGGACCGCGGCGGATGGGAGGCCGTTCCGCCGTACTGGGTCTCCTGGGTCGCGGTGGTGTTCCTCGCGGTCGGCCTCGGGCTCGTGTTCCAGTCCGGCTGGCGGTTGACCCTGGTGTCGGTGGTCGTGATGACCTCGGCCTACGGACTCCTCACCGGCATCACCCCCCTGGGCGGCAGCGTGGTGGCGACGGGCGCGACGGCAGCGCTCCTGTTCGTCGCCACCCGCATCCTGGAACGCATCGTCCCGGTGATCCCGGCGAACGTGTCGTTCTTCCCCGCGTTCCTCCTGCTCGTCCCGGGCACGGTCGGCCTGGTCGCGGTCGCGACGCTGTCACCGGTCGCGCTCGCGACGCCGCTCGCGACCTTCGTCAGCCTCTGCGTCGGCACGAAGATCGGCGGACTCCTGCCCGGTCTGTTCCGGCGGAACGCGCCGCACCGCGGCCAGGTCTGACCCACCGGCCTGGAGGCTCGGGTCGGGCCCGCACCGTGCCTCCCGGTCGATGGGTGGCGAGCGCGCGCCGGGGGCGACCCGTCGGTGCTGACTCCTCAGGCCGGCTCGCCCGTCAGGGCGCGATCAATCGGCCTGCCACCTGGTCCTCCGCCGCCCTCGCCTTCGCGAGGTAGTGCACCTTCTTGCCGGTGGCGTTGTAGGGGAGCTCGTCGACGAAGCGGTAGCGGCGCGGACGCTTGTACCGGGCGAGCCCGGGGTGGCCGGCGGTCCAGTCCTCGAGGACGGCCGCAGCCTCGGCGTCGTCCTCGGGCAGCCCGCCCGGTGCACGGACCACGAACGCAGTGACGACCTCCCCCCACTGCTCGTCGGGGACGCCGACCACGATCGAGTCGGCGACGCCGGGGTGCTCCTGCAGGGCGGCCTCGACCTGCACCGGGTGGACGTTCTCGCCACCGGAGATGATCATGTCGTCCTTGCGTCCGACGATCGTCACGCGCTCGTGCTCGTCCCACGTCGCGAGGTCACCCGGGTAGAACCAACCGTTCGCGAACTTCTCCGCCTCGAGTCCCGGGTTCCGGTACGAGTAGCCGGACTTGACGGTGCGGACCGCGAACTCACCGATCTCGGTACCGTCCTTCGCGACCGTGTCGGACGGGTCGGCGAGCCGGTCCTCATGGACGCGCACGACCGCGACGTCGTCGTCGGTGCTCGCGCGGCCGGTGGAGCCTGCGCCGTCGGGGAAGTCCTCGGGGCGCAGGAACGTGTTCCAGAACGTCTCGGTCGTGCCGTAGCCGTTGAAGATGCGCGGGGACAGCAGCTCCTGGTACCGCAGTGCCGCGGCACGGTCGAGCGGGGCGCCCATCGTCACGATGCCGTGCAGGCTCGACAGGTCGCGGGGCCGGGCCTCCTGGGCGTTCGCGAGGCCGACGAGGTTCGGGGGAGCGCCGATGAGGAACGTCAGTCGTTCGGACTCCACGAGGTCGAGGACCCGGTCGGGATCGAAGTGGCGGAGCGTCGTGAGTTCGGCGCCGACGTAGAACACCGGGTTCGGGCCGCCCGAGTACAGGCCGCCGCGGTGGAACAGTGGCGACATGTTGAGCGTCTTGTCGAACGGGCTCAGCGGGAAGTGCATGATGACGTCGTGCGCGCTGAGCACCTCGACGAGACTCGGCAGCGGGACGGGCTTCGGACGTCCGGTCGTGCCGCTCGTGTAGAGGCGTGTCGTCTCGGCGTAGGTGTTCCGTGGCTCAGCGGCTGCGAGCTCCTCGGCCGTGACGGGGTCCGCGGCGAGGAGCTCGTCGAACTGGTCGTGGTCGCCACCGACGGTCACGACGTGCGCGGGGCGGTGGTCGGACGTCTCGAGTGCCTGCGCGATGTCGGCGGAGCGTGCGGCGTCGTGCAGGAGGACGACCGGAGCGGAGTCCTCGACGATGAACGCGACCTCGTCCGGTGCGAGCCGGAAGTTCGTCGGCGAGAAGACCGCTCCGATGCGGTGGCACGCGAGGTAGGCGATCGCGAACTCCGGGCCGTTGAAGAGCTCCACCATCACGACCGCACCAGGGCCGGCGCCGTGCCGCACGAGCCACCCACCGACCCGGTCGACCGCGTCGCCGAGCTCCGCGTAGGTCCACGAACGACCGGTGTCCGGGTCGCGGAGGGCCGGCCGGCCGGCGAAGCGGTGGGTGTTCCGGACGAAGCCGTTCGCGTAGGTGAAACTGCCCTCGAACACCTCGCGGAAGCGTGTGGCGTCGTAGTCGGATCGGGTGTCGGTCATCGTCGCTCCCTCGTGGCGTCCTCCCGCGGGGCGCTCACCGATCGTCAGCGTAGTGGCCGCTCCGGCGCCGTGCTCGGGGCTGCTCCTCCGTCGACCGTGGCCGTGGCCGTGGCGCCCGCCGCGGTCGGGTTCAGACGTCCGGGGTCGCGGCCGACCGCGGCCACAGCCGGGCGACCAGGCCTGCGGCGACGCAGAGCATCACGGCGACGGCCCACGTGATCGGGGCGACGTGCGTGCCCGTGGCGCCGGAGTACACGGCGGCGGTGAGCGCAGCGGCCACGGACGCGAGCACGGCGTACCGGCCGCGGGCCTCGGCGAGGAGGACGGCTCCGACCGAACCGGTGAACGGGAGCAGCGTGACGACCGCCGCTCCGAGACCGCCGACGCACAGCGTGATCGCGACGTCCGACACGAAGGACGTCCACACCCCACCTCGGGTCGCGACACTGTGCACGCCCCAACCGACGACCGCGAGGACGAGGAACGCAGCGGACCGCCACGAGGCGCTCCGGACACGACCGACGACCTCCGACCCCAGCCGCATCGGTCCCGTGCCGAGGTCCGCACGCCCGGTCGGGACGAGCACGACACCGACGACGAGCGCGGGGGACAGTTCGCCGGCGCGGGTGAGCGCACACGCGACCAGTGCGGCCAGGACGAGCACGGGGGAGACCCGGTGGCCGACCAGGTGCCGGTCGCTGCCGGCCGCCCACCGCGTGGCGAGCACCGTCGCCGCCGTCAGCAGTGCGGAGCCGAGCGCGATCGCGAGCGCGAGCCGGACGTACCGGGCCTCGAGCGAGACACCGGTGCCGAGCAGGGTGCAGAGCGTCGCGATCGTCACGGACGACACCATCGACACCCACGTCGGCAGGGCGTCCTCCGCGCGTGACCGGGCCCGCGGGAGGTTCCGACCGAGCAGCGCCGAGAACGGCGAGCGGATCCGACCGCGCACCACACCGGCGACCATCGCGAGCGGCACGAGGACGAGCACGAGGAACCCCGCGGCGACGGCGGTCGCGACGAGCACGGTCCGCCACGAGAACACGGACTGGATCGTGGGGACGGCCTGGTCGTACGCGGTCCGGGCGCTCCAGTCGCCGGCCGGCCCGGACCAGTCGAGCCCGCGGCCACCCGAGCCCGGTCCGCCCGCGTGCGTCCCACTGCCGGTCGTGCCCGGTGAGCCGGCTCCCGGGTCCCCGGCCGCGGACGACCCGGTGGGGGTACCCGTCCCGGAGGCGACGGAGTCGTGCGGACCAGCGCCCGCCGAGCCGGACGGGCCCGAGGTGTCCGTGGCGCTGCTCGCGTCGCTCGGGTCGGACGAACCCGAATCCGACGACGGCGTCCCTGACGACGCGGCGACGAGGACCCGGACGCCTGCGGAGGCCCGCGAGGTGTTCCCCGCTGCGTCGCGCTGCACGGCCGAGATGACCCGCGACCCCGGGGCGACCGACGTGCCCGACGTCGCGCACGACCACCGGCCGGAGGTGCCGACCGTGGCGATGCAGACCGGGGAGCGGCCGACCGAGACGGTCACGACGGCCCGGGGCTCACCGGTGCCGGAGACCCGGAACGGCTGCGTGCGGATGCTCGTGGCTGCGCGGGGATCGAGGATCCGTGGCGCAGCGGGGGCGCTCCGGTCGAGGGCGATCGTGCGGGGGGACGACGCGGCGCTCCGGAGGTCCGACCGGTACCCCGTCGCCGTGCTGCCGGTCTGGGTCGCCACGAGCGTGAGCGTGCCGTCCCGGACGTCCCGGGGCAGTGACACGACCCAGCGTCCGTCCCGCCCGACCGTCGCGTCCCACTCCTCGGCCGAGCCGGAGGCGCTGAGGTTCACGGTCGCTCCGGGGTGTCCGTCGCCGGCGATCGTGCCGGTCGAGGTGTTCCGGGTCGCGAGCGTCGGCGGCGTCACCACGTCGGACGACGGGGTCGCGGCGGACCCGAGCGACGGTGCCGTGCGGTCGGACACCGTGAAGACCTGCGCGGGCCCGGACACCACGGTCCCCAGGCACGACCAGGACCCGTCCTGCTGCACCCGGGTGGAGCAGGTCCCGGTGGAGCCCGACGTCACGCGGAGGGCGTGACCGGGGGTGCCCCGCCCGTGGAAGCGCGCGGTGCCGGTGGTGATGTCGCCCGGGTCGGCGATCGTCGGGGCGACCGGGGGAGTGGAACTCGGCGGGCTGGTGGGGGTCGGGTGGCCGTACAC
>NZ_LDQC01000122.1 GCF_001475545.1 Curtobacterium luteum | reverse complement strand
ACCGAGGCCGCCGGCCGCGACGTCCCGCTCACCCGGAACGACGCCCCGGAGTCCGGTGAGGTCGAAGCCCGGTTCGACGAGACCTGGGGCTACGAGCAGCCCGTGACGGAGGGCACCTTCTACGACCGGTTCGCGAAGGGTCGCGACCTGCCGATGCTCCTCGACACCGGCGCGCTCTACGACCACTCGCTGCGGGGTGACGCGGAGCTCACGGTCAAGCAGGGCTGGTGGCGTCAGGTCATCGCGGCGGTGCAGGACAAGCCGCTCGTCGAGGGGATCACGTTCCTCGAGACGAACCGACGCGAGCCCGAGGCGGGCAACCGGGTCGCAGACTGGCGCGACACGGCGGTCCCGGGCATCGCCGGGTCGTTCCGGACCGACCTCGAGCGCGCCGGGGACTTCGTGTTCGGCCCCGTCACCGAACGGGTCACGCCGCAGGACGGCGCCGCGGCGACGAACCAGCAGTACGACACCGGTGGCGACCAGATGGCCTGGATCGTGTGGTTGGCGGTCGGCCTCGCCGCGGTGTTCCTGCTCAGCGGGCTGTTCGGCCGGCTCGTCCCGAGTTGGCGGTACCCCGACGACGGCAAGCCCGGGCGCGACCTCCGGCTCGACCTGTTCCGCGGGTTCATCATCCTCGCCGTCGTCATCACCCACATCGAGATCGGCGGACCGTACTCGTACATCACGCTGCACGCGGTCGGAGCGATCACCGGCGCCGAGATGTTCGTGTTCCTGTCCGGCATGGTCCTCGGCATGACCTACCCGTTCGCCATCAAGAAGTTCGGCGAGTGGGCGGCGGCGGTCGGCGCGTGGAAGCGGGCGCGCAAGCAGTACCTCGTGACGCTCGTGGTGATCCTGGTCGTCTTCGCGCTGAGCTTCGTGCCGTTCCTCAACACCGATGCGATCACGACCTTCACCGACCGGGGGACCGGCACCGGGGGCGTCGGCGCCGAGGGCCGGGTGTACGACCTCTACCCGAACGCGATGCAGCTGCTGGCCTACCCGCCACCGTGGTTCGCGATCCGGCAGTTCCTGCTGCTCGAGATGGGCCCGTGGCCGTTCAACATCATGGGGCTGTTCGTGGTGCTCAGCCTGTTCATCCCGGTGTTCATGTGGGTGATCCGGCGTGGCTTCTGGTGGGCGCTCCTCATCGTCAGCTGGGCGCTGTACGTCTACCAGGCGGTCAACCCGGACTTCCGTCCGCTGAACTCGCAGTTCGAGGCGGTGTTCCCCCTGCTCACCTGGCAGGTCGTGTTCACACACGGACTCGTCCTCGGCGTCTACCGACGGCAGGTCGTCGGCG
>NZ_LDQC01000121.1 GCF_001475545.1 Curtobacterium luteum | reverse complement strand
GCGCTCTACCAACTGAGCTAAGAGCCCCTGCCGCCCCATCCTAGGGGCGGACCGGGACGGATCGGCCACACGCCCGTAGGGTCGGACCATGGCCGACGATCATGCGTACGCGATCTTCCTCAACGGCTCGTACGGCGTCGGCAAGTCCTCGGTGCTCGACGCCGTCGGCGACCGCCTCGCTGCGGGTGGACGTGCGTTCAGCCTGATGGACGTGGACTGGTTCCACCGGTCGTGGCCGGTTGCTGCCGACGACTCGGAGAACACCGTCGTCGAGGCACGCAACATCGCTGCCGTCTGGGCGAACTACCGGACTGCCGGCCCACGGCAGCTCGTCCTCAGCGGTGTCGTCACCAGCAGCGCGGACCTCGACCGGTACTCGGCAGCGGTCGGCATGCCCGTGCGCCCGATCCGACTGATCGCCCGACCGACGACGATCGAAGCACGGCTCCGGAGCCGCTACGACCGGCACCGCCAGGACCACCTCGAGTGGCACCTCGAGCGGTTCGCGCAGCTCGCGGAACGACAGGCAGCCGCGGACCTGGACGAATGCGTCGTCGACACGGATGCCGTCGCGCCCGCCGACGTCGCCGACATCGTCCTGTGTCACTTCCAGCTCGGTGCGGGCGCGTAGGGGTTGTCGGTGGCGACGCCGGGTGGCATGGTCGGGCGCATGACGCTCCCCGCCGATGCGCACGTGCACAGCGAGTTCTCCTGGGACGCCGGATCCGACCCGGCATCTCCGGGCACGATGCGGCGCACCTGTGAACGAGCGGTCCGGATCGGGCTCCCGGCCCTCGTGTTCACCGAGCACCTCGACCTCGAGGACCACTGGCGGGCCGCACCGGACGACCTCGGCACACACGCCCGAGCACTGGTCGACGAGCACGGGGTGGTCCGGCTGCCGCCCCTCGACGTCGACGGCTACCTCGACGCGGTCGACCGCTGCCGGCACGACTTCCCGGAGCTCACGATCCTGACGGGCGTCGAGTTCGGCCAGCCGCACCTCTGGGATGCCGCCGCGGCCGACGTGGTGCGCCGGGTCGACCGGGTGAACGGGTCGCTGCACATGCTCCCGTTCGACGGTGCGGACCGCACCGAGCCGGCCACGCTGTACCAGCACCGGTCGCCGGCGGAGGTCGTGTGGGCCTACCTCGAGGAGCTCCCCCGGATGATCGCCGGCTCCGACTCATTCGCCGTCCTGACCCACATCGACTACGCAGCCCGAGCCTGGCCCGCGACCACCGCCGGCCCGTTCGACCCACGGGTCTTCGAGGAGGGCTTCCGATCCGCGATGCGCGCCCTCGCGGCGTCCGGACGGGCGCTCGAGATGAACACCCGGCGGCTCTGGTCGTGGGTCCCGCAATGGTGGGCCGAGGAAGGCGGACGCGCCGTGACGTTCGGGAGCGACGCGCACCGGGCGGACGACCTCGCGTCCGGCTTCCCCGAGGCCGTGGCGATGGTGGAGCACTTCGGGTTCCGCCCCGGCCGGCGGGTCGAGGACTCCTGGACGCGCTGAGACCTCAGCGTTCGCGGCCGGGCGCGGTGACGGCCCCCTGCCACACCCACACCCGGTACCGCGATCCGTCGCGTCGTGCGACCTCGACCTGCACCGCACGGTCCGTGTACGCCACCACGACGGCCCGTTCCTGCACGCGGACCTCCACGAACCGCAACCACACCTCGACGACCTCGCCGTCGGACACCGAGGTCGGCGGCTCCGGGCCGATCTCCTCGCGCGTCAGGGTCACCGGGTACGGGCGCGTCAGGAACTCGTTGACAGCAGCCCGGGAGACATCGGTTCCGTAGCGTCGGTTCTGACCCATGCCGACCATCGTGCCACGGATTCGAACACACGTTCGAACGGCAGGATGGCGACATGGACCCCGCCGATGCGTTCCTCCACCACCTCGCCCCGGGGCAGCCGTGGACCGACCTGGTCGCGACGCTCGAGCAGCTCGGCTGGATACGGTGCGGGACCGGCGACTGGGCGGTCGCGCTGCGATCCCCGTCCGGAGCCCTCGCCGCTCGCATCAGCCCGTTCGACCCCGCCGGGCCGTACTCCGCACTGCTCTACCGCCGCGCCGCACACACCCGGCAGGTGCCCGCGCTCGTCGAGCACCGCGTCCTCGAGGGCGGTGCCGACCTCACCGTGATGGAGTACCTCGAGCCCGTCACCGAGGACGTCGGCGCCGCGTTCCACCGTGCCTTGGCGATGCGTGACCCGTCGGTGGCGGAACTCGCCGACCACATCGACCACGTGCACGCCCTCGGCCGTGCAGAGCAGCCATGGTGGGGGCCGCTCGACGACAACCCCGCGAACGTCATGCGCGGGTCGGACGGGCGGCTCGTCGTCGCCGACCTCTTCTACGCCGACGGCCCGGCCCTCTACGCGACGGTGCGCACAGACCCGGACCGGATCGTGCGCGACTACCCCGAGCACCTCCGCCGACACATGACCGAACTGCCGCTGGCGAGCTCGGGTGGGTGGCCGGCTGGGGACGCGGAGCGGATGCGCGCCGCGCTCGCCGCGGCGGACGCGCGGAAGCGGGGTCGCTGACGCGACCACCACCGGACGGGAGGCACGGGTCGGGCCCGCCCCGCGCCTCCCGTCCGATCCGGACATCGAGACGTGCGCGCGGTCACGTGTCTTCTGTAGTATCTGCGTGTGCACGTAGACAAGCAGCCCTGCGGATTGGGTCCGGAATCGGAGTACGTCGAACTGGCGGTCGAGGTGTTCGCGATGCTCGCGGACGCGACCAGGGTGAAGATCATCCTCGCGCTGCGGAGCGCGGAGGAGCTGTCCGTGAACCGACTGGCCGAGGTCGTCGACAAGAGCGCTGCGGGCGTCTCACAGCACCTGGCGAAGCTGCGGTTGGCTCGGATGGTGTCGACCCGCAGGGAGGGGACCACCGTGTACTACCGGCTCACCGATGAGCACGCGTCGGAACTCGTGATCGACGCCGTGAAGCAGGCCGAGCACGTCGTGGGCGCGGCGCCGCACCACCGTGCCGAGCAGGACAGCGTATGACCGGCCACGACCACGCGCCGGTCCACGCTGACCATGACCATCCCCACGGCCTCAAGGACGGCCACGAGCACGGTGAGCACGGCCACTCGCATCCGCACGGCGGCGTGAAGGGGTTCCTGTACGACCTGTTCGTGCCGCACACGCACGACTCGGCGGACTCGATCGACGACGCGATGGAGGCCAGTACCGCTGGCGTCCGCGCCCTGAAGATCAGCCTGTTCATCCTCCTCGCCACGACCGTCCTGCAAGCGGTGATCGTCGCGTTCACCGGGTCGATCGCGCTCCTCGCGGACACGATCCACAACTTCGCCGACGCCTTGACGGCGGTACCGCTGTGGATCGCGTTCGTCCTCGGCCGCCGCGTCGCGAACCGCCGCTACACCTACGGGTACGGCCGCGCCGAAGACCTCGCGGGCATGTTCATCGTGTTCGTCGTCGCCCTCTCCGCCGTCGTCGCCGGTTGGCAGGCGATCGACCGGTTCATCAACCCGCGACCGATCGAGAACCCCTGGCTGCTGATCGCCGCCGGCCTCATCGGCTTCGTCGGCAACGAAGCGGTGGCGATCTACCGCATCAGGGTCGGCCAGAAGATCGGGTCCGCCGCGCTCGTCGCCGACGGCGTGCACGCACGCCTCGACGGGTTCACGTCCCTGTCGGTCGTGCTCGGAGCGATCGGCGTCCTCGTCGGCTTCCCGATCGCGGACCCGGTCATCGGGCTGCTCATCTCCGTGTCGATCATGGTCTTGCTCTGGGGCACGGTGAAGTCAATCGGCGCGCGCCTGATGGACGCCATCGATCCCGCCCTCCTGAGCACGGTCGAGCACGCACTTGGACACACCGCCGGTGTCGAGGCCGTCCGGGACCTCCGCCTCCGGTGGGTCGGCCACCGACTCACCGGCTCGGCCACCGTCGAGGTCACTGCCACCTCCCTGCACGACGCAGAGCACATCGCCGAGCATGCCGCCGAGCACGTGCACGAGACGATGGGCAACGTCGACGAGTTCACCGTCCTGCCCGCCGCCCGTGCGCACCAGCACTGACCACCACCGAGAGGAACGCACCATGTCCGTCGTGAAGATCAACGCCATCACCGTCCCCGAGGGCAAGGGCGCCGACCTCGAAGCCCGCTTCGTCGGCCGGGACCACGACGTCGAGCAGCAGCCCGGCTTCGAGAGCTTCCAGCTCCTCCGCCCGACCGCTGGCGGCTCGCGGTACTTCGTCGTCTCCACCTGGGTCGACGAGGACGCGTACCAGGCATGGCGTACCGGCCAGGCCGGTGCCCGCCACGGCGGCGGCAACCCCGTGGCGACCGGCGCGGAACTCCTCGAGTTCGAGACCGTCACCCTCTGACCGCGCTCCCGACGGAGCGCCGCCCCCGACGCCGACGGCTCACGTCTCCTCGCCGGGGTACCATGCGCTGCACGCTGGACCTCCGACTGTGCTCCCGATCCGTTCGGTCGCGGCGGGTCCGGTGTGGATCCGGACACCAGCTTGCCGCCGCCCGTGGGGGTACCGCACCATGGAAGCGCACACTCGACCCGTCTGCTCGAAGGACCGATGCTCACCACCACCGCTTCCCCGCGGGCCCGGCTGCTGTTGCAGGCCACGGCGACGCTGGCGTTGCTGCTGCTGGTCGGGTTCACGGTCCTGATGCACACGATGGCCGGGCACACCGCCAGCCACGAGCACTCGATGGCGGCTCCCGCGGCCGTCTCCGAGCACAGCCATGTCGCGGCCGCCGGCCACGACGAGCACGCCGTTCCCGTCACCGCGGTGCTGACCGTCCTCACCGGTGTCGGCTGTGACAGCGGCCTGTGCGCGCTGATGTGCTCGCTGATGGGGATGGTGTGCACGCTGACGATCGCCCTGTTCACGTGGGCGCTGCTGCGCGCACGGACCGGCGGCATCCTCTCCCTGCTCGCGCGGCTGCTCGCGCTGGCTGACCGGCTGCCGCGTCGCATCGCGGCACCGCAACCACCGTCACTGACGGCGCTGCAGATCAGCCGCACCTGATCCGCCCCTGCGGGATCCCACCTGCGAAGGGTGGCTTCCGCGTGCCCAGATCCGGGAGGCAACCGCTTGCCCGGAGCACCTGACGCATCCACGGGAACGGAGAGATCATGCACACCACCACCACGCGCTCGTACGCGATCGCCGCCGCACTGGCCCTCGGACTCAGCCTCGCCAGCTGCTCCACGAGCACCAGTGGCTCCCGAGCAGCTTCGTCGTCGTCGACATCGGCCGCGTCGAGGCACAACGAGCAGGACGTGATGTTCGCGCAGATGATGCTGCCGCACCACGAGCAGGCCGTCGAGATGAGCGACGTGCTCCTCGCCAAGGGCTCAGGCGTCGATCCCGACGTCGCTGCACTCGCGGAGCAGATCACGGCCGAGCAGTCCCCGGAGATCAACCAGCTCAGCACCTGGCTGCAGGGTTGGGGTGAGCCGACCGAGCCCGAGCACTCCGGGGCAGGGCACTCCACGTCCGGGATGATGTCCGACTCCGACATGGACGACCTCGACCAGGCCTCCGCGGACGACGCCGGGAAGCTCTACCTCGAGCAGATGGTTCAGCACCACAAGGGTGCCGTCGACATGGCCAAGGCTGAAGCAGAGAAGGGCAAGAACGTCGACGCCGTCGCGATGGCGAAGTCGATCGTGTCGAGCCAGACCGAGCAGATCACCCAGATGCAGGACATGCTCGGGTCTCGGTGACTCTCGGCGTGGATCGCGGCGTGCACCCGCATCCCGTGCACAGCCGAGATCTCGTCCACCTCTGCGTCCGGCACGGAGACGGTGGACGCGCTCGCGCGGTCGACAAACCGGGCGAGTGCTGATCAGGTGGCGTCGAGGCGTGTCCCCCCCCTCACGCTCCGGCGTCACCTAGGTGCCCACCAAGTGACTGAGCACGAGTCGACTTCTCATCCCTCCGGATGATGCGGCGAGGACGCGACGCGCGCGATGCTTGTCCGGCGGAGGGGAATCCGGTCGTCCGCGGCCGCGGTCGTGGGGGCCGCGGCCGCGGCTCCTCCCGCTGTGGGAGGAGCCGCGAGCCGAGCGCGGACGAGCACAGTCGCCACGGATCACGGGGCTCCGCTACTTCGTCAGCACCGCCGCCACCTCGGGGATCCGGTCGACGTAGCCGCGCACGAGGTCCCGCGCGACACTGACGCTGTCGACGAGCGGGTGGAGCGCGAAGGCCTTGAGGGCTTCGTCCCTCGAGCCGGTGAGCGCCGCCTGGATCGTGTGCCGCTCGACCGCCTTCACCTGGGACATGAGCCCGATCTGGTGGAGGTCGGGCTGGTCGGTCGTCATCGGGTGCACGCCGTTCGCGTCCACCATCGTCGGGACCTCGACCACGGCGCCCCCCGGCAGGCCGGCGATCGTGCCGTTGTTCCGCACGTTGAGGATCATCGTCTGGCGCTCGTTCCGGCTGATCGCGGCCATCACCCCGAGTGCGACACCCGCGTACCCCTGATGCGACGGGTCGGTCTCCCGTTCCTTCGGATCGATCGGGTCGTCCTGCGTGCCGCCCTTCGCCTCGGCCATGTACGAGGCACTGCGCCGAGCGACGGTCTCCCGCCAGAGGTCGGCCACGCCGTTGCCCGCCGCACTCGCCCGGTCGTAGAACGCCGACTGGCTCTCGGCGAGGAAGTCGCCACGGGTCTTCCCCGACGAGACGATCGACCGGACTGCATCGCGGTTGAAGTAGTAGTAGTACAGGTACTCGTTCGGGATCGCGCCGAGCGAGCGGATCCAGTCGAGGCCGAAGACGCGGCCCTCCTCCATGGCGCCGAGCCGGCCGTCGTCGGCCATCAGCTCGGGCAGGACGTCGCGACCGTCGTACATGACCCGGCGCATCCAGCCGAGGTGGTTCAGCCCGACGTAGTCCATCTGGACCCGCGTGTGGTCGAGCCCGAGCATGCCCGCGACCCGACGGCCGAGGCCGGACGGGGTGTCGCAGATGCCGAGGACGCGGTCGCCGAGCACGGTCTGCATCGCCTCGGTGATGATGCCGGCCGGGTTCGTGAAGTTCATGACGTAGGCGTCCGGGGCGAGGTCGCGGATGACCTTCGCCGCATCGACCATGACGGGCACGGTGCGGATCGCGTACGCGAGACCGCCGGGGCCGGTGGTCTCCTGTCCGAGGACGTCCAGGTCGAGCGCGACGTGCTCGTCGCAGCGGCGCCCCTCGAGCCCGCCGACCCGCAGGGCCGCGAACACGAAGTCGCTGCCCTCGACCGCGCGGTGCAGGTCGGTCGTCGGTTCGAGCACGGGCGCGTCCGGGAACTCGGCGGCGAGCTCGGTGAGGATCGCGACCATGGCGTGCAGCCGGACCTCGTCGACGTCGTAGAGCGCGACCCGGTCGACCCGGGGGCTTCCGGCGTCGCGGAGCAGGGCCTGGTACACGTACGGCGTGCGGAACCCGCCGCCCCCGAGGATGCAGAGCTTCATGTGGTGATGACCTCTCCGCCGGCGTTCCGGCTGTGGGCGAGTGTGTCGTCGGGCGCGCCGGTCGTGGTGATCAGCGTGTCGACGTCGGTGAGGGAGCAGAGCCGGAGCGCTCCGGTCCCGGGGAACTTCGCTTCGGAGGCGAGCAGGACGACGCGCTCGGCGGCGGCGATCATCGACTGTTTGATCGGCGCTTCGACCGCCATGTTGTCGACGACGTGGCCGTTCGCCCGGACGCCGGTGCACGACAGGAACAGCACGTCCGCGCTCACCTGCTCGAGGGCCGCTTCGGCGAGGGAGCCGACGAGCGTGCGGTAGTTGCGACGCACCACCCCGCCGAGCAGGACCAGCCGGACGGCGTCGTCGTCACGCAGGACGTCGAACACCGCGAGGTTCGTGGTGATGACCGTGATGTCGCGCCCGCGGAGGAGCTCCGCCACGAGGGGCGTCGTGGTGCCGATGTCGAGGATGACGACCTGGCCGTCCTGCACCATGGCTGCTGCAGCGACCGCCATGCGGTGCTTCAGGTCGTAGTCGCCAGCGGCCTCGAACGGGGCTTCGACCACCTCGTCGTCCTCGTCACCCGGGCCGGCGGGAGCACCACCGTGCGGACCGCGCGGGGGCTCGCGGGTCGTCGCGCCCGGCGCGACGACCGCTCCGCCCCAGGTGCGCACGAGCTCGCCGTTCCGGTCGAGCATCTCGAGGTCGCGCCGGATCGTCGCGGCGCTGACCCGCAGCGCGCGCGCGAGTTCCTGCACCGAGGCAGCACCGTCGGCCCGCAGGGCTTCGATGATGCGGTTCTGCCGCTCGCGCAGGATCATGCGACCCACCGTAGCCCAGATCGAGCAGGATCACGCAACAATGAACAATCAGGATCCTCAACTCGAACAGACTTAACAAATCTGGCGCAATCGAGTAACGTCGCCGCAACACCGATCGCGCAGGCTCGAACACACGCGGTCGAACCCCTGATCCGCGATGACGAGGAGCAGCCGTGACCCAGCCGAACCAGACGCCGGCCCCCGGAGCGTTGCTCTTCGCAGGCGACGTGTACTGCGACCTGGTCTTCGCCGGCGTGACCGCTCCCGAGCAGGGAGCGGAGGTGTTCGCCGACGCGTTCACGGTGACGCCCGGCGGCGTGGCGAACCGAGCGGTCGCGGCGGCACGTGCCGGCGCTCCGACGAAGCTCCTCAGCCGGCTCGGCGACGACGTCCTCGGGCGGCACGTCCACCAGGTGCTGACCGAGGAGCCGCTGCTCGACACGGCCTTGCTGGAACTCGTCACGGGACACCAGAGCGCGGTGTCGGTCGCCCTCACCGGACCGGAGGACCGCAGCTTCATCACGTACGAGGAACCCCTCGGCCCGCTGCACGTGCCGGACGACCTCGGTCCGGTCGCAGCGACGCACGTCGGCATCGCCCGACCGCTCCCCGACTGGGTCGCCGCGCTGCGCTCGGGCGGCACGACCGTCGTCGGCGGCGTCGGCTGGGACCACACCGGCGAGTGGTCCGGTGACGTGCTCGACCGGCTCGCCGAGATCGACGTCTTCGTGCCGAACGACGTCGAGGCGATGCGGTACACCCGCACGGACACGGCGCTCGACGCTGCCAAGGTCCTCGCCGAGCGCGTCCCGCTCGCCGTCGTGACCCGTGGCGCGGACGGCGTCGTCGCGGTCGACTCCGCGAACGCCGTCGTCACCGCGAGCACGATCCCGGTGGACGTGGTCGACCCCACCGGCGCCGGAGACGTCTTCGTCGCCGCGTTCATGGCCGGCGACCACCACGGCTGGGACCTCCCGACACGGCTGCGCTTCGGCGCCGCGTCGGCCGCGTTCGCCGTCACCGGACTCGGCGGCGCGGCGAGCGCACCGCATCCCGACCAGCTCAGGGCGTTCGTGCGCGGCGCCGCCCCGGACGACGACTGGTCGTTCCTGGACGCCGTCGCCCTCACCGACGCCTGACC